>NZ_JAKSXG010000005.1:0-5767 GCF_022380625.1 Pseudomonas sp. DP-17
GGGGGGGGGGGGGGGCCCCCGCCCGGGGGGGGGGGGGGCGGGGTGCGCGCGCCCCCCCCCCCCGCGATTCTGTTTGGGCGCCGGCCCTGATTCGTAGGGCGTATAACGCGCCAGCATTATCCGCGGACGTGGTGTTGGCGGATAACCCGTTTCGGATTATGCGCCCTACGTACAGGCGCCGGCTCTGGCTTTGGCTTTTGAGGACTTCCAGAGCAATATCCGCACGCGCCGAATGCCCCTTTCAGGAGGCCTCCTGAACGGGGCGTTCGGAGTGCGCTGACGTTTATCTGGAAGCCTTGCTAAGCCAAAGCCAAAGCCAAAGCCAAAGCCAAGCCGGAGTCAGGGCGCGCTCTTCGTAGGAGCGAGCTTGCTCGCGAACCGCACGGCACCGCCCCTTCAGGAATCGATCACTCCCCCTCCCGCCCCAGATGTTCCTTGCGCCACGCCGCCGGCGACACGCCGAACTGCACCGCGAACCACCGGGTGAACGAACTGGGCATCGAATACCCCAGCAGGTCGGCGATGCGCCCCAGCGAATAGCGCGGGTTCTCCATGTAGCGCAGCACCAGTTCGCGGCGGACTTCGTTGATCAGGTCGGAGAAGGTCACCCCGTTGTCTTCCAGTCGCCGTTGCAGGGTGCGCACGTTCAGCCCCAGCGACTGGGCGATCTGTTCGATGGTCGCGCGGCCCATGGGCAGCAGCAGGTAGATGGACTTGCGCACCTCGTTCAGCGTGCTGCCGTCGGTGGCGCCGGGCAGGGAGTCGACGAAGCTGCGCGCATGTCGCGCCATGGCCGGGTCGGCCATGGGGTTGGCGGCGTCGAGGTCGGCGGCGGGGATGACGATGCCGTTGAACTCGCTGCCGAATTCGATCTTGCAGCCGAACAGACGCCGGTGGACCTGCAGGTCCGCCGGGGCGTCGTGGCTGAAGTTGACGCTGATCGGTCGCCAGTGCGGGCCGAGGAGGGCGGCGCAGAGGCGGTAGAGCGTGCCCAGGGCCAGCTCCAGGCCCTGGCGCATGGGCATCGGCGGCACGGTGAGGAGCTCCTCGCGCAGGATCGCCATCTTGCCTTCCTGGTCCACGTACAGCGCCAGGGATTCGTTGAGCAGGTGGCGGTAGCGAATGATGGTGTCCATCGCTTCGCGCAGGGTGGCCTGGTGCGACAGCAGCAGGCTGATCACGCCGAAGTCGGCGAGCTGGCGTGATTCGGCCATGCGCAGGCCGAAGGTCTCGCTGCCGCTGATACGCGCCGAGTCCTCCAGCAGGGTCACCGCCGTGGCAACGGGGATGCGCTGCTCAGGGTGCTCGAGCATGGATTGGGAGAGGCCCACCGCACTCAGTTGCTGCTGCGGGTTGAGGCCCAGGTGCCGGGCCACTTCCAGGTAGTTGGTCAGGGCCGCAATGCGAACCATTGGAGTCATGCCGATCGCCTTCTTGTTCTTGTGGTTGCTGCGTGCCGGCGGGGTCCGGGGACGCCGACGGCCGAGCGCACGCTGGCTGGGTCGATGACAGCAGATTCTATCGGCAGCTGTAACCAAGCGTGTACGAAGTTTCGCAGTTCGGCCAGTGCCTGCGGCGCTCTGGAGTGCGCCGTACGTCCCGTGGTGCAAGCCATGCAGCCTTGCGGCGAGGCGTCAGGCGGGGCAGGGCCTGTCATCAAATGCGAAGTGCCTGACGCTCAATGCAAAGCACCTTCACCGGTGCATCTCTACTGTCTGTCCAACAAGTTCGAAATCACGGCAAAGGTGAATCGGTGAGCCATAACAAGACTTCCACCACCGTCCTCATGGTCCCCGGACTGCGCGACCACGTGGCCGAGCACTGGCAGACCCTGCTCCAGCAGCGCCTGCCCAATGTCCGCAGCGTTCCGCCGCTGACCGAGAGCAAGCTGGACCTGAATGCCCGTGTCGATGCCATCCAGCGCGAACTGGAAAGCATCGAAGGCGAGGTGATCCTGGTCGCCCACAGCGCGGGTGTACTGATGGTCGCCCACTGGGCGGCACGCTACCGCCGGCCGATCAAGGGTGCGTTGCTGGCGACGCCGCCGGATCTCGACGGCGACTGGCCGGCCCACTATCCCAAGCCGACGGTCCTGGCCGAAATGGGCTGGGCGCCGCTGCCGCTGGAGCCTCTGCCATTTCCCACGCTGGTGGCATGCAGTGACAACGACCCGCTGGCGAGCCCGGATGCCGTGCAGCGCATGGCCCGCCACTGGCGCGCCAGCCTGGTGGAACTGGGCCGTGTAGGCCATCTCAACCCCGCTTCGGGATTCGGCGACTGGCCAGAGGCCGAGGCGCTGATCCAGATGCTGGATACCTGATTCACCCAGGCGACTGATCAACCCAGCAACTCCCGGTCCCGGCGTCCGCGCCGGGGCAGGTCCCCGTGCGCCCTGGCGCAGGGGGAAGGGGCTGCGGGACGGGCCCGGAAAGCGTCCCGACCACAACAAGAAACGGAGCACACGCATGCATCATCAGAGCAACCCCCTGCAACGCTGCCTGCTGGCAACCGCTGTCGTCACCGCGATGGCCAGCCAGTCGCTGCAGGCCTTCGAGCTGGACACCGGCAACCCGGACCTGTCGATCCGCTTCGACAACACCGTCAAGCTCAGCTACGGGCAGCGGGTCGAGTCGCCCAACAGCAAGATCGCCGGCACCGCCAACACCAACGACGGCGACCGCAACTTCTCTTCCGGCACCCCGGTGACCCAGCGTTTCGACCTGCTCAGTGAACTGGACTTCGTCTACCGCGACAGCATGGGTTTCCGCCTCAGCGCCGCCGGCTGGTACGACCATGCCTACGATGATGTCGGCTCGGACAACCCGTTCCCCGGCCAGAAGGGCAACGCCGGCCACCTGGTCAGCCGCAACGGCAGCGTGATCGCCCCGCGCGGCGCACAGCCGGCCACCCACGGCCTGAGCACCTTCGCCGACCGCTACTACAACGGCCCGTCCGGCGAGCTGCTCGATGCCTTCGTCTTTGCCAGCCACCAGGTCGGCGACGACATGCAGCTCAGCGGCAAGCTCGGCCGCCACACCATCTACTGGGGCGAGACCCTGTTCAGCGCCGCCAACGGCATCAACTACGGCCAGTCGGCCCTGGACCTGGGCAAGCTGTACAACGTGCCCGGCACCGAAGCGAAAGAGCTGTTCATGCCGCGCAACCAGCTGTCCGCCTCGCTGACCGTGAACCCCGAGCTGACCCTGGCTGCGCAGTACTTCCTCGAGTTCGAGAACTCGCGCTTCCCCGAAGGCGGCACCTACATGGGCCCCTACGACATGCTCAACGACGGCGGCAACGTCTTCTGGCTGCCGCTGCCGGCACAGAACGCCTTCTATGGCGCTCCGCGCGGCCACGACCGCGAGCCGGACAACACCGGCGACTTCGGCCTGATGGCCAAGTGGAGCCCGGAATGGCTCGACGGCACCCTGGGCTTCTACTACCGCAACACCTCCGACACCCTGCCGGCGGTGCTCGTCGACGCGCCGAACCTGCACAAGCCCGGCCTCGCCGGCCTGCAGGGGATGAACTACATCACCGCGTACGCCGACGACATCGACATCTACGGCATCAGCCTGTCGAAGGAAATCGGCGGGGTGAGCGTCGGCATGGACCTGAACTACCGCGAGAACATGCCGCTGGCGAGCAACTTCGCCACGGTCAACTCCACGCTCTATGCAGCGGCCAAGCGCGGCGCGGTCAACGGCGCCAACCTGATCGGCGGGCTGCCCAGCGACGGCGACACGGGCCTTGCCCGCGGCAAGACCCTCCACGTCGTGCTCAACGGCCTGGTGACCTTCGGTGCCACCCCGTTGTGGGACGCCTCGTCCCTGGCCGTGGAAGGCACCCTGACGCACCTGGTGGACGTCACCGAAGGCCAGCAGACCTTCAAGGGCGACTCCAGCTACCACGGCGTCGACAAGGTCACCACCAACGCCTACGCCATGTCCGCCAACTTCACCCCGACCTGGTACCAGGCCTTCCCCGGCGTCGACCTGTCCATGCCCATGGCCTACAACGTCGGCCTGCACGGCAACTCCGCGGTGCAGCTGGGCGGCAACGAAGACGCCGGCAGCTACTCGGTCGGCGTGGCCGCCGACTTCCACCAGAAGTACCGCCTGGACCTGAAATACGTCGACGCCTTCGGCCCCTTCGATACCTGCGAGAGCGGCCGCGACAACAACACCCCCGGCGCCAACGGCCAGTACCAGTGCATCCCCGGCCAGATCACCTCGCAGGGCGGCCTCGCGCCCCTGCTGAAGGACCGCGGCATGGTTACCGCATCCCTGAAGGCCACCTTCTGATTTCACGTAAGGCTTCGAGCTCGAAGCAGGAGAAATACAGCATGAACTTCAAGCCCACCCTGATTGCCACCGCCCTCGGCCTGAGCCTCTGCGGTCTGGCCCAGGCCGCCGTTTCCCCGCAGGACGCCGCCCAGCTGGGCAGCACCCTGACCCTGGTCGGCGCCGAGAAGGCCGCCAGCAGCGACGGTTCGATTCCCGCCTACGCCGGCGGCCTGACTACCGCTCCGGCCGGCTTCAAGACCGGCGACAGCATGCGCCCGGACCCGTTCGCCAGCGATAAGCCGGTGCTGGTGATCGACAGCAAGAACGTCGAGCAGTACAAGAACCAGCTGAGCGCCACGACCGTGGAACTGGCCAAGCGCTATCCGAGCTTCCGCGTCGACGTCTACCCGACCCACCGCAGTGCCGCGCTGCCGGACACCGTGCTGGAGAACAGCAGGAAGAACGCCGTCACCGCCCAGTCCCTGGAAGGCGGCACCGCCATCGACAACGCGCTGCCGGGCGTGCCGTTCCCGATCCCGAAGACCGGCGCCGAGGCGATGTGGAACTTCCTGTTGCGCTACCAGGGCGTGAACATCAAGGCCAAGTACGACTCCTGGAACGTCGACGCCTCCGGCAGCGCCAACCTCGCCACCACCGGCCAGGCCTTCATCAACTACCCGGTGTACGAAGACCTCACCCAGCCGGTGAAGGGCTCCGAGGTCTATTACCAGATGAAGCTCTACTACAGCGGCCCGGCCCGCCGCGCCGGCGAGGCGATGATGCTCAAGGACGCCGCCAACCCGCTGCAGCAGCCGCGCCGCGCCTGGCAGTACCTGCCCGGCCAGCGCCGCGTGAAGCTCGCGCCGAACCTGGCCTACGACACCCCCAACCCCGGCATGGCCGGCGCCGGCACCTACGACGACGTGTTCGTCTTCAACGGTGCCCTGGACCGCTACGACTGGAAGCTGGTCGGCAAGCAGGAAATGGTCGTGCCCTACAACACCTACCGCCTGACCTACGCCAGCGACATCAAGCCGGTGGTCACGCCCAACCACCTCTCGCCCGACTACGTGCGCTGGGAAAAACACCGCGTGTGGGTCGTCGAGGGCACCCTGAAGTCCGGTGCGCGGCACATCTACGCCAAGCGCCGCTTCTACCTCGACGAAGACAGCTGGGTGGCCCTGGCCTCCGACCAGTACGACGCCCGTGGCCAGCTCTACCGCGGCTCCTTCGCCTTCCTCAGCCAGAGCTACGACAAGCGCATCCCGGACGCCACGCCGTTCATGATCTACGACCTCACCGCCGGCTCGTACAACATCAACGGCGTCGTCGGCCCGTACGGCGGCATCAGCTACATCGACCCGCTGGCCAAGACCCAGTGGTCCCCCGAGGCGCTGGCCGGTAGCGGCATTCGCTGACCACGGGCGGGGGGGGGGGGCGGGGGGGGCCCGCCGCCGCCCCCCGCCAGCCCCCACCCGCGA
>NZ_JAKSXG010000006.1:0-56359 GCF_022380625.1 Pseudomonas sp. DP-17
GTGGGGGGTGCGGGCCTTGCGCTGCCCCGGGGGGGCGGCCCCGGCCGGGGCCGCCGCTGCTCTACCCGAGGAAAGCTCCATGCAGATTCCCTTCAAGCGCCTGCTGCTCCTGGGCGCCTTGCTGCTGGCCGGTGGCGCCCACGCCGGTGACGACGCGGGTGGCTTCGTCGATGTGCTCGACCTGCCTGCCGCCTACAGCCATGTCCCCAGTCGTGTCCCGCTGCTGGCCATCAGCCGCGCCGGCAACCGGCTGGTCAGTGCGGGCGCGCGTGGCCACATCCTGTATTCCGATGACGGCGGCAGCAGTTGGCGCCAGGCCGAGGTGCCGGTGAGCTCCGACCTGACCGCCGTGCGCTTCCCCACGCCGCAGGACGGCTGGGCGGTGGGCCACGACGGCGTGGTGCTGCACAGCGCCGACGGCGGCAAGCACTGGGAGCGCCAGCTCGACGGCCGGCAGGTCGGCCAGTTGATGATCGATTACTACAACGCCCACCCGCAGCCGGACAACGCCACCTGGCTGGCGCAGGCACAGCGGCTGAAGGAGGAGGGCGCTGACAAACCGTTCCTCGACCTGTGGTTCCGCGACGCGAAGGAAGGCTTCGTGGTCGGTGCCTTCAACCTGATCCTGCACACCACCGACGGCGGGCAGAGCTGGGAACCCTGGAACCACCGCATCGACAATCCCCAGGCGCTGCACCTGACCGCCATGACGGCGAGCGGCGATGACCTGTTCATCGTTGGCGAGCAGGGCCTGCTTTTGCGTCTGGCTCCTCGAACAGTGAGTGGACAGGAGAGCCAGCAGCGCTTCGTCGCCCTGCCGTCGCCCTACGCCGGCAGTTTCTTCGGCGTGGTCGCGCGGCCCGGCCTGGTGTTCGCCTACGGCCTGCGCGGCCACGCCATCCGCAGCCTCGATGGCGGCGATAGCTGGAGCGCCGTCGATACCGGCCTGCCGGTCAGCCTGACTGCCGCCAGCTTCGACGCCAACGGCCGGCTGTACCTGTTCAGCCAGGCCGGCCAGGGTCTGGTCAGCGACGACAGCGGTGGCAGCTTCAAGGCCCTGGACCTGGCCGAGCGCCTGCCCGTCAGCGGCGCCTTGGCCGGTCCCGGCCGCCTGTTGCTGGTCGGTGCCCGTGGCGTACGCGAGAACGCGATGCCGGTGCGCTGAGCGCACCGGTGCTCCACCCGTACAAGAACCATAAGAACAAGAGATAGAGAGACAGCCTCATGGTCGACCTGAAGCAAGGTGAGATGCCTGTAGTCCGCGAACTGCGGGACTTCGACACCCACAGCGGCAACCTGCTGGAGCGCCTGGTGTTCAACCACCGCGCGCTGTTCATCGCCCTGATCGCGCTGGTCACCCTGGTGCTGGGCTACATGGCCGTGACCCGCCTGGAGATGCGCCCGGCCTTCGAGAAGATGATCCCCCACGGCGATCCCTACATCCGCAACTACCTGGACAACCGCGCCGCCCTGCGCGGCCTGGGCAACTCGGTGCGGGTGGTGGTGGAGAACCCCGGCGGCGACATCTTCGACCCGGCCTACATCGACAGCCTGCGGCAGATCAGCGACCAGTTGTTCCTCAGCCACGGCGTCGACCGCGCCTGGATGAAGTCGCTGTGGTCGCCGGCGGTGCGCTGGACGGAAGTCACCGAGGAGGGCTTCCAGGGCGGCCCGGTGATGCCCGACGGCTATGACGGCAAGCCCGAGGCCATCGGGCAATTGCGCGAGAACATCGCCCGCGCCGGCATTGTCGGCAGCCTGGTGGGCAACGACTTCCGCTCCAGCATGCTGGTGGTGCCGCTGCTCGACCGCGACTCGGCCACCGGCAAGGGCATCGACTACCGCGAATTCTCCCGCGCCCTCGACGACCTGCGCCTGAAGTACGAATACCTGGGCGACGCCCGCGCCTTCGCCGCCGGCGAGGAGGGCAAGGGCCCGGTGCGCCTGCACGTGATCGGCTTCGCCAAGCTGGTGGGCGACCTGATCGACGGCCTGGTGCGGGTCATGCTGTTCTTCGGGCTGGCGGTGATCACCGCCTTCGTCATCATCCTCTTCTACACCCGTTGCCTGCGCAGCAGCCTGCTGGTGATCGGCTGCTCGCTGCTGGCGGTGGTCTGGCAGCTCGGCCTGGTGGCCTGGCTGGGCTATGCGCTGGACCCGTATTCGATCCTGGTGCCGTTCCTGATCTTCGCCATCGGCGTGTCCCACGCCACCCAGAAGATGAACGGCATCATGCAGGACATCGGCCGCGGCACCCACAAGCAGGTGGCGGCGCGCAACACCTTCCGCCGCCTGTTCCTGGCCGGCGTCACTGCGCTGCTTTCCGACGCGGTGGGTTTCGCCGTGCTGATGCTGATCGACATCCCGGTGATCCAGGACCTGGCGATTGCCGCCAGCATCGGCGTGGCGGTGCTGATCTTCACCTCGCTGCTGATGATGCCGGTGGCGCTGTCCTATGTCGGCGTCAGCCAGCGTGCCGCCGAGCGTGCCCTGCGCGAGGAGCGCCAGGTGGACCGCCAGCAGGGCATCGGCAAGCTGTGGGCACTGCTGGACCATTTTACCGAGCGTCGCTGGGCGACCATCGCGCTGGCCGTGGCAGCGCTGCTGGGCGTGGGCGGCCTGCTGGTCAGTCAGCATCTGCAGATCGGCGACCTCGACGCCGGCGCCCCGGAGCTGCGCGCCGACTCGCGCTACAACCGCGACAACGCCTACATCACCAGCCATTACGCGCTATCCAGCGACCTCTTCGCGGTGATGGTGAAGACCGCGCCGGAAGGCTGCCTGAACTACCGTACGCTGGTCCTCGCCGACCGGCTGGGCTGGGCGCTGCAACAGCACGAGGGCGTGCAGGCGACCACCTCGCTGGTTAACGCGGTACGGCAGATCACCGCCGGTACCTACGAGGGCAACCCCAAGTTCGCCAGTCTGCAACGCAACCAGGATGTGCTCAACTACGCCGCCCAGCAGGCCTCGGTGAACACCCCGGAGCTGTTCAACACCGAGTGCTCGCTGATGCCGGTGATCGCCTTCCTCAAGGACCACAAGGCCCAGACCCTGGACGAGGTGGCCGGCATCGCCGAGAACTTCGCCCGCGCCAACAGCACGCCTGACCGCCAGTTCCTCCTGGCCGCCGGCAGCGCCGGCATCGAGGCAGCGACCAACCGCGTGGTGCGCGAGGCCAACCATCGCATGCTGTTCTACGTCTATGCGGCGGTGGGCATCTTCTGCCTGATCACCTTCCGCAGCTGGCGCGCGACCCTGGTGGCGCTGCTACCGCTGGTGCTCACCTCGATCCTCTGCGAGGCGCTGATGGTGGTGATGGGCATCGGCGTGAAGGTCGCCACCTTGCCGGTGATCGCGCTGGGCGTGGGGATCGGGGTGGATTACGCGTTGTATCTGCTCAGCGTGCAGCTGCAACTGCAGCGGGCCGGGTTGCCGCTGTCGGTGGCCTACCAGCAGGCGGTGGCCTTCACCGGCAAGGTGGTGGCGCTGGTCGGCGTGACCCTGGCGGCGGGCGTGATTACCTGGGCCTGGTCGCCGATCAAGTTCCAGGCGGACATGGGGATCCTGCTGACCTTCATGTTCCTCTGGAACATGCTCGGGGCGTTGATACTGATTCCGGCGTTGTCGCATTTCCTGTTGGGTGGGCGGAGGCTCTGAGCCGCCGGTGAGTCGAGGGGGGGGGGGGGGGGGGGGGGGCGGGGGGGGCGCCCCCGCGGCGGGGGGGGGGCCCCGGCCCCCCGGGCACCCCCCCAGGCCCCGCATGGGGGGTAGGCGCGGACTCCGTCCGCGATCGGGTGCAGGGCGCAGAGGACTATCCCGTTTCAATCAAACGCCGGAATCGCCTCCAGCTCATGCAGCAGCCAATCGGCGAACTCCCGTGCCAGGGCCTGGTTGCCGTGGGGCGGGATGATCAGGAAGTAGGGGTGGGGTGCCGGGAAGTCGATGTCGAAAAGGCGCACCAGGCGGCCTTCGGCCAGCTCCTCGCCAGCGAGGATATGGTCGCTGATGGTTACGCCGCCGCCGGCCAGCGCGGCGCGGATGGTCAGGTAGGCGTCGGGCAGGAAGACGTTCTGCCGCGCCTGCAAACCGGGCACCCCGGCGGCGAGGAAGTAGCGGCTCCAGTCGAAACCGTCATCCTCGTGCAGCAGCACCTGGCGCGCCAGGTCGCGCGGCTTGCGCAGGTGTTCCTGGGTGTTGAGCAGGCGCGGGCTGCACACCGGGAAGTAGCGGATGTCGCCCAGCGCGGCGAAGCGCTGGCCTTCGATGTGCGTCTCGCCGAAGGAAATCACCATGTCCACCTGGCCCAGGTCGCTGCTCATCGGCAGCAGGTGCAGGGCCACCTCCTGGTAGTTGCGCAGGAATTTCTCCAGCAGCGATGACACCCGCGCCAGCAACGCCGGGGCGCAGGCGATGCGCAGCTCGCCGGCGGGTTCCTCGGTGGGCAGGGCGCGGCGGATGTCGCGCAGCTGGTCGAAGGCGCTGCTGATCTGCTGGCTCAGCTGGCGCCCGGCGGCGGTCAGTTTCACGCCCTTGCCCTGGCGCTCCACCAGCGCCATGCCCAGCTCTTCTTCCAGCTTCTTCACCTGGTGACTGACCGCCCCATGGGTGACGTGCAGCTCCAGTGCCGCGCGGCTGATGCTGCCCTGGCGGACCAGCGCCTCGAAAGCGCGCAGGGCAATGAGCGAGGGCAGGCGAAACGCACTGTTCTGACGCATGAAGGACCTTATTTCGTGAATTTGACTAACGATTCAGGCGGAAATCTATTGAATTGTCGTTAGTTAAATTTGCACAGAAGATGACGCCAAGCCAACACCGATCAACAAGAAAAAACGGCTGGAGATCCGCCATGCAGCATTTCGTCGACTTGCTCGGCCTGGGCAAGCGCTACGGCAACCTGCAGGTCCTGAGCGACCTCAGCCTGAGCATCCGCCAGGGCGAATTCCTCACGCTGCTCGGCCCTTCGGGCTCGGGCAAGAGCACCACGCTGATGATGCTCGCCGGCTTCGTCGAACCCAGCGAAGGGCGCATCGAGATGGACGGCCGCGACATCACCCACCTGGCGCCAGATGCGCGTGACTTCGGCGTGGTGTTCCAGGGCTATGCTCTGTTCCCGCACATGAGCGTGGCGCAGAACGTCGCCTACCCGCTGCGTATCCGCAAGGTGCCGAGCGCCGAGATCGAGCGCCGGGTGGCGGACGTGCTGGAACGCGTCGGCCTGGGCGGCATGGGCAATCGCGGCATCGCCCAGCTCTCCGGCGGCCAGCAGCAACGCGTGGCGCTGGCCCGCGCGCTGATATTCAAGCCCAGGCTGCTGCTCCTCGACGAACCGCTGTCTGCCCTCGACCGCCGCCTGCGCCAGGAAATGCAGGGCGAGCTGGCGCGCATGCACAAGGACTTCGGCACCACATTCGTCTTCGTCACTCACGACCAGGAAGAAGCGCTGGCGCTGTCCGATCGCATCGCCGTGTTCAACAAGGGCCGCCTGGAGCAGCTTGGCACCCCGCGCGAGGTCTACGAGCGACCGGCCAGCCGTTTCGTCGCCAACTTCCTCGGCGACACCAACCTGCTGGAGGTCGGCGTGGTCGGTCGCGAAGCCGAAGCCACGCTCTGCGATTTCCGTGGCCAGCACCTGCGCGTGGGCCATTCGGCCCAGGCGAGCCTGGGCGGCAGGAGTTGGCTGGCGGTGCGCCCGGAACACATCGACCTGCGCCCGCTGCAGGATGCCGGCCGCGACAACGGTCTCTGTGCCACCGCAGGCAGCGCCACCTACCAGGGCGCCCACGTCAATCTCGAACTGACCCTGGAGCAGGGCGAACGCCTCGACCTGCGCCTGCCGGTGTCGCACCCGCTGCTGGCCGATCTGCGCAGCGGCCAGCGCTACTGGTGCAGCTGGTCGCCGCAGCACTGCCACCTGTTGTCCGCCTGACAACCACATAACGAAAACAACGATCGGGGAGCAATCACAATGAAAGAACGCCAAGGCTTCATCGAAGACGCCATCGAAATCGCCACCCAGAAGGGCGAGCGCGCCGGCATCAGCCGCCGCGATTTCAACCGCAGCCTGCTGCTGCTTGCTGCTGCCAGCGCCTTGCCTTTCGGTGCCGGCAGCCGTGCTTTCGCTGCGGGCGGCAACCTTGTGCTGGCCAACTGGGGCGGTGACGCGGTGCCGGCCTTCGAGAAGAGCTTCGGCGGCTTCGACCAGGCGTCCGGTCTCACGCTGAAAGTGGACGGCAGCGGCCCCACCGAAGGTGCGCTGAAGACCCAGGTGAGCAGCGGCGCGGTGCGCTGGGACGTGTGCGACGGCGAGATGTATTCGTCCTACCGCCTGGGCAAAGACAAGTTCCTCGCGCCCATCGACTACGGCATCGTCGACAAGTCGCTGATCGGCTACGGCGACGTGCATGACTTCGGCCTCGCCAACTACACCTACAGCTACGTGATCGGCTACGACCACGAGCAGTTCGGCAAGAACCCGCCCAAGTCCTGGGCCGACTTCTGGGACGTGAAGAAGTACCCGGGCAAGCGCACCCTCTACAAGTGGATGAGCGCCAACCTGGAGTGCGCGCTGCTGGCCGACGGCGTACCGCCGGAGCAGCTTTACCCGCTGGATGTGGACCGCGCCCTGCGCAAGATCGAGGAGCTGCTGCCGCACATCGCCACCCACTGGTCCACCGGCGCCGAGTCGCAGCAGCTGATCCGCGATGGCGAAGTGAGCATGGCGCAGATGTGGCACACCCGCGCGGAGCTGGTGAAGAACGACACCGCCGGCAAGATCGACTGGAGCTTCGATGGCGGTATCGTCTCGCCCTCGGTGTGGATGGTGCCCAAGGGCAACCCGGCCGGCGCCAAGGCGGCCATGGACTTCATCGCCTATGCGCTGCGACCGGAGGTGCAGGCCAAGCTCATGGAGGTCTACAACATGGGCCCGGTGAACCTCAAGGCCAATGACCTGCTCAGTGCCCAGCTGCAGGCGATCAACCCCACTGCGCCGGACAACCTGAAGAAGCAGGTATCGCTGAACAACAAGTGGCACGCCGAGCACTACGGCGAAACCCTGGAGCGCTACCTCGCGCTGATCGGTGGCTGAGATGCGACGTTTCGCACCGGGCGTGCTGCCGGTCTACGGCCTGCTGATCCTGCCGCTGCCCTTGCTCGTGGTGGTCGGCTATCTGCTGCCGACCCTCGGCGTGCTGGGCTGGAGCTTCAGCCTGCCGGAGTGGGGCACGCAGAACTACGCGGCCATCGCCGACAACGCCAACCTGCAGGCGGTGATCTGGCGCACCCTGCGCATCTGTCTGCTGACCACCGCGATCAGCGTCGGCATCGCCTACCTGATCGCCTACCGCTGGCGTTTCGCGACGCCACGCGGCCGGCAGCTGATCGAGCTGTTCGTGCTGCTGCCGTTCTGGCTGTCGATGCTGATCCGCGCCTTCGCCTGGCTGGTGCTGTTGCGCAATGGTGGGCTGGTCAGCCAGGGGCTGATGGCCACCGGCTGGTTCGATGCGCCGCCACCGCTGGTGCGCAACGAATTGGGCGCGCTGATCGGCATGGTGCACTTCATGGTGCCGTATGCGGTACTGCCGCTGCTGTCCTCGCTCAAACAGGTGGACGACAGCCTGCTGCGCGCCTCCAGCAGCCTGGGCGCCAGCCACTGGCAGACGCTCAAGGACATCTTCATCCCGCTGACCCTGCCAGGTGTGGTTGCTGCGTCGGCCATCGTCTTCGTCTTCAGCCTCGGTTGCTTCGTCACGCCGGCGCTGCTGGGTGGCGGCAAGGCGGCGATGCTTGCGGAGTACATCTATGTGCAGATGTTCCAGCTGTCCAACTGGGGCCTGGGCGCGGCGCTGAGCATCGTGCTGATGCTGCTGGTGGTCGGTTGCGCGCTGCTGTTCGGACAACTCATCGGCTACCGCCGGCTGCTCGGGAGGACTGAGCTGTGACTCCGCAGGGAACCTATCTCGCCGCCATGCCGGTGAAAAAGCCGCAACTGCCACGCCCGCCGGTCGGCCGCTGGCTGTCCTGGTTCGCGCTGTCGCTGTCGGCACTGTTCCTGTTGCTGCCGATCCTGGTGATCGTCCCGCTGTCGTTCGGCAACCAGCGCTACCTGGCCTTCCCGGACGGCGACTGGTCGCTGCGCCACTACGCGACGCTGTTCGACGGCGCCTGGCTGGTGTCGATCCTGCAGAGCCTCGGCCTGGCGCTGGTGGTCGGTGCGCTGTCCACGGCGCTGGCCTTCCTGTTCGCGACCGGCATCTGGCTGCAGCGCCGACACCGCACCCTGCTGACCGCCATCGTGCTGTTGCCGATGATCGTGCCGCAGGTGGTCTCGGCCATGTCGATCTACTACCTCGATGCGCGCCTGGGCGTACTCGACAGCCTGCTGGGCGTGGGCTTCGGCCATCTGCTGATGGCGCTGCCGTACTCGGTCATCGCCCTGCTGGTGGCCTACGCGCGGCTCGACCAGAGCCTGTACAAGGCCTCGCGCTCCCTTGGCGCCGGGCTCTGGCCGACGCTGTGGAACGTGCTGCTGCCCAACGTGCGCGGCGGCGTGGCCGGCGGCTTCTTCATGGGCTTCGTGATGTCCTGGGAAGAAGTGGTGGTGACCCTGTTCACCAGCGGCCTGAACGTGGTGACGCTGCCCAAGCGCATCTGGGACGGCCTGCGCTACAACCTCGATCCGGCGATTGCCGCCGTGTCCACCCTGATGATCGTCCTCACCCTGGTGGTGATGCTGGTGCGCCTGTACCTGGCGCGGCACCAGCCACCCAGCTGACTGTTTTACCCCGCATATGGCCGCTGGATGGCGGCCTCAAACAAAAACGCCTGTATCGCTTGCACCTTGTCCCTGAGGAGGGAATCCCCATGCTTACTGCTTTCCCCGCGCGCACCTACCGTCAACGCGTCGAAGCCGTCAAACGCCGCATGGCCGACCGTGGCCTGGATGCCCTGGTGGTCAACTACCCGGACAACATCAACTACCTGACCGGCTTCGACAGCCTGGGCTTCCTCTGGTACCAGGCGCTGATCATCTCGCCCAAGCTGGCCGAACCGGTGTTCCTCACCCGCACCAGCGAGGAGCCCTGCACCTGGGAGCTGTCGTGCATCAACGAAGCGATCTTCTATGACATCGCCAAGCAGGACCCGCTGAAGATCGTCGCCGATGTGCTCGCCCAGGCTGGCCTGAGCCAGGCGCGCATCGGCCTGGAAATGACCGCCTCGACCTTCTCCCCGGCGCAGTACAACGCACTGCTGGGCTACATGCCCGAGGCCCGTTTCGAGGACGCCGGCCCGCTGGTCGCGGAGAACCGCCTGATCAAGACCGCCGAGGAAATCGAATACCAGCGCAGCGCCGCGCGCATGGCCGACCAGGGCATGCTGGCCGCCTTCGAGGCGCTGCGTCCGGGCATCTCCGAGGTGGAGGTGGCCGGCATCGTCGCCAACGCTTTGGGCCGCGCCGGCAGCGAGTACTCGGCGATCAGCCCGATGTGCGCCACCGGCCGCCGCAGCACCATGACCCACGCCATGCCGCACCGCCAGACCATCAGCCACGGCGATGTGGTGATCCTCGAACATGCCGGCGTGTGCAACCGCTACCACGCCATCCTCATGCGCACCGCGGTGATCGGCAAACCCAGCCCGCGGGTGAAGGAAGTGGCGACCCTGCTCACCGAAGCCTTCAACGCTGCCATCGAGATCGCCAAGCCGGGCACCCCGGTGGGCGAGGCCAACCGCGTGTGCAACCAGATCCTCGACCGCATCGACCTCTCGCGCACCCGCGTGCACCGCATCGGCTACAGCCTGGGCCTGGCGTACCCGCCGACCTGGCTGGAAGCGATGATGGTGGACGAGGCCGATGACCACGTGTTCCAGCCGAACATGTCGTTCTCCATCGAGCCGAACCTGTCCTTGTACAACGAAGGCTTCGGTATCAAGCTCGGCGACACCGTGCTGTGCGGCGAGAAGGGCTCGGCGAGTCTGTCCGAGCTTCCGCCGGAGCTGACGATCATCGACTGATACGGGCTCGCCTTCAGCCGTATAGCGTCGTTGGGCGGCCTCGCCGTGCTAGAAGGACTGTCTTCGGCCGCCCGCCTAGTTCTCCGGCTAAATGCAAACCCGTATGGATGTACTTGAAGCGTGCCTGCGCCACAGGCGCAGTGAAGTAGACCGAGGGCTTCCGATGAGTCACACGATGGATGTTTTCTGGCACGACGACGTGCTGCGCCACGACACTGCTGCCGGCGTGTTCGAGGCGCCGCCCAGCGACCTGCTGGCCGAACAGCTGCAGCACCCGGAGAGCAATCCGCGGCTGCTGAACATGCGCGCGATCCTCCAGCGCGGGCCGGTGGCCGGTTCGCTGCGCTGGCATGAAGGCCGCCATGCCAGCGAAGAGGAGTTGCTGGGCTTCCACGATGCCGATTACCTGCGCGGCATCTTCGAGGCGGATGCCCAGGGCAAGCGCTTCAGCAGCACCACCCTGATGGCCGCCGGCAGTCTTGCCGGATTGTTGGCCGCCGCCGGCACCAGCCTGGCGGCGCTGGAGAGCGTGCTGGCCAGCGGCAATCCGGCCATGGCCCTGGTGCGTCCGCCGGGCCACCATGCGGCGCCGGCCATGGCCGACGGCTACTGCTTCTTCAACCATGCCGGGATTGCCGCGCGCGCCGCCCAGGCGGCCGGTCTCGAACGCGTCGCCATCGTCGACTGGGACGTGCACCACGGCAACGGCACCCAGGAAGGGTTCTACGACGATCCGTCGGTGTTCACCGTGTCCCTGCACATGGACCACGGCGCCTGGGGCCCGAGCCACCCGCAGACCGGCGCGGTGGACGAGCGCGGCTATGGCGCGGGGCTGGGCAGCAACCTCAACCTGCCGCTGCCCATGGGCTCGGGCGATCAGCTCTACGAGAGGGTCTTCAACCGCTTCGTCGAGCCGGCGCTGCGCGCCTTCAAGCCGGACCTGCTGATCATCGCCAACGGCCTGGATGCCTCGCAGTTCGACCCCAACGGCCGCCAGCTGGTGACCATGCAGGGCTTCAACCGCCTGGCCCGCCGCGCTCGCGCGCTGGCCGACGAGCTCTGCCAGGGAAGACTGCTGGTGGTGCAGGAGGGCGGCTATAACCCGGCCTACAGCGCGTACTGCCTGCATGCGGCGACGGAAGGCTTCCTCGGTGAGTCGTCCACGCTGCCCGATCCGCTGGCGTACATGCCGGAGCCGGCTGCGCGGGTCGAAGCCGACCTCGCCGCGCTGGACGCGCGGCTGGCGACGGCGGGGTGGAAGTTCGGCTGAGTGGTAGGGCGTAGGGCTTGGCTTGGCTTGGCGCAGGAGCGGACTTCGTCCGCGATCGATTCACCACCGCTCCGGCCGACCACGGCGCGGGCAAGCCCATCGCGGACGGAGTCCGCTCCTACGCCCGCTCAGAAGGCCGCACCAGCTTTTGGCAAAGTGGGACGGATCAACCATTCGAAGGGGCGCCCTACGGATGATTGCGATAGCGCTCGGTCAGGGACTGCACGCGGGCGACGTAGGTTTGCGTCTCGGCGTAGGGAGGGATGCCGTTGTACTTGTCGACGGTCATTTCCCCGGCGTTGTAGCTGGCCAGCGCCAGCCGCTGGTTGCCCTTGAAGCGCTTGAGCAGCCAGGCCAGATAGCGCACGCCGCCGCGGATGTTCTGCCGCGCATCGAACGGATCGCTGACGTTGAAGCGCTCGGCGGTGTCGGGCATCAACTGCATCAGCCCCTGGGCACCGGCAATGGAAATGGCTCTGGGCTGGAACGCCGATTCGGCATGGATCACCGCGCGGACCAGCGCCCTGTCGACGCCGTAGCGCAGTGAAGCGGCCTCGATTTCCCGGCGATAGGAACGGGTGTCGAGGCGCAGCGTGGCGACGTTGAAATCCTTCGGCGCCATGCACAGGTAGCAGCCCTTGATGTAATACACATCGATCACATCGACCCGCGCGGCGATCCCGACCGGGCGGCGGCTCACATACTGGCGAACGCCCTTGTGGACGAAGGTGTACACCCGAACCCGTCCTGAGCCCGGATCGTCCCCGCGTGCGGACGCGGGCGCGGCCTTTGACCTGGCGCCAGCAGTCGCACTCGCCTTGCTGGTCTGGCCAGTCTTGCCGTTCTGAAGCGTGCAGTGGGCGCCGACAACAGCGTGGCTGGTGTGGCTGACGGTCCCGTCGCGGGCCTGGCACCTGTACAGGGCGCTGGCGTAAAGCGGAGCGACCAGCAAGGCCAGCCCGATGCAGCCAGGAAGGCTCCTGCGAGCCCATCGCCAGGTTCTGGAACTCATCAAACCGCTCCGCGCCGCGGGCGCCGATCAGGCCGGGGAAACCTGATCCGGGTAAAGGGAAAGAGCCATCATGGGCGGTCTTGGCCGGGTTGAACCTGCTGACCTGCCGTTTCGTTTCGCTAGTTATAGTCCTTTCAAACGGTTGTGGAGCTTGGGGGGACGTACGGCTGGCTGGCGGTCCGGAACATCGCTGGCCGCGCACGCTGCGCAAGAGTCAGCTGTTGCGTAGGAACGGACTCTGTCCGCGATCGATCCACCGCCACGCCGATTCGTCTGGGCGTTGGGCGAAGCCAATCGCGGACGGCGCTCCTACGAAGGCTGTTAATCCATCGCGGAGCAGGGTTCAACCGAGAATGAAATACACCTTGCGCACCGGCGTGAGGTTTTCCCAGGTGCCCTTGAAGCCCGCCGCGACCACGAAGGAATCCCCCGGGCCGAAGGTCTTCGCCACGCCGTCGGCATCGGTCAGGCGTACGGTGCCCTCGAGGATGTGGCATAGCTCGTCGTAGTCGCACTCGCAGCGTTCCAGGTGCGCGCCGGCTTCCCAGATGCCGGCGATGGCGTTCTTTTCCGGCGCACTGAAGTGCCGCCAGCTGCGGCTCCGGTACGGCGCATCGACGATGGCCGGGTCGTTGATCTCGCGCTCCTGTGGGGTTAGGGCGGGGTTGGCGAAGTCGATGACGTGGCGGGGCAGGGTGGACATGGTGTTCTCCATCAGGAATCGAAACCGACGCCGAAGGCATCGAGGGTCTTGAGCAGCAGGTCGCGGCGGCCGGTGCGGTCTTCCTTGGCCAGCGAATGCTGCGCCAGGCGCACGCCGAGGTAGCGCAGCGGCTCGGGCGGGAAGGGGAAGGGCTTCTGCGAGGTCATGCGCAGTTCGGTGCGCTCGGTGCGCTCGCCACCCAGTTGATCGAGCATGTTCAAGGCGGCGAAACGGCTGGCGGAGACGCCCTGGCCGGTGAAGCCCAGCGCGTAGGCGACGCGCCCGCCGAGCACGCAACCGGTGAACAGCGTGGTGCGCGCCGAGGTATCGATGATGCCGCCCCAGGCATGGCTGAACTCCACCGGGCCGAGCTGCGGGAAGGCCTCGCGGAACTGCCCGGCCAGGCGCTGGAAGCTTTCCGGGCGCTGGGTCAGGGATTCGTCGCGGCGACTGCCGAAATGGTAGATGGCGTCGAAGCCGGCCCAGAGAATGCGGTTGTCGGCGGTCTTGCGCAGGTAGTGGAACTGGTTGCCGGCATCGGCGATGCCGTAGCGGTCGACCCAGCCGATGGCGCGCAGCTGGTCGTCGGAAAGCGGTTGGGTGACCAGCGAGTAGTCGTACACCGGGATCACGCTGGAATTCAGGTGGCCAAGCAGCGGCGGCGCGATGTTGGTCGCCAGGGCGATCTGCCCGGCCTCCAGCTCTCCACGGTCGCAGCGCAGCAGCAGGCGGTCTCCGCGCTGATGCAGCTCGTGTACCGGAGTGTTCTCGAACAGCTCGATGCCCTGTTCCAGGCAGACCCGGCGCAGCTCGGCGGACATCTTCGCCGGGTTGAGCAGCGCGTAGTTGGGCTCGAACACGCCGGCCTGGTACAGCGGCGAATCGAGTTTCTGTGCCAGTTCCGCACCTTCGAGCCACTCGCAGTCGATGCCGAAGCGCTGGTAGTTGCGCTGCATGCCACGCAAGCCTTCGACCTGCCAGGGCTGGGCGGCGACGCTGAGCTTGCCGCGCCGTTCGAACTCAACCTTCATGCCGAAGCGCTGCAGGTCCGCCTCGAACTCGTCCAGGTTCTGACGGCCCAAACGTACGAGGGTTTCGGCTTCTTCCGGCCAGCGGCGCAGGGCATTGCCTACGCCGTGAGAAATACTCGGTGCACAGAAGCCGCCGTTGCGTCCGCTGGCCTCGCCACCGCAGCGACGCGCCTCGACCACCGCGATGCTCGCGCCGGGCCAGCGCTGGCGGGCGTGCAGGGCAGTCCAGAGACCGGTAAAGCCACCGCCGACCACCACCAGGTCGAAACGGCGATCCGCTTCCAGCGCCGGTGTAGCGGGAACGGGTTCGAGTGTGTCGAGCCAGAAGGGTCTGGGAATGGCGTGCGCAAGAAGGGCGGATGTCATCGGAAAACTCCGGCAGAATGTCGGAAGAAATAGCGGTCTTCGGGCCGCGTCCGAGTTTTGTAATCGCTCCGGGGTGCCCAGGCATACGGCTTGCCTCTCTTTGCGGGCACGCCCGGAGCAGGAATAGCCGGCCAAGACCGGCAGGGGAAATCCATGAGCGAAGAACTGGGCTGGAGCGCCACGCTGGAAGGCGCGACCTACCAGTCCGACCCGGCGAGCGCCGCTACCCATGCCGTGGTGCTGCGCTATCACCAGGCCTGGCGCCGCCGTGACATCGAGGCGCTGATGGCGCTGTTCGACCCGCAGGTGGAGTACAACGATTTCTTCCAGGGGCGTCGGATCGCGCCGAGCGAACTGCGCGACTACCTGCAGACCAGCATGCCGGCGGCAGGGGATGAGTCTCAGGTCTATACCGACCGCTTGCGGGTGGACGGCGACACGGCTTTCCTGCAATACCAGGTGACCTTGCGCGGCACGCAAGGGCTGGTGTCCTTTCGCACCACCGAGGCCTATACCGTGCGCGATGGCCGGATCATCCGGGTCAACGAGCACGCCGCGCTGGTCGGCCAGCCGCAGAAACCCGCCAGCGAGCCGCAGCCGCGCATGGCCGACAGCCGCCTGGGGCTTTCAGCGCGGCAGCTGAGCCAGCTGGGTGGCGACATCCAGCAGTATTTCCAGCAGAGCCGGCCGTTTCTCAATCCGGACCTGGACATGCCCCAGGTCGCCGCGGCCACCGGTTATACGCGCAACCAGATTTCCTACTTCCTCAACCAGGTGCTGGGCCTGAGTTTCTACCAGTACCTGAACCAGCTGCGCCTGCGCCATCTGCTCAGCCAGTTGGGCGACGCCACCAGCGTCACGCGTATCGACGAACTGGCGCGGGCGGCGGGGTTCCGCTCTTTGTCGACCTTCTACCGTTGCTTCCGCGAGGAGACGGGGCTGTCGCCCAAGGCGTATCTGGAGCAGAAGGCGACTGCGTGAGCGAATCGCTTTTGTAGGATGGCGTGGAGCGCAGCGATACCCATCAATCGCTGATTACACTGGCGATGGGTATCGCAGGCTCCCCCCATCCTACGGGTTGCCACGTGCCCGGCGTGGTCCCTCCGCGCGTGCCCGCATGCAGGGCGCCCGCGTTATCAACCTGATGCGCATTTCCCTATGCTCGGCCGACAAGTATTCCAACCCGCTCAGGAGACCTTCCCATGCGCGACCAGCTCTATATCGACGGCCAGTGGCAGGCACCCGCACAAGGCGGCCGCTTCGAGGTGTACGAACCCTCCAGCGAAGCCGTGCTGACCGAAGTCGCCGCCGCCACCGGCGAGGATGTGGACCGCGCCGTGCAGTCCGCGCGCCGGGCCTTCGATGAGGGCGAGTGGGGCCGCAGTACCGGGAAGGAACGCGCCGGCTACCTGCGCGCCATCGCCGATAACCTGCGTGGCCGCCGCGAAGACCTGGCCCGCCTGGAAGTGCAGGACAACGGCAAGCCGCTGCCCGAGGCGCAGTGGGACATCGACGACGCCATCGGCTGCTTCGACTACTACGCCGAGCTGGCCGAAGGGCTGAATGACGACGGTGAAGTGGTCGCGCTGCCCGACGAGCGTTTCGCCTGCCGCGTGCTGCGCGAGCCGGTCGGCGTGGCCGGGCAGATCATCCCGTGGAACTACCCGCTGTTGATGGCTTCGTGGAAGGTCGCGCCGGCTCTCGCCGCTGGCTGCACCGCCGTGCTCAAGCCTTCGGAACTGACGCCGCTGACCTCCCTGGAATTGGCCGCCGCGGCCGATGCCGTGGGCCTGCCCAAGGGCGTGCTCAACGTGCTCACCGGCCTGGGCCGCGATGCCGGCTCGCCGCTGTCGGCGCACCCGGGCGTGGACAAGCTGGCCTTCACCGGCAGCGTGCCCACCGGGCGCGCAATCATGCAGGCGGCGGCCCAGGACATCAAGAACGTCAGCCTGGAGCTGGGCGGCAAGTCGGCGTTCATCGTCTTCGATGATGCGGATGTCGAAGCGGCCGTGGAGTGGATCCTGTTCGGCATCTTCTGGAACCAGGGCCAGGTGTGCAGTGCCACCTCGCGCCTGCTGGTGCAGGACGGCCTGCATGACCGGCTGATCGAGCGCCTGGTGGAAGAGGCCCGCCGTATCACGATCGGCAATGGCCTGGAGCCGGGCGTGCTGCTCGGCCCGCTGGTGAGTGCCGGGCAACACGCCAAGGTGCTGCAGGCCATCGAGGCCGGCGTGCGCGATGGCGCGAAACTGGTGACCGGCGGCAAGCGCCCGGCGCATCGGGACAAGGGCTGGTTCGTCGAGCCGACGGTGTTCATCGACGCGCCGCTGGAGAGCGCTGTGTGGCGCGAGGAAATCTTCGGCCCGGTGCTCGCCGTGCGCCGATTCAAGGACGAAGCCGAGGCGCTGCGCCTGGCCAACGACAGTCAGTTCGGCCTGGCCGCGGCGGTGATGTCTGCCGACCCTGCGCGATGCCAGCGGGTAAGCCGGGGCCTGCGCGCCGGCATCGTCTGGGTCAATTGTTCGCAGCCGACTTTCACCCAGGCGCCCTGGGGCGGCTACAAGCAGAGCGGTATCGGCCGCGAGCTGGGTGTGTGGGGCCTGGACAACTACCTGGAGACCAAGCAGGTCACCGAGTACCTCAGCGACCAGCCCTGGGGTTGGTACATCAAATAGGTCCGGGAGGGGAGCCTCTGTGTAGGAGCGGACTCTGCCCGCGATTGCTTCCCGGCGGCTTCGAACGGGCCGGTGGCACATCGCGGACAGAGTCCGCTCCTACGCTCGCCGGGTTCCGCCGGGAGTCTGTTGAAGCGGGCCACGCCTGCGATCGCGCGCATGGCGCGCCCCTGCAGGCCTGCGTCGTCGTGGCCGGTCAGACCAGCCCCTTGCCTTGCAGATGTTCGCGCAGGTACTCGATGAACACCCGCACCTTGCGGGTGCTGCGCCGGTGCGGCAGGTAGAGCACATGCACCCAGGGCCCGAAGGCGCTCTGGTCGCGCCAGCAATCGGGCAGCTGCTCCACCAGTTCGCCGCTTTCCAGGTAGGGCAGTGCGCTCCACTGCGGCAGGAACTGCAGGCCCTGGCCGTCCAGCAGGCAGGAGAGCAGGAAGTCGTAGTTGTCGCTGGCGATACGCGGCACCGGCTGGCGGATGCGCAGGCGTTCGCCGTCCTTCTGCACCCACCAGAAATTCCGGTTCAGCAGCGGGTGGCGAAAGATCAGCCAGTCGTGCTGCTCGTAGTTCTCCAATGTCACCTCCAGGCCCTTTTCCGCGAGATACCTGGGGCTGGCGCAGAGCATCAGGCGGTTTTCCAGCAGTGGCTGGGCGATCACGTCGGGCAGGTCGATGGGGCCGTCGCGCAGGGCGATGTCGTAGCCGCCTTCCACCAGGTCGACGAACTCGTCCAGCAGGTCCACCTCCAGGCGCACCTGCGGATGCTCGCGCAGGAAGCGGCAGCACACGGCGTTGAAGAAGGCCGGCGCGAAGGAGGGCGGCGAGACGATGCGCAGGCTGCCGCGCAGTTCGGTCTGCAACTGCTCGACTTCCTCGCTGGCTCGTTGCAGCTGCATCAGCGCCGAGCGCGCGCCTTCCAGGTAGATGTGCCCGGCCTCGGTCAGTGCCATGCGCCGCGTGGTGCGCTCGAACAGGCGCTGGCCCAGCTCGGCCTCCAGTTGCGCCACGCCCTTGGTAATGGCCGAAGGCGTCTTGCCCAGCTGTTCGGCGGCGCGGCTGAAGCCGCCGTGTTCGGCGGTAGCGACGAACATGGTGAGGGCGGTCATCTTGTCCATGGATTGATTCCTGACAGGAACAGAAGTTGTGCGGGAAGTCAGTGTTAAAGCCGCCGGGGCTTTTGCTTAACCTTCGTCAAAGATCAACAATAACGAAGGCTCTGCGATGAAACTACTGATTCCGGCGCTGGTGTCGGCGGCTTGCGCTTTTTCCTCGATGGAAACTATGGCCGCCGCCGATCTCATCTTCCACGGCGGCAAGGTCTATACCGCCGAACCCGGCCAGGCGCTGCAGCAGGCGGTGGCGGTGGAGAACGGTCGTATCCTCGCCGTCGGCTCCGATGCGCAGGTCCTCAAGCTCCGGCAGCCGTCGACCCGGGTCATCGACCTGCAGGGTCAGGTGCTGATGCCCGGATTCATCGATGCCCATACCCACCTGGTCAAGGGCGGTCTGCAGATGCTCCAGGCCAACCTGGACAACCAGGACCTGCCACTGGCCGAGTTCGAGAGCAAGCTGCGCCAGTGGCGTGACGACGGCCGCGCGCGGCGTGGCCCGTTCCTCTATGTCGGCGGTGTGCCGACGGCGTACTGGGACGAGCTCGGTGAATTGCAGCAGCGCTTCAACCAGGGCGAATGGGCAAAGCAGCCGATTCTCCTGGCCGGCGGCGACTATCACACCGGCTGGGCCAACCAGGCGCTGCTCGACCTCGCCGGGATCGATGTGGCCAAGGTCAAGTCGCTGAAGGGCGAAGAGCAGGCCACCATCGGCCACGACGCCGACGGCAAGCCCAACGGCTTCCTGGTGGATGCCGGTCTGTATCCGGTGCAGGCGCTGCTGCCGCTGGCGAGCAACGACGAGCTGCTCAAGGCCCTGAAGGGCGCGCAGAGCTACTACCACGAGCTGGGCATCACCGCCTGGATGGAGCCCCTGGCGAACGAGAACCCCGGTGGTGACATCCATAACGATTCCGTCGGCGTGCTGCCGGCCTACAAGCTGCTGGCGGAAGAGGACGGACTGACTGCGCACGTCGCGGCGCTGCTGATGGCCGACTCCAAGGCGACTCCCGCCGACCTCGACGAACTGGACAAGGTGCGCCAGCAATTCATCGATGTTCCCAACCTGACGCTGCCGGGCATCAAGGTCTTCGCCGACGGCGTGGCCGAGGTGCCGGCGCAAAGCGCGGCGATGATCGAGCCCTACAGCAATTCGAAGAAGTACGGCGAGTTGCTGATCGATCCCAAGCACTTCGGCGAGCTGGTCAGCGCTGCCGACGCCCGTGGCTGGCTGGTGCACATCCACGCCATCGGCGACCGAGCGGTGCGCGAATCGCTCAACGGCATCGAACAGGCGCGCAAGGAGCGCCACAGCGGCATCCCGCATTCGATTACGCACCTGCAGATGGTCAATCCCAAGGACTTCCCGCGTTTCAAGGCGCTCGACGTGATCGCCGCCATGCAGCTGTACTGGGCCGCCGCCGACGAGAACAGCGTCGACCTGGTCAAGCCCTACGTCAGTGCCATGGCCTTCCTGCACATGTACCCGGCGCGCTCGTTGCTGAAGAACGGCGCGACCATTTCCGGCGCCAGCGACTGGCCGATCACCACGCCCGACCCGTGGAAGGCCATCTACCAGGGCCTCCAGCGCGTCGGCCCGAAGGGCGTACTCAACGCCGCCGAAGACATCGATCGGCAAACCATGTTCCAGGCCTACACCCTCAACGCCGCGCGCACTCTGCGCCTGGAGCAGAGCATCGGTTCGCTCAAGCCGGGCAAGCAGGCGGACCTGGTCCTGCTCGACCGCGACGTGTTCACGGTCAAGCCTGAAGCGCTGCGTGATACCCGTGTGCTCAAGACCTGGTTCGCCGGCCGCGAAGTCTATAGTCGGCCATAGTTAAAAGCGTGCGACAAACCCTGGCCTTGCTTCATTCGTAGGATGGGTGGAGCGAAGCGATACCCATGCTGTAGCGACGCCGGATCGATGGGTATCGCTGCGCTCCACCCATCCAACAAAGTGCGCTTTGCTTCAATTCATTCGTTCATGTAGTAACAGGAGCCTTGCCGTGATTCTTCACACCTTCACCACCGACATCCGCGACCCGCTGCAGCGTGGCCGGCAGATCGGCGAAACCTTCGCCGAGCAGATCCGCCAGACCGTGGCGCTGTATCTGGACTTCTTCCCGCGCGTCGGCGTGGAGCTGGACAAGGCGCGCGCCATTGGCGAAGCGAGCCTGGCAGCGCTGGCCGACTGGTGCCCGGCCCTGGCGAAGGAGGTCGAAGGCCTGGCCCTGGGCGTCGGCCTGCCGCTTTGGCAACTGGCGGCGCTGAACGCCCGCACCGAGATTCTGGCGGTGATGCCCGAGCAACCGGTGGAAGGCGAATGCTCCACCTCCGTCTATGCCCCGGCGGGCGCTGCTGCACCGCTCAGTCTGCAGACCTGGGACTGGCACGACAGCCTGGTGCCCCACGGTCTGCTGCTGGGCTTTACGGGCAGCACCGGCCTGACTGCCAAGCTGTTCACCGAGTTCGGCATGCTCGGCAAGATCGGCGTGAACAGCGCCGGGCTGGGTGTGCACTTCAATATCCTGCACCACGCCAGTGACGACGGCAGCGCCGGGGTGCCGGTGCATGCCATCGCCCGTCGGGTGCTGGAGGAGGCCACCAGCGTCACCGAAGCCATCGATCTGGCGCGCTCGGCGCGGGTCAGTGCGTCCACCGTGCTCACTGTGTTCACGCGCAACGAAGTCCGCGCCCGCGCCGCCAGCATCGAGATGAGTCCGGCACACACCGCCGTGGTGGTACCGCGCGAAGATGGCTGGCTGCTGCACACCAACCACTTCCTCGACGGCGAACTGAGCTGGGGCGAGCGTACGGCGGACGTTTCCACCACCTATGCGCGCCTGGAACACCTCAAGGCCGCCACCGCCGGCATGACGGGCAAGGCCCTGCGCGAACGTGCCGACGCCTTCTGCGGCGCGGACGGCGAACAGGCGGTGGTGTGCTTCCACCCGGACATGTCCGAGCCGGATACCGAGCGCTGGGAAACCCTGCTGAGCATCGGCCTGGACACCACGAACTGCGCCCTGGAGTACGTCGCCGGTACGCCGAAGAAGCTGGCCGACGAAGGCTTCCTGCGTTTCTAGTTCGTAGGGCGCATAACGCGCCAGCGTTATCCGCCGCCGAGCTGTCGGCGGAAAACCCGTTCCGGGTTGTTTGCCCTACGCGTCATCGCATCCAAACCAACGCCCCGTGGCGGCCTGCCGGCCGCCGCGCGGGTTTCGTGTTGCCACAAAAACAAGAGTGAACCGCCATGATCGACCACACGCCCGCAGCCCCTGGCTCGCGCTCGGCCTTTCGCACCTTCTGCGTCTCCGGCATGGGGACCGCGCTGGAGTTCTACGATTTCGTCATCTACGGCTACGCCGCCGCACTGATCTTCCCGCAGCTGTTCTTCCCCGGCATGGATCGTCTGACCGCCGTGCTGGTTGCCTTTGCAGCTTTCGGCGCCGGCTTCTTCGCCCGTCCGCTGGGCGGCGTGGTGTTCGGCCACCTGGGTGACCGCTATGGCCGGCAGAAGGCGCTGGTCGCCACCCTGGTGCTGATGGGGGCGAGCACCCTGCTGATCGGCTTCCTGCCAACCCACGCCAGCATTGGCGCGGCGGCGCCCATCCTGCTGGTGCTGCTGCGCCTGGTGCAGGGTTTTGCCGCCGGCGGCGAGTGGGGTGGGGCGGCGCTGTTCGGCATCGAGGTTGCACCCAGGGGCCGTCGCGGTCTGTGGGGCAGCTTCACGAGCATGGGCATCGGCATCGGCGGCATCTTCGGTTCGGCGGTGTTCGCCATTGTCAGCTTCGCCTTCGACGATGACCTCTCCGGCATCGCCTGGCGCATCCCGTTCTGGCTTGGCGGCCTGCTGGTGCTGGTCGGCCTCTACGCGCGCCTGCAGAACACTGCACCGAAGCCCGAGGCCGCGCCGAAGGCCGAGGCGCGCATGCCGCTGATGGAGGCCTTCCGCCGCCGGCCGCGCGAGCTGCTGCTGTGCATCGGCATCGCTTTCGGCTACGTCACCATCGCCTATATCGGCAGCACCTTTTTCCTCGCCTACGCGACCGACATCGGCTACAGCAGCAGCCATGCCTTACTCTTCGACTTCTCGCTGTCGGTGGCCATCGTCGCTTCCGCGCCGTTCTTCGGGCACCTGTCGGATCGCTTCGGTCGCCGCGCGGTGATGATCTTCGGGGCGGCGATCATGGCGCTGGGGTTGTTCGCCTTCTTCCCGCTGATCGGTCTGCACAACCTGCCGTTGGCGTTGCTGGCTTATGTCGCCGTGGGCTTCTTCATGGGCGCGACCCAGGGGCCGATCCCGGCTTTCCTCGCCGAGCAGTTCCCGCGGGAAATGCGCTATTCGGGGATTTCCTTCAGCTACCAGATCGGTGCGGCGCTGGGCGGCGGCACGGCGTCGAGCATCGCCACCGCCATCCTCATCGCCACGGGCCGCAACCCGTTCGGCGTGGCGCTCTACGGCGCGGCGGCGCTATTGCTGGTGGCAGTGTGTTCCTGGCTGCTGCGGGAAACCTCGCGCCTGCCCATGGAAGTGATCGACCGCGACGATGCGGCGCCAAGTGCCGTATCGGTGCAGGCGATCAACTGACCGCGCGGACCCTGGTGCCCGGCACGAGACCGAGCACCAGGGCGCAACCGATCAGGATGATGAGCGCGCCCACGCCTTGCATCAGCGACAGGCTTTCGCCCAGCACCAGTGCACCTACCAGAACGGCGACGACGGTGACGACGAATTCCACGCTGATGGTTTTCGTCGCCCCGATACGCGCGACGAGCTGGAAGTACACGACGTAGTTCACCGCGCTGAGCACGCAGCCGCAGAGCAGCAGGAAGAGGAAGTCGATAGGCTGCGGCGTGCCGGGCACCGGCACCCAGATCAGCAGCGGAAGCGTCAGCAGCCCGCCGATCAGGAAGGCGCCGCAGGTCACTTCCCAGGGCCCGGCGGTACGCAGCTTCAGGCTCGCGTAGTTACTGCCGAAGGCCGCGCAAATAGCGCCGAACACCGAAGCCGCGCAGCCGAGGATGAATTCGTGGGTGATCGGCACCGCCGGAAAGCCCACCAGCAGCACCATGCCGCAGAAGCCCAGCAGCAGCCCGCCCAGGCCGCTCCAGGTGATGCGCTCCAGGCCCCAGAGACGGCCGATGAGCATGGAGAACAGCGGAATGCCGGCGACGAAGATGGCTGCCATGGCTGTGCCGATGCGTGGAGTGGCGTAGGTCATGCCGATCAGTTGGCCGGCCACCGTGGTCGCGCCGACCACGCACAGTGGCTTCCACAGGCCGTCGAAGTTCAACCGGCGGCCGGACAGCCTGGCCACGGCAAACAGCGTGAAGCTGGCGATCAGTGCGCGGAAGCTGACGGCGCCAACCCAGCCGAACCCGGCGATGGCCTTGAGCAGCACAAGGAAGGACAGCCCCCAGCCAATGGCCAGGAACAGGTAGGCGGCAAGGTCGCGCGGTTGCATACGACTCCGGTGGCGCAAGGCAGAAGGGCCACCGAAACGCGGCGGCGAATGCCGCTATCTTGCCGGGCCCTCGTGACGCTTGGGAAGGCGGCGCACCGACGTTGTTCTGTCCGGCAGCGGCGTTCGTTCAAAGGGGTATGACCCCGGTCCGTGTGCCTGTATGCCGGCCGCGGGTTGCCGGAGCATGCGAACTTGCATAACCACATTGCCGGGGCGCAATGGCCATGATTCGGGCCCTGGCTTATAGTCGCGCCCCCCAGCGAAACCGCCAGCCTCCTTCGGGCCTGTTTGCGGCAATACAATCACCAAGGCGCGAGGAGCACGCCAGTCATGAAAACAGAACAGGGCATCCTGCGGCTTTCCATCATCGTCACGGTGCTGCTCGCCGGTTTCGGGATCATCGTCGGCCTGCTGTCGGGATCCTTTTCCATTGTCTTCGACGGCGTCTACTCGCTGGCCGATGCGAGCATGAGCGGCCTGGCGCTGATGGTGGCGACGCTGATCCGCCGGCACACCACCGAAGGCGATGCCAGCCGGCGCCTGGCCGAGCGCTTCAACATGGGCTTCTGGCACCTGGAGCCGATGGTGCTGGCGCTCAACGGCACCCTGCTGTGCGGCGTTACGCTGTACGCCCTGATCAATGCCATCGGCCGGCTGCTAACGGGCGGTCACGCGCTGGAATTCGGCTTCGCCATCCTCTACGCGGCGGTCGCCACGCTGGTGTGTTTCTCCCTGGCGGCGGTGCAGTTCCGCGCCAACAAGCGCATCGGCTCGGACTTCGTCGCCCTCGACGCCAAGTCCTGGGTGATGTCCGGGAGCATCTCCCTGGCCTTGCTGATCGCCTTCCTGGTGGGGGATCTGGCCAGCGTGAGCGGGTACGCGCAGATCGGGCCCTATGTCGACCCGGCGGTGCTGGCACTGATCTGCCTGGTGATCCTGCCCATTCCCTTCCTGACCATTCGCCAGGCGCTCAAGGAGATCCTCCTGGTCACCCCGCCCGAGCTCAAGCAGCACGTCGATGAGGTGGCTGCGGAGGTGGTCGCGCAGCATGGCTTCACGGCGTACCAGGCCTATGTCGCCAAGGTCGGCCGGGCACAGCAGATCGAGCTGTATTTCATTGTGCCGCCCAATTGGCCGGCGCAGACGCTGGCCGAGTGGGACAGGCTGCGCGATAAGATCGGTGAGGCCATCGGCGACGAAGGTCCCAATCGCTGGCTGACCATAGCCTTTACCACCGATCCGCTCTGGACCCGCTAAGCATACCGGCCTTCAGGACGCGCCATCAGGCCCAGCGCGCGATCGGCGGTGGGCCATTCACCTTGTCGTCGATAGGCGACGGGCAAGGGGCGACGATCTCAGTCCGCTGTCGGCTCGGCTGCAGATTCTACCGTCGGAGCTGAGGAGGCAGGAGCCTGCCCCCGCGCTGCCTTCGCGCGATTGCGGCGGTCCTGGCCGCGTTGCCGCGAAGCCTGCTGCTTCGCATAGGCCGCCTGGGCCGCCGTCACGGTGCCCACTGCCTGCCCGGCCAGATCGCGGCGCGGTGCATCCTCAACCATGCTTGCCCAGTAACGTGCTCCGCGGCACCAGGTGGAGATGCCCAGCTTCAGTTGCTCGTCGGTCAGCCCCAGCAGTTCCAGATGCTGCTGGGCATCCTTGAGGATGCCCTCCTTGAGCGGAACCTTGGGCGCCGGATTTACCGGAAAGGCCAACGGAAAATGCTTCTGCAGGCGCCAGATGGCTTCCACCGCAGGATCCTGCTCGGCAGGTTTCGCGCGCGGTGAGGACGGCTTCGCGCGTTTCGCACTGTCGGCCTTGGCCTGTTCTTTTTCAGCCCGCAGGCGGTCACGTAGTCCAGCTAGTTGTTCAAAACCCATCGTTCAAGTCACAGCTTCGAGTGAATGCGAAGTGCAAGGATATTCGATGTTGCAGGCAAGAACATCCGGGCGAGGTCGAATCACCTGCCGGAAAGACCGACCACCGGTCGCTCACATCGCCTGGCGAGAGGCTCTGGCGACCCCAGGCGGCCCTGGGGCAGGCGGTAGTCCAAGCCTCGTTTTCGACCATTCCCAGGCCGGGCGGCTCAGCCATGCCGCGCCTGGCTCGCCTGCACCACCCGGTGCGCCGGTACGCGCAGTTGCGTCAGCAGGTACTCGGCGAACTCCAGCGAGAAGGGCTGCAACGCGATGGCGCGTTCCATGCAGCCCAGCCAAGCGGCACTGCGGGTTTCGTCGATCGGCCATTGGGCGTGGAAGGACGGGATGGAGATGGAGCCGTATTTTTCACTGAACAGCCTCGGGCCGCCCAGCCAGCCGCTGAGGAAACAGGCCAGCTTGTCGCGAGACTGTTCCAGGTTTTCCGGGTGCATGCGGCGCAGTTCGGCGGCGTCCGGCCATTGGTCCATCAGCCGGTAGAAGTCGTCGACCAGGCGACGCAGGCCGTCGATGCCGCCAGCGGCCTGGTAGGAGGCATCGCCAGTGCCGAAGGGAAGGGGGCTGCTCAAGGACGTGGCTCGCTGAGGTTCTGGAAGAGATGCCCATGATACTCGGCGCGCCAGCGGAGACTCAGCAGGATTGTCGGTTGTCTCAATTGTTGGCTGGATAATCTGTACGAAAGTTCCTGAAAGGAATAGGATTCGGCAATTGCAAAATGCCAGTGGGCTGTTGCGCAGGGATGCAGAACTTTCACTTCATATCGGGTTTGCCACGTTCGGGCAGTACGCTGCTGTCCGCCATCCTGTTGCAGAACCCACGCTTTCACGCCGGCATGTCCAGCCCCGTCGGCGGGCTGTTCACCAGCGTCCGCGAGCAATGCAGCGCCGGTAGTGAGTTCGCCCCGCTGATCAATGAGGATCAGCGCCGCCGCCTGCTCTGCGGCCTGTTCGATTCCTACTACGCCGACCAGCACGACAAATCCGTGGTGTTCGACACCAATCGCCTCTGGTGCGCCAACCTGCCGGCTCTGCGGGAGATGTTCCCGCAGGGCAAGGTGATCGCCTGCGTGCGCAACGTCGCCTGGATCATGGACAGTCTGGAAAGGCTGTTCCGCGCCAATCCCTTCGAGAATACCAAGCTGTTCGCCGACGCCAGCGAGCGCAACACCGTTTACAGCCGCGTCGAGACGCTGGCCCAGCGCAACCGGCTGGTGGGCTTCTCCTGGAGTGCGCTGAAGGAAGCCTTTTACGGCGACCAGGCCGACTCGTTGCTGCTGATCGACTACGACCTGCTGGTGCATAGCCCGGAAAAGGTGCTGCGTCTGGTCTACCAGTTCATCGACGAACCCTGGTTCGAGCACGACTTCGACAACCTCGCCTACGACGCGCCGGATTTCGATGCCGCGCTGGGTGTGAGCGGATTGCATCGCGTGCGGCCGAAAGTGTCGCTGCAGGAGCGCCGCACCCTGCTGCCGCCGGACCTCTTCGAGCAGTACAGCAAGCTTTCCTTCTGGGAAGACGGCAGCGCCAGCCCGGCCAACGTGATTCGCATCAAAAACAACTGACAAGAATGGACACGGCGGCAGAAGATCGCCGGTGCCGAAGAGGTGCATCGCATGCAGTGGATCAAGCGCGTGTTCGGCGGGGCTGCGTCTCGCCAGGAAGCAACCGGGGTTTCCCAACCGACGCTGATCATGGCGCTGGAGCCGCGCATGATGTTCGACGGCGCCGTTGCCGCCACCGCTGCCGAAGCGGCCAAGCCCACTGACGCCCACGATGCGGCTGCCGACAAGGCTGACGCGGGCGTCGCCAGCAAGGACAACGCCGACACCTCGCATGCCGCCACCAGCGACGCCCGCAGCGATGCGGGGCAGGGCGCAGTCGCCGGCAGCGGGCGCAACGTGGTGTTCGTCGACTCGCGCGTGGAGGATGCCCAGCAACTGCTGCAGGGCGTGGCCGCCAACACCGACGTGGTGTTCCTCGACCGCAGCGGCAACGGCGTGCAGCAAATGGCCCAGTATCTGGCTGCGCATCCCGGCGCCGCTTCTGTCCAGATCATCGCCCACGGCAACGCCGGCGACCTGTGGCTGGGCAGCAGCTACGTCAGCGCCGAGAACATCGCCGACTACGGCAATTCGCTCAGCCAGCTGGGCGCCAGCCTGCAGGCCGGCGGCGATATCTTCATTTACGCCTGCAGCACCGCCCAGGGTGAGCGTGGGCAGGCCTTCGTCAACGAGCTGGCCGGCCTGACGGGGCGTGACATCGCAGCTTCCGATGATCGCACCGGCCAGAGTTCGGACTGGGATCTGGAAGTGACCACGGGCGTCATCGAAGCGCGCCCCGTGCTCTCGGTCGCCTCTGCAGCCGCCTATCTGCATGACCTGGCCATTATCACAGTCACCAGCAACGCCGACGGCGGCGCCGGCACCCTGCGCACCGCCATTGCCAGCGCTGCGGCCGGCGACACCATCACCTTCAGCAGCGGCATGACCATCGGCCTCACCAACGGCGAGCTGGTGATCGCCAAGAACCTGACCATCGACGGCGACCTGAACAACGACGGCGTGGCCGATGTGACGGTGGATGCCGGTTACAGGAGCCGCGTGCTCCAGGTGCAGGCCGCCAGCAACGTCATGCTCGAGGGCCTGGTAATCACCCGCGGCCTTGTCTCGGGCAACGGCGGCAATGCCGACGTCGGCGCGGCGGCAGCCGCTGGCAACGCCTTCGGCGGCGGCATCTGGAACGCCGGCACCCTCACCCTGCTCAACACCTCGGTCACCGCCAACGCGGCAGCCGGAGGCGGTGGTGGTGGCGGCAACTTCGCCTACGACGGCGGTGGCGGCGGTGGCGGCGGCGCACTGGGCGGCGGTATCGGCGGCAGGGGCGGCGAATCGGGCGTCTCCAGCAATCTCGGCACCAGCGGCAGCGCCAACCAGGGCGGCCGTGGCGGCGCCGATAGCGCCTTCCTCGGCATGGCCGGGCAGGGCGGTACCGGCGTCGGCGGCGCCGGCGGCAGCTACTTGGGCTATTCCACCGGCGGCACGGGCGGCACCGCTACCAACGGCAGCATCAGCATCGGCGGCGGCGGCGGCGGCCTGGGCACCGACGCCACCGGTGGCGCCGGCGGCTCGGCGGTGGGCGGCATCTACAACGCGGTCGGCGGCACCATCAATGTGATCGGCAACTCGATCATCAGTACCAACCTCGGTGCCGGTGGCGGCGGCGGTGGCGGCGGTGCGGGCGGCTCGCTGGGCAACCAGGACGGCGGCGCCGGTGGGCGCGGCGTCGGCGCAGTGTGGAACAAGGGCACCTTCAACATCACCGCGGCCAACAATGCGGCCATGACCGGCAACGGCGCCGGCAGCGGCGCCGGCGGCCAGGAACTGGGCACCGGCTCGCCCGGCCCCAGCCCCGCCGCGGTCACCGGCATCTACAACGAGGGCACGCTCAACACCACCTATGTCCCCAATGCACCCCCCGTGTTGGGCGGCCTGCAAGGCGACAGCGTCACCTTCACCGAGGGCGACAGCGCCCGGCTGATCGACCTGGGCAGCAATGCCACGGTGTCGGACGGCGATTCGGCCGACTACAACGGCGGCAGCGTGCGGGTGTCGATCACCACCAACCGCGTCACCGCCGAAGACCTGCTGTCGATCCGCAACCAGGGCACCGGCGCCGGGCAGATCGGCGTCAGCGGCAGCACCATCACCTACGGTGGCGTCGCCATCGGCACCTTCACCGGCGGCAGCGGCAGCAACGATCTGGTGATCACCTTCAACTCGGCTTCGGCCACGCCGGCCGCAGTCGAAGCGCTGCTGCACAACCTGGTGTACAACAACAGCAACGTCGACAACCCCACCGCGTCGGCGCGCACCCTGAGCGTTACCGTCTACGACGGCGACAGCTACACCACCACCATCAACACCGTCACCGCCACCGTAGTGGCGCTGAACGACGCGCCCACGCTCAGCCCGGCCAACAGCAACACCAGCTATACCGAGGGCGGCAGCGCCGCCGTGCTCAGCGGCAGCCTGACGCTCACCGACGTGGACAGCACCACCTTCCAGGGCGCGACCGTCACCGTCAGCGACTTCCGTGCCGGCGACGTGCTGTCCGTCGGTGCGCCCAACGGCTTCACCGTCAGTTACGACAGCGGCACCGGCGTGCTGACGCTGAGCGGTGGCGGCTCGCTGGCCTCGTTGCAAGCCGCGCTGCGCTCGATCACCTATTCCTCGACCTCGGATGACCCCACTGCGGGCGGCACCGACGCCACCCGCCAGATCAACTTCACCGTCACCGACAGTGGCGGCGCCACTTCCACCGCGGTCACCGCGCAGGTGGCCCTCACCGCCGTCAACGACGCGCCCACGCTGTCCGGCGGCCCCTACACCTGGGCCGGCACCAGCGAAGACGCCATCTCGTCCGCCGTCACCGTCTCCACCCTGCTGGGCAGCACCACCCACGCCGACCCGGACGGCCCCGCCAGCGGCATCGCCATCACTGGCAGCAGCGGCGGCGGCACCTGGCAATACTCCACCGATGGCGTCATCTGGGCCGGTGTCGGCGCAGTCTCCAACAGCGCCGCGCTGCTGCTGTCCAGTACCACCCAGTTGCGCTTCGTGCCGGATGGCGCCAACGGCAGCGCGGCCGGCCTCAGCTTCCGCGCGTGGGACCAGAGTGCAGGCACCGCATCCACCAACGGCACGCGCAATACCGCCGACACCAGCACCAACGGCGGTAGCGCCGCGTATTCCAGCGGTACCGCGCAGGCCACGCTCACCGTCAGCAGCGTCAACGACGCCCCGGTGCTGACCCCGGTCAGCCCGACACTGACCGGCCTGACCGATTCCGACACCAACAATCCCGGCGTAGCAGTGTCCAGCTTCCTGGCCGGCCATGTCACCGATGCGGACACCGGCGCGGTGCAGGGCATCGCCCTCACCGGCCTGACCTCGGGCACCGGCACCTGGCAATACAGCACCAACGGCGGCGCCAGCTGGCAGAACGTCGGCGCGGTCTCCGACGCCTCCGCGCTGCTGCTGCGCAGCGGCGACCGGGTACGCTTCGTGCCCGATGGCATCAACGGCGGCAACGTCAGCCTGACCTACCACGCCTGGGACCAGAGCGGCACCACCGCCGGCCAGCAGGGCACCAAGGTCGACGCCAGCGCTACCGGCGGCACCCATCCATTCTCGGCCGCCAGCGATACCGCCACCCTGACCGTCACCGCCATCGACGACGCGCCGGTGGTCACCGCCAGTGGCGGCAGCGCCGCCTTCGTCGAAGGCAACAACGTGACCTCGATCCCGGTGGTGATCGATAGCGGCCTCACCGTCTCCGACAGCGATTCGCCGCAGCTCTCCAGCGCCACGGTGGCGATCAGCGGCAACTTCCTCGGCAGTCAGGACGTGCTGGCCTTCACCAACAATCCGGCCACCATGGGCGACATCGTCGCCAGCTACGACAGCGGCACCGGCATCCTGACGCTGACCTCGGCCGCCGGCGCTTCCGCCGCCCAATGGCAGGCCGCGCTGCGCAGCGTTACCTACAGCAACAGCTCGGATACCCCGTCCAGCATCGACCGCACCATTACCTTCAAGGTCAACGATGGCAACAGTGACAGCGTCCCGGCCAACCGCATCGTCACCGTCGCCGCCACCAACGACGCGCCGATCGTGTCGATGCCGGGCAGCCTGACCGCCGCCGAGGACACTGCCACCGCTATTACCGGCATCAGCTTCGCCGATGCGGATGCAGGCAGTGCCAGTGTCACCGTCACCCTGTCGGTCGGCAGCGGCACGCTGTCCGCCGTGGCCGGCGGCGGCGTCACCGTGGGCGGCACCGCCAGCGCGCTGACGCTCTCCGGTTCGATCGCCAACATCAACGCCTTCATCGCCGGTGGCGCCGTGTACTTCCTGGGCGCGCCCAATAGCACCGCCAACGTCACCCTTACCGCCGGCATCGATGATGGCGGCCACTCCGGCGGCGCGGTACAGACCGGTAGCGGCACCGTCAGCATCGCCATCACCCCGGTCAACGACGCGCCACACGTCAGCGCGCCCCCGTCGATCGGCGTCACCGAGGATGTGCCGCAGGCGCTCACCGGCATCAGCTTCAGCGACCTCGACGCCGGCTCGGGCGTGGTCAGTGTGCAGTTCAGCGTCGCCCCTGGTAGCGGCACCCTGGCTGCCACCAGCTTCGCCGGCGTCACCGTGCTCGGCTCGGGCACTGGCACGCTCAGCCTCAGCGGCATGCTGTCGGACATCAATGCCTTCGTCAGCGGCGGCGCGGTCAGCTTCACCGCTGCGCCCAACGCTACCGGCAACGTGGTGCTGGACGTCTCGATCGACGACGGCGGCAACACAGGCAGCGGCGGCAGCCAGAGCGACCACACCACCGTTACCCTCACCGTCACCGCCGTCAATGACGCCCCGGTCAACAGCGTGCCGGGCACCCAGAGCGTGTTGCAGGACGGCACCCTGGTGTTCAGCAGCGGCAACGGCAACCCGATCTCCATCGCCGACGTGGACGTCGGCGGCGGCACGATACGCGTCACCCTCACCGCCAGCAACGGCCTGCTCACTCTGGGCAGCCTCAGCGGCGTGAGCTTCCTGGTCGGCAACGGCACCGGTGACGGCACCATGGTGTTCGAAGGCAACCTCAGCGCCATCAACAACGCCCTGGCCGGCCTGTCGTTCGCCCCCACCGGCGGCTACTACGGCCCCGCCTCGGTGCAGATCACCACCGACGACCTTGGCCAATCGGGCAGCGGCGGTGGTCAGACCGATACCGACACCATCCTGATCAACGTGGCCCAACCGAACCCTGGGATCATCAGCGTGGCCGGCGCCAGCCCGGACGGCACCTACAAGGTGGGCGACACCGTCAACATCACCGTCACCTTCGATCAGGCCGTCACCGTCAGTGGCGGCGTACCGACGCTGCTGCTGGAAACCGGCGCCATCGACCGCAGCGCGGTCTACGTCGGCGGCAGCGGCACCGACACGCTGACCTTCGCCTATGTGGTGCAGGCTGGCGACCACAGCGCCGACCTCGACTACATCGGCACCAACGCGCTGTCGCTCAATGGCGCCAGCATCGCCAGCGTCGGCCAGGGCAATCCCGCCTTCAACACTCTGCCCGGCATGGGCAGCCCCGACAGCCTCGCCGGCCACAGCGACCTGTTCATCGACGGCGTGGCGCCCGCTGTGGTCAGCGTGACCGTGCCGCCACCGGGCACCTACGTTGCCGGCCAGGCGCTGGATTTCGTGGTCCACTACAGCGAAGCCGTGGTGGTCGACACCACCGGCGGCACCCCGCGCATCGCCATCACCCTGGGCAGCGGCACCGTCCATGCCGATTACCTGTCCGGCAGCGGCAGCAGCGCGCTGGTGTTCCGACTTATCGTCGGCAACGGGCAGAACGATGCCGATGGCATCGCGCTGGGCGGCAGCATCGATCCGCATGGCGGAAGCGTGCGCGATCTTGCCGGCAACCTGAGCCTCGCCCCGCTCAACGCGGTCGGCTCCACCGCCGGAGTGCGGGTGGATACCCAGGGGCCCAGTGCAACCATCCAGGTTGCCGACACTGCCCTGAACATTGGCCAGACCTCGTTGGTGACCATCACCTTCAGCGAGGCGGTGAGCGGTTTCGACAACGCCGACCTTGACGTCGCCAACGGAACCCTGAGCGCGGTGAGCAGCAGCGATGGCGGCATCACGTGGACCGCGACCTTCACGCCTTCGTCGAACGTCACGGCCGCCACCAACGTCATCAGGCTGAACAACACAGGCTTTATCGACGCTGCCGGCAATGCCGGAGCCGGCAGCACCGACTCCAACAGCTACGCCGTCGACACCGTGCGTCCGAGCGCCACTATCAGTCTTGCCGACACAACGCTGACCGCTGGCGAAACGACGACGGTAACCATCGTCTTCAGCGAGCCGGTGAGCGGCTTCTCCAATGCCGACCTGAGCATCGCCAACGGTACCCTGAGTGAACTCGGCAGCAGCGATGGCGGTATCACCTGGACCGCAACTTTCACCCCTGACGCCAACGTCCGCGTCACCAACAATCTCTTCAGCCTGAACAATGCCGGCTACACCGATCTGGCAGGCAACTCCGGCGTCGGCTTGACCCAGTCGGCCAGTCTCAGCATCGATACCGTACGCCCGACCGCGACCATCGTGGTGGCCGAGAATGCCTTGAAAATCGGTGAAACCTCGCAGGTGACCATCACCTTCTCCGAGGCGGTGAGCGGTTTCAGCAACGCCGACCTGTCTGTCACGAATGGCACCTTGAGTGCAGTCAGCAGCAATGACGGCGGTGTCACCTGGACGGCTACTTTCACCCCGGCCAGCGCAGTCACCGACGCCAGCAACCTGATCACTCTGGACAACGGCGGTGTGCAGAACGCCGCTGGCAACAGCGGCACGGGAACCACGCTGTCCAATACCTTCGCCATCGACACCCAGCGCCCAGGTGCGACAGTGGTGGTGGCCAATACCGACCTGCGCCAGGGGCAGTCGTCGCAGGTGACCATCACCTTCAGCGAGCCGGTCACCGACCTGGAGCTTTCCGACCTGAGCGCCAGTAACGCCACGCTGTCCGGCCTGAGCAGCAGCGATGGCGGGCTGACCTGGACGGCGACGCTGACGCCGCTGCTCAACGTGATCGGCGCGAGCAACGTGGTGACGCTGAACAACCTTGGCTACACCGATGCCGCCGGCAATACCGGTGTCGGCGTCAGCCAGTCCAATACTTACGCGATCAACAGCATCTCCCAGGGCGGCGACCCGCAGTACCTTGTCGAACAGGGTGTGCGCCCGGTGGCGGTGGGCGGTGACCTGCCGGGCAACAGGCCGCAGGTTCCGTCAGTGCTGCAGAACGCCGGCCCGCCGACGCTTGGCCAGGTGCCGCTGCTCGACAGCAGCAACCGTGGCACTGCGCAGTCGGCACTGGGCAGCGTGTTCCGCCAGGCGCCGAGCCAGACCCAGCTTGCGCTGGTCTTCTCGAACAACGGCAGCAATGGCTTCGGCGACGGCAGCGGTCACGGCTTCCTCGGTTTCGGCGGCGGCGATGGTGGCGTCTTCGCCAGCAGCACCATTGGCGCGATCTTCGGCGAAGCCCGCGAGGGCGACGAGCAGGCGTTGTCGGCCTTCGGCCCGCGCCAGGGGGACATTGGCGGGGGCCTGAGCGGCGTGTTCGCCGGCAGGGGGCTCGACCAGCAATTGCAGGAAATGAACCAGCGCGAACAGCGTCAGGTCGCCGACCTGGCACGGGCTTTCGGCGAGCTGGGCCAGGAACGGCCGGCGGGTTGAAGGTGACAGGGCTCGGAATCTTCAGAAGCCGTACAGGGGGCGGCTCGATAACAATGAACAAGCATTTTCGATTCTTCAGCGTCAGCCTGCTGGCGCTGGCCATCAGCGGATGCGCCGTGACCAGCGAGCCGATCAGCCGTGCCGACAGTGAACAGCGTGCGCGTGATGACCTGGCCGGCATGTTCCGGTCCCAGGAGCCGCTCAGCGGCCCGCTGACGCTCAACGACGCGCTCGCCCGGGCCATCAAGTACAACCTCGAGGGCCGCCTGAAGGTCATGGAGCAGGCCCTGGCCAGCCGCCAGGTGGACCTGGCGACCTTCGACATGCTGCCGCGCATGGCGCTGGAAGCCGGCTATGCCGGGCGCAACAACGTCAGCGCGTCCTCCAGCAAGAGCGTGCTGACGAACCAGCAGTCCCTGGAGCCGTCCACTTCGCAGGACCGTGATCGCGACGTCGCCGACCTGACCATGGTGTGGAACGTGCTCGACTTCGGCGTCAGCTACGTCAGCGCCAAGCAGCAGGCCGACCAGCGCCTGATCCTCGACGAACGCCGCCGCAAGGTACGCCAGACCATCGTCCAGGACGTACGCTCGGCTTACTGGCGTGCAGTGGCCGCCGAACGACTGCTGGGCCGCATCGACAGCCTCACCGCCCGCGTCGAGCAGGCGCGCAAGGACAGCCAGAACCTCAGCAGCCAGCGTATCGGCGACCCGGTCCAGGCGATGAGCTATCAGCGCTCGCTGATCGAAGCCACGCGCCAGCTGGAAGTGCAGCGCAAGGCCTTGTCGCTGGCCAAGACCGAGCTGGCCACCCTGATCAACCTGCCGCCGGGCACCGATGTGAAGCTGGCGATGCCGGCCGAGGGCTACCCGCTGCCAGAGCTGAAGGTCAGCATGGACAGTCTCGAGCGCGAAGCACTGGCCTCGCGCCCGGAGCTGCGCGAGCAGGACTACCAGAGCCGGATCAGCGCCGCCGAGACCAAGAAGGCCATGCTGCGCCTGCTGCCGGGCCTGGAGTTCTCTGCCGGCGGGCATTACGACAGCAACTCCTACCTGGTGAACCAGAGCTGGGCGGACTACGGCGTCAAGGTCACCTGGAACCTGTTCAACGTGATCTCCGCCCCGGCGGCGATCAAGGTCGCCAAGGCCGGCGAGGATGTTGCCGCGGCGCGCCGTCAGGCACTCTCCATGGCGGTACTGGCGCAGTTGTACGTGGCCCAGGCGAACTACCAGGAGGCCCGCCGTCAGTTCCAGACCAGCGAAGAGCTGGCCAGCCTGGATGGCCAGATCACCCAGGAACTGCGCAATCGCCACCAGGCCCAGGGCATTGGCGAGCTCGAGCTGATCCAGGGCGAGCTGAACAACCTGCAGGCCGACCTGCAGCGCGACCTGGCCTACGCCGAGTTGCGCAACGCCTACGGCCAGGTATTCGCCAGCGTCGGCCTCGATCCGTTGCCGGCCCAGCTGAAATCCGACTCGCTCAGCGACATCGGCCAGGGCCTGGCCAGCCGCGAGGAGCAGTGGCAGCGCGGCGAGATCGCCACGCCCTGACCACTCGCCCCAGAAGAAAAAGCCCCGGCCAGCTGCCGGGGTTTTTTCGGGCTCAAGTTACGGGGGCTACAACCACCAGCGCAGCAAATAGAATGCGCCCATGCTCAGGAGCACGCTGAGCAGCACGTTGCGCGTCCACAGCACCAGCGCCACGGCGACCGCGGCGCCGAGCAGGTAGGGGTTGTCCAGCTGCAGGTTCAGCTGGTGTTCGGGGAGGAACACGATGGGGCCGCAGATGGCCGTGAGCATCCCCGGCACGGCGAAGCCGAGGAACTGCCGCACGTTGCTGTCCAGGCGGATCGGCAGGCGCGGTTCAAGGAACACGTAGCGGTTGAAGAAGACGATCAGTCCCATGCCGAAGATCACTGCCCAGGCCATCATGCGCGCACCCCCGAGAATTTCTGGCAGAGGAAGCCGGCGAACATCCCCGCCAGCCCGGAAAGCACCAGCGCCGAGCCGACCTGCCAATAGCTGAGCAGCACCGAGCAGAACAGCGAGACGGCGACGCAGACGACGGTGGGGATGTTTTTCACCACCGGCACGATCAGCGCGACGAAGGTGGCGGCGATGGAGAAGTCCAATCCCAGGTGTTCAAGCCCGGGGATGCTGGAACCCACCAGTACGCCGACGAGGGTGAAGAGGTTCCAGGCGATGTAGAAGGTCAGGCCCACACCCAGGGCGTACCAGCGGTTGAAGGCCTCGCGGTCGTGCCCGCTGACCAGGGCGAACAGTTCATCGGTGAGCAGAAAGCCCAGCCCGGCGCGCCAGCGCCCCGGCAGCCCGGAGATCACCGGGCGCAGGGTCATGCCGTAGAGCAGGTGCTGCGAAGTCAGCAGCAGGGTGGTGATCATGATCGAGAAGAACCCGGCACCGCCCTTGAGCATACCGATGGCCACCAGTTGCGCGGCGCCGGCGAAGACGATGGCGGAAAGGCCCTGGCCATGCAGCGGCGAGAGACCCGCGTCGATGGCCAGGGAGCCGGCGAGCAGTCCCCAGGGCAGGACCGCGAGCGACAGCGGCATGATGTCGATGGCGCCCCGCAGGAAGGCGCGTGAGGGAAGCGGGTGTTGGGACATGAAGGTTTCTTGCAGGCCGATGAGTGCCTCAAGCGTGGCAGAGGAACTCATCGCCTGGCTTGAACAATCTTGCTACGGATCCTGATCGGCGTTCACCTGCGACGACCTCACCTGAGAAAGCGGCGCCGCCACCGATTCCAGCGAACGCCGTTCCGCCGCGACGCCCCAGACCGCCTGGACCACGCCCGCCAGCAGCATCAGCGTGGCGCCGATCAGGTAGCCGAGAAACAGGTTCCAGCGGCTGGCGGACTCGATCAACTGGCCGAACAGCAAGGGCCCGGCGATGCCGCCCAGCCCGGTACCGAGGGCGTAGAAGAGGGCGATGGCGAGGGCACGGATTTCCAGCGGGAAGGTTTCGGCCACCGTCAGGTAGGCGGAGCTGGCCGCCGCCGAGGCGAAGAAGAAAATCACCATCCAGGCGATGGTCTGCCCGGTCGCGTCCAGCAGCGCGCGTTCGAACAGCCAGGCGCTGGCCAGCAGCAGGGCCCCGGATATCAGGTAGGTGGCGCTGATCATCAGGCGCCGGCCGAACCGGTCGAACCAGTGCCCGAGCAGTAGCGGCCCGCAGAAGTTGCCCAGGGCGAAAGGCAGCAGGTACCAGCCTGCGCGGTCGGCGGCGATGCCGTAGAAGTCGGTCAGCACCAGCGCGTAGGTGAAGAAGATCGCGTTGTAGAAGAACGCCTGCGCGGTGAGCAGCGTCAGCCCGACCAGCGAGCGGCGGCGGTGGCTGCCGAGCAGGGTGGCGATGACCTCGCGCAGAGGCGTGTGGTGGCGGCTGCGCAGGAGCAGCACGGCGTCCGTCCCGACCGGTGCGATGCGATGCCCCTGCTGGCGCAGGCGTTGTTCGATGCCTTCGACTATTTCCCGCGCGGCTTCCGGCTGGCCGTGGATCAGCAGCCAGCGCGGGCTCTCCGGCAGCCACAGGCGCATCGCCAGGATCACCAGGCCCAGCGCCGCGCCGATGGCGAAGCACAGCCGCCAGCCCAGTTCGGGACCCAGTAGCGCCGGGTCGAGCAGGATCAGCGAGCCCACCGCGCCCATCGCGGTGCCGAGCCAGAAGGTGCCGTTGATGGCCAGGTCCACCCAGCCGCGAAAGCGCGCCGGGGTGAATTCCTGGATGGTCGAGTTGATCGCCGAGTACTCGCCGCCGATGCCCGCGCCGGTGAGGAAACGGAACAGCAGGAAGCTGGCCGGGTTCCAGGACAGCGCCGTCGCCGCCGTGGCGCCGATGTAGACCGCGAGGGTGACGAAGAACAGCCGCCGGCGGCCGAGACGGTCGGTGAGCCAGCCGAAGAGCAAAGCGCCCAAGACCGCACCGGCGATGTAGACGCCGCCAGCCAGCCCGATATCGGCGCTGGACAGGTGCAGCGCGGGGCTCTGCCTCAGCGCACCCGCCACGGCTCCGGCCAAGGTCACTTCCAGGCCGTCGAGCAGCCAGGTGATGCCCAGCGCGATCACCAGCAGCGTGTGGAAGCGCCCCCAGGGCAGGCGGTCCAGGCGCGCCGGCAGGTCGGTGCGCTGGATATCGCCGGGCAGGCGCTGGCGTGAAGGTGCGAGCAGAGTCATCGGGCCGTCTCTTGCGTGGCGTACGTCCGGGCAGGACGTCGGCACGACGGTAGAGCCGGCCAGGCGCGGTGGAGTTCAGCCGGGCCGAGCAATGACACCGATACGCCTACTCGGTGCCCAGCAACTCGCCGAGCGCGCGCGCCAGGTCCTCATGGTGCACCGGTTTCTGGATGACCACGCTGCCGGGCAGCTCCAGCCCCTGCAGCTCGGCATAACCGGTGAGGAACACCACCGGCAGGTAGGGGAAGCGCTGGCGGGCGATCTTCGCCATCTGCGCGCCGTTGAGTTCGGGCATGGCGAAGTCGGTCAGCAACAGGTCGACCTCGCCATCGAGCATGTCCAGCGCCTGCTGCCCGCTGCTGGCCTGGCGCACCCGGTAGCCATAGAGGCGCAGGGCGTCCCCGAGCAGCTCGCGGACCAGGTCGTCGTCGTCCACCAGCAGGATGTTGCGGTCACGCCCGCTGTCGGCCGGCGTCGCCACCGGATCCTGCGGGCCGTCCACGGCGGTGGGCGAGTGCTCCACGGCCGGGAGGTAGACATTCACCTGGGTACCCCGCCCCGGCTCGCTGTCGATATGCACGCCGCCGCCGGACTGCTTGGCGAAGCCGAACACCTGGGCCAGGCCCAGGCCCGAGCCCTTGCCGATGTCCTTGGTGGTGAAGAAGGGTTCGAAGACCTTGCCCAGCACGTCCTCGTCCATGCCGCAGCCGGTATCGCGGATCGACAGCACCACGTAGTTGCCCGGCTCGGGATGCTCCGGGCGGCTGGGCTTGTGGGTGATGCGGGTGTTGTGGGTGGAGAGGATCAGCTGGCCGCCGCCGGGCATGGCGTCGCGGGCGTTGATCGCCAGGTTGAGGATGATCATCTCGGTCTGGGTCGGGTCGGTCAGCGCCTGCCAGATGCCTTGGTCAAGCTCCAGGCGCACCGAGATGTTGCCGCCCAGTGACCGGCGCAGCAGCTCCTCCAGCCCGGCGAGGGTGTCGTTGAGGTTCAGCGGAACCGGCTCCAGGCGCTGGCGGCGGGAGAAGGCGAGCATCTGCGAGGTCAGCTTGGCGCCGCGCTCACCGGCTTCGCGGATGTGCTGCAGGCGCTTGTTGGCCTTTTCCAGGTCGCCCTTTGCCAGGTCGCGCTCGAGGAAAGTCGCGCCGCTGAGGATCACCGTCAGCAGGTTGTTGAAGTCGTGGGCAACGCCGGCGGTCAGCTGGCCGACCGCTTCCAGGCGCTGCATCTGTTGCAGGGCCGCCTCGATGCGTTCGCGCTCGGCGATCTGCTCGCGCAGCCGCGAGTTGGCCTCGGCCAGGTCCAGCGCGGCTTCCCGCTCGCTGGTGATGTCGCGGGCGACCACGTAGAGCAGGGTGTCCTCGGGCACCACCACCCACGACAGCCAGCGCTGACGCCCGCTGGCGTGGCGGATGCGGCCGTCGAAGCGCGCGCTGGTGCCGCCGTGGGCGAAGGCAGCCAGCTCGGTGAGGAAGGACTCCTGGTCCTGCTCGGGCAGCAACTGCAGCAGCGACATGCGCGAGAGCATCTGGCGCTTGAAACCGAGGATGTTTTCCCAGGCCGGGTTCAGCGCTACTGGCGTGAGATCGCTGTTGAGCACGGCCAGCAGGTCCTGGGACAGGTCCCAGGAGCGGTCGCGTTCACGGGTGCGGCGTTCGACCCGTTCGCCGAGCATCTCGTTGAGCTGCTCCAGCGCCTGGGTGGCCTTGCGCTGCTGGTGGATGTCCTGCAGCACGCCGGAGAAGCGCACGCAGCGGTCATCGACGAACTGCGCCTGGCCGGTGCTGAGCAGCCAGCGCGGCTCCAGGCCGTCGGGCTGTTCGATGCGAAACTCCACGCGGTAACGGCCATCGCCTTGCGGGTCCATGGCGCGCTGTACGGCGTCTCGAACCCGCTGTCGATCATCGGGATGGATCCCGGCAAGGAACACGTCCATGCTCATCTCGGTGTCCGGCTGCAGGCCGAACAGCGTCTTGCAGCGATCATCCCAGAGCAGCAGGCCGTCCTCCGGGCGCAGGTCCCAGGTGCCCATGCCGGCGGCGTCGATGGCGATCCGCGCGCGCGCCTCGACGTCGGCCAGGGCTTCTTCGGCACGTCGACGACGCTGGCGTTCCTGCACCTCGGTGAGCGCCCGGCGCACGGCCTTGGGCAGCAGCGACAGGTTCTTCTTCAGCACATAGTCGGTGGCGCCGAGGCGGATCATTTCCACCGCGTGCTCTTCACCGTAAATGCCCGACAGGAAGATGAACGGGACGTCCGGCGCCAGGCGCTGGGCGATCGCCAGCACGTGGGTGCCGGAGGAGCCGGGCAGAACGCAGTCACAGAGGATCAGGTCGAAGCGGTCCTCATGCAGGGCGTGTTCGACACCGATGTGGTCGAATACCTGCCGTGCGTCGACCTTCATCCCGCTGCGCTCCAGGCGCAACAGGGTCAGCTCGGCATCCATGGCGCTGTCTTCGACGATCAGCAGTTTCAGCGCTACCTCGGGCATCAGCGCTCCATCACGGGTTACGTCTACGGTTCAGACGCAGCGAGCCGGGCGGAGGTTCATTGAGAACCGCCCAGAAGATGCCGAGATCGGAAATCGCAGTGACGAACTCCTTGAACTCCACGGGCTTGACCACGTAGGCGTTGACGCCCAGCTCGTAGGCGCGCTGCAGGTCCGGCTCCTCCCGCGAGGAAGTCAGCATGACGGTCGGGATGCTGCGCAGGTCCGGGGTGTCGCGTACCACCTTGAGCACTTCCAGGCCGTCGACCTTGGGCAGCTTCAGGTCCAGCAGCAGCACCGCCGGGTTGCCGTCGTCGCGCTGGGCATGGGCGCCGCGGCGCAGCAGGTAATCCAGGGCGTCGGCGCCGTCGCGCATGACGATGACTTCGTTGGCCAGCTGGCTGCGCTCCAGGGCCACCAGGGTCAGTTCCAGGTCCCTGGGATTGTCTTCCACCAACAGGATGGGTTTGAGCATGGTGCGTGTGGCTTCCGTTAGTTGGGCTGGGGGTGACGGGGCAAGGCGAAGTGGAAGGTGGCGCCGCGGTCGACCTCGCCCTCGGCCCAGACCCGCCCGTCATGGCGCTCGACGATGCGCCGGACGCTGGCGAGGCCGATGCCGGTGCCCTCGAATTCCTCCATCCGGTGCAGGCGCTGGAAGACGCCGAACAGCTTGTTGGCGTAGGTCATGTCGAAGCCCACGCCATTGTCGCGGATGAATACCTGGGTTTCCTCGGGCGTCTGCCGAGCACCGATCTCGATGCGCGCCGGGTCACGGCCGCGAGTGTACTTGATGGCATTGGCGATGAGGTTGCGCAGCGCCAGGTTGATGAAGGCCGGGTCGCCGATCAGCTTGGGCAGCGCCTGCACTTCCCAGACGATGTTGCGGCCGGCATAGTCGGGCTGCATTTCCACGCGAATGGTTTCCACCAGCGCGTTGAGGTCCACCTCCGACAGGCGCAGCGCGGAGCGGCCCATCTGCGAGAAGGCGAGCAGGTTGTCCACCAGCGTGCCGGCAAAGCCCGCGGCGTCCTCGATATGCTGAAGGAAGCGGCGGCCGCGTTCGGTCAGCGCCGCACCCTCGATCTCGCCCAGTAGCTCGGCGTAGCCGGCGATATGCCGCAGTGGCGCACGCAGGTCGTGGGAGACGCTGTAGGAGAAAGCTTCCAGCTCCTTGTTCGAACGGCGCAGTTCGCCCGCCAGTTGCGCCAGTTCCTCGGCCTTGCGCAGCACGATACCGAGCACGGCGGTGCGCAGTTCCAGCACGGCATCGACGATCAGCGGCTCCCAGGGCGCGGAGAAACCGCGCACTTCCTCCTGCCAGCGCTCGAAACTGTGACGCGGGCTGAGCCTGCCCTGCGGGTCGAGGTCCTTTTCCGGACGGCCGGCCCAGTTCACCGTGCGCGCCTGCTCGGGGCGGAACCACAGCAGGTAATGCGAGTGGATCTGCGAGATGGCGACGGCGAGTACGCCGGCGGCGTGCTCGGTGAGTTCGGGTAGCTCCTCGATGTCGCGCTGGATGTTGTCGGTGTGGAACACCGTCCCGTCGCCGCGACTGGACAGCCAGTGCACCAGGGCGTTGACCTGCGCGGCAGGGGGCGTGTCGCCGATCAGTTCGCAATGCTCGGCGGAAATGATCGCCGCGCCTGTGGCGCCGGCGAAGCCGAGCATCACTTCGGGCAGTTCCAGCAGGCCCTCGCTGATGCTGTCGTGGTCGGCCATGGCCGCGAGCATGCGCACGATGCGCTGGCGCAGGTCGAGTAACTGGCGGGTGCTGGCGTGGGACTCGCGGGATTCGATCTGCAGCGACAGCACGCTGCCCAGCAGCTCGCACGCGGTACGCGTCTGGAAGCCGACGGCGCGGGGTTCGCTGTGATGGCAGGAGATCAGCCCCCAGAGACGGCCATCGACCACGATGGATAGCGACATGGACGCCAGCGTGCCCATGTTGCGCATGTATTGCAGGTGCACCGGCGACACGCTGCGCAGGGCGGCGAAACTCAAGTCCAGCGGCCGGCCGGTGCGCGGATTGTCCGCCGGGACCAGCGGCGAAGGCTGGTAGTTGGCATCCTCGATCACCCGAATGCGATTGATCCGGTACAGCTCGCGGGCCTGGCGCGGGATATCCGAGGCGGGGAAGCACAGGCCCAGGTACTGCGGGTAGCCGGCGTCGGCCGCCTCGGCGATGACCAGCCCATTGCCCTCGGCGTCGAACCGATAGGCCTTGACCCGGCCGAAACCGGTGATGCGCTTGATCTCCGCGACCGAACGCTGCAGCAGCTCTTCGATGCTGTCGGCCGTATGCAGGCCGCTGACGAAGGCGCGTACCAACGGGTAGAAATCGACGTCGGGATCACCGGCCGGACGCGGCCTGCGCGGCTCGAACTCGACGATCAGGACCTGGTCGTAGCGATGCACCAGCACCGTGGTGCGCTCACCGGCCGATGGTCCCAGGCGCAGTCGCACATCCCCGATGTGGAAGGGAAAGATTTCCCCTTCGGGCAGCCGCTCCAGGTGCGCGCGCAGGTCGAAATCCTCGGCGATCAGGGCGGCGAAGTCGCGCCCGAGCAATTCGCGAGCGCTGAGGCCGAGCCAGCGCTGGGCGTTCTCGCTGGCCTGGAGGATGCGCAGGTCGGCTTCGTCCAGTACCAGCAGAAAGCCCTGAGGCTGGATGCTCCCCGGCAGCTGGATCGGTTCCTGGGCACAACGCTCGATGGCTTGGTCGAGGGCGGTGTCGGCGGCGGGCAAGGCGGGCACTCCGGTTGGGCCCGGCTCGCGAGTCGGGCGGGCAGAGAGAAATTTCTGACGACACTGTATGAAAGCACGTCAGTGTGGCTGTCTTGAGCGTTTTTGGCACTAGTGGCCGTGGGCCATTTTTCGTTCCGTTACGCTCTGGACCGCCTTTTTCGCGCCCGGTTCCCGTCAAGATGCGGCCAGGAATGCCAGCAGGGTGGCTTCCTCGGCGCTCAGGTGCTTGCGCTTGCGGGCCTTGCGCAGGTTGACCAGCTCGCCGGCGAGGAAGGCTTCGATCACCCGCGGATGCACATAGCATTTGCGGCAGATCGCCGGGGTGTTGCCCAGCTCGCTGGCGACCTGCCCGATGATCTCCTTGAGCTGGCGGCTGGCGCTCTTCGCGTCCTGCCAGGGCGCCTTGCGGCAGTACTCCAGCGCCAGGGTGCTGCCAGCCCAGGTGCGGTAGTCCTTGGCGGTGAAGCCTTCGCCGGCGTGCTCGCGCAGGTAGGCGTTGATGTCGCGCGAGTCGATCATGCGCCGCTGGCGTTCCTCGTCCAGGTACTGGAACAGCTGCTGGCCGGGGAGCTCCAGGCAGCGCCGGAGGATGCGCGCCAGGCGCGGGTGCTCGACATCCACGCTGTGCTTCACGCCGCTCTTGCCGCGGAAGGCGAAGCGGATATGCGAGCCCTGCACCTCGACGTGGCGGGTGTCCAGGGTGGTGAGGCCGAAGGAGCGGTTCTGCTTGCGGTAGCGCTGGTTGCCGATGCGGATCAGGGTGCGGTCAAGCAGCTCGACCACGGTGGCCATGACCTTTTCCGCGCCGAGGCCCGGCAGCGCCAGATGCTGCTGGATCTGTGCACGCAGTGTCGGCAGGGCGGCGCCAAAGCGCAGCAGGCGTTCGTACTTCGCGCTGTCGCGCACTTCGGTCCAGCGTGGGTGGTAGCGGTACTGCTTGCGCCCGCGCACGTCGCGCCCGGTGGCCTGCAGGTGGCCCAGCGGGTCGAGGCAGATCCACACGTCGGCGTAGGCTGGTGGGATCGCCAGGCGGTTGATGCGCTCGATCTCCGACTCGACGCGGATGCGCTCGCCGCCCGGATCGAAATAGGCGAAGCGTCCGCGCAGGAGGCGCCGACTGATGCCCGGCAGGCTGTCGTCGACGTAGTGCAGGTCGGGGGGCAGGTCCAGCAGCTCGGGCGGTGTGCTCATGCAGGGCTCCTCGGCGGCTCTTGCTGAAATGGATCACCGAAGGGCCTTTCGAGTGCCGTCTTTTTTGTCGTCTGTCGCCAGGTGCGCGTGTCCTCGGTTGCCATCGGTGCGGCGGCGTGGCCTCCGATTGCCTCGCGGCGGATAACGCTGGCGCTCTTTGCGCCCTGCAGGTTCGCGCCAGACGTCACCTGTAGGAGCGAACCACGCCCGCGACCCGCCGGCAGGGCCGGCGCCACGGAAGCATCGCCACGGTTCCCCGGGCGAGTTCAGACCCCGCTCGGAGGATTCGTCGACACGGTCGGCTCCCACAGGTTCCGGGCGATCAGGCCACGACCGGGATCATCGGGTCGGCAGCCGCCAGGGCGATGGTGCGGTCGGCAGCCGGCGGGTAGATCCATACAGTGTTGATCTCGGTCTTGATCTTCTTGCCTTCCTCGCGCTGGAAGCGCACCTGGCGGTCCCAGCCTTCGGTGAACAGCGCGCCCCAGGCGCCGAGGTCCAGGCAGGTCACGTACTTGGGCTGGCTGTAGGGAATGGGCGCCACGCCCAGCAGGTCGGCGGCGGCGTTATTGCCGGCCGAGCGGCCCAGGGAGATGGCATGCTGGCAGGTCATCAGCGCATAGTTGCCGGCATCATCCACCGCGGCGTAAGCGACGTCGCCTGTGGCGAACACCGCGTCCTGGCCGATCACCTGGAGGTTGCGGTCCACGTGCAGGCGACCCTGGCGATCGCGCTCGGCGGGAACCTGCTCGGTCAGTGAGCTGGCGCGCACGCCCGCGGTCCAGACCACGGTCTTCGCGTCGATGCGCTCGCCGCTGGAGAGCGTCACACCGTTCTCGTCGATGGATTCCACCGAAGATTTCAGGCGCCATTCCACGCCCAGCTCGGCCGAGGCTTCGGCCACCACGGATTGCGAAGTGACGCCCAGTGCGCTGCCAATCTCGGCACCGCGATCGACCACGATGACCCGCACCTTGGCGTCCGCGCCCAGCACTTCTCGCAGGCGAGCCGGCATTTCGGTGGCGGTCTCGATACCGGTGAAGCCGCCGCCGGCGATGACCACGGTATTGCGCGCTGCGGATTCCGGCAGCTGGTGCAGCGAGCGAATGTGCGTTTCAAGGCGCACGGCCTGGTCGATGTCGTCCACGTCGAAGGCGTGCTCGATGCCCGGCAGGGCGGGGCGGGCGACCTTGCTGCCGCTGGCGAGGATCAGGCGGTCGAAACCCAGGGTAGCAATGTCGCCGCTGGCGTTGCGGTAGTCCAGTTGGCGGCCATCGACGTCGATCTTCTCGGCGCTGCCCTGGATGAAGGTGATGCCCACGGCGGCGAACAGCTCGCCCAGCGGTGCGGCCATCTGGTGCACGTTCGGCTCGTAGAAGCGCGGGCGGATGCGCAGTTCGGCCTGGGGGGCGAGCACCGCGACTTCGATGTCGCCGCGCTGGTGCAGGTCGAGCAGTCGCGTGGCGCTCAGGGCGCTCCACATGCCCGCGAAACCGGTGCCGACGATCAGGATGCGTTGTTTCATGGTGGTCTCCGACGAAAAGGATGAATCCAGGGTGTGGGTTTCCCGAGTGCCCGACATCGGAGCGCTTTGCTTCCCGGCTTGCCTCGGATAACTGCGACTATATTGGTCGTAGTTATCCGAGGCAAGCGGTTTCTGCATCAAACTCCGACCGCTGGTCACGACGGCGCTCCGGGAGGAGGCGCCGCTTCTGTTCATTGGCGAAACACCGGGAAGTCTGGAGATGCCCGTGGCGTGGGTGACAGCTCGTCAGGATGCGTGCTTAAGTGCTTGCTGGGTGCCCGGCGTGGCTTGAAAATAGTGCGACTGAATTAGTCGGAGTTTGTAATGGCTTTGTACAGTGCGGGGGTGGAGTACGGCATTCACTGCCTGCTCTTTCTGACCGACGAGAAGGGCGACAGCCGCGACTCCAGCGTGCGGGCGTTGGCAGAGTTGCAGGGCGTGCCCCAGGAACTGCTCGCCAAGGTCTTCACCAAGCTGGCCAAGGCCGGGCTGGTGGCAGCCACCGAAGGCGTACGCGGCGGTTTCCGCCTGGCGCGGCCGGCGGACGAGATCACCGTGCTGGATATCGTCAAGGCCATCGACGGCGACAAGGTGATTTTCGAGTGCCGCGATATCCGTGGGCGCTGCGCGGTGTTCGAAGGCTCGCCGCCGGAGTGGGCAACCTGCGGCACCTGCTCGATCCATGCGGTGATGCTCACCGCGCAGAAACGCATGGAAGAAGCCCTGGCCCAGCACACCGTGCTCGATCTCGCACGCCGCGTCGGGCGCAAGGCGCCGCCGGAGTTCGGCGAAGCGCTGGTGCGCTGGATGGACGCCCAGCGTGACGGTCCCTGCTCCCTCAGCTAGCGCGCATCGCCGCCGCGCGGCTTGTAGAAGACGAACTCGTCGGTTTCCGCCGTGCGGATGTACTTTTTCGCCCAGGACGGCGAGGCGTGGCGGTCATGGAAGTACATGGCGCCGCGCGTGCGGTCGTTCAGTTGCTGGTTCAGCGCCCGGCGGGCGATTTCCTTGGCGATGTCGTAGCGGTTCTTTTCTTCCACCTGATCGGGGCGCCCATCGCACCACCAGGAGAACTGACAGTGCTTCTGCGCCTGGCCCTGCTTGACCACGCCGCACACCGTGTCGGGGAAGCCACCGTGGCCCATGCGGTTGAGCACCACGTTGGCCACTGCCTCCATGTCCGCCTGGCCGCCGCCCTTGGCTTCCCAGTAGAGGGTCCGCGACAGGCACGTGAGAGCGTCGTCCAGTGGCGCCTTGCCGGCCGGGTCCACTGCCTTGACCTCGGATTTTGTGATGGGCGCCGGGCTGGCCACGGCGTTGGCTGGGTGGGCGACCTGCTGCTCCAGCACTTCGGCCTTGTTCACCGCGGCCTGGGCTTTCTCGTCGGTTGAGGTGCCGATTGAGGCGGCGGGGAAAGAGGTCGTCCAGCAGGCGAACAGCAGCAACGGAAGCAATTGGCGGTGCATGGTCAAACCTACCTGCGCAGCGAAGCCCGTCCGGCCGTCGACAGCCTGCTTCAGGCCTTTGCGACGGCGCCCTTGAGGCCGCTCCCGGAGTGGGAAAAGCGAAGCGACTGCGCCTGCTGGATGTGACTGTACGCGGTGAGTTTTGATTCAATTTTCCAGCCAGGCGGTAACGCCTCTAACCCCCGGATGCCGTGGCCTGCAGCAGGTGGAGCTGAAAGAACTCGGTAACAGCCTGCAATACCGCCGGCTGCTGTTCGCGGTGTGGCACGTGGCCGCAATCGGGCAGCAGCCGGAGCATGGTCGGAACGCCGGGGACCGAGGTGAAACGCTCAGGGTGCGCGGCCGAGCCGTACTCGTCCTGTTCGCCATGCAGACTGAGGATCGGGCACTTCACCTGTGCCAGTTCGGCGTCCAGGTTCCAGTCGCTGAAATCGTCGGACAGCCAGGTATCGACCCACGCACGCAGCACCCAGAAGGCCTTGTCGCCGTGGTACTTCTGCAGGCGCTCCAGCTGGCCATCGCGGGCGAACTCCACCTCGGCGGCGCGGATGCCGTCGCGGGTCTGGTGCTCGACGAAGGCCTGTGCCGACTCGGTGACCAGCGCCACGCACGCTTGCGGATGCTGCGCCACGCAGGCCACGGCCATGGCGCCGCCGACGCTGTGGCCGAACACCACACAGTGTTCGAAGCCGAAGTGCTGTTGCAGCAGGGGGAAGAAGCGGCGCGCCTCGTCGTCGATGAAGTCCAGGGGCAGGGCGCCGGGATAGCGATCGGAACTGCCGAAACCGAGGCGATCGTAGGCGATGACCTGGCGACCCGTGGTGCGCGCGAGCTGCTGCGGGAAATCGCGCCACAAGCTCACGCAGCCCAGCGAGTCATGCAGCAGCAGGATCGGCTCGCCGACGGTTTCGGCGGGCGTCCAGTCCTGGGCGAACAACTGGCCCTTTTCGCTGCTGATCCAGTGTTCCCGGGTGGTGACGGGCAACGACATGACACGCTCCTGTACTGACTCGCTGTGGGTTCGGTCATAGTATTCCCGGCAGGTGACCAAGGCGATGTTCAGATGGGCTCATGCATGGTCCGATCGGGCCAGGAGGGGGTTTGGAACAGGTAGCGATACTGGCCTATGACGGCTGTTGGGCGATGGGGCTGTTCTCGGCCGCGGATTTCTTCCGCATTGCGGCTTTGCTGGAGAAGCACTTGGGGATGCAACCTTCCTTCACTGTGCGGGTGGTGTCGGTCGATGGCGCGCAAGTGTCCGCAGCAGGCGGTCACGTCATTACACCGGACGCTGCGCTGGAGGACGTCAGGGCAGCTTCTCTGATCGTCCTGCCGGCCATCGAGGGACCGCGCCTGGCCGGCTTCGAAGCGGATGCGCGAGTGCTGGAATGGTTGGGCCAGCACATCGACGCCGGCGCGCGGGTGCTGGCATTGACCACGGGGGCCGCCTGGCTGGCAGCCAGTGGGCGCCTGGACGGCGGACTGCTGGCCACGCACTGGGCCTTCGTCCGGCCGCTGGGCAAGCGCTACCCGGCGTGCCGCTTTGTGGCGCGGGAGTCCTTCCTGCAGGAGAACGGGCTTTACAGCACCGGCTCGCTCAATGGCTGCTTCGACGCCTTGCTGGACATTCTCGCGCGCGACCGCGGTGACCGCTTCGCCCAGCTCTGCGCCACCCACCTGCTGGTTGCCGATCCGCACCGCCTCGGGCCGATCCTGCCGGGCCATCGCAACCATTGCGACGACACGGTACTGCGGGTACAGGACTGGATCGAGAGCCACCACGCCGAGCCCCTGACCATCGAGCGCATGGCGCGCCAGGCCGGCGTCAGCCAGCGGACCTTCAAGCGCCGCTTCAGCGAGGCGACGAAGCTGCCGCCGAATCTCTATCTGCAGCAGGTACGCATCGACAAGGCGAAGAAGCTGCTGCTGGCGACCCAGCTGTCGGTACGCGAGATCGCCACCGGGGTCGGTTACGAGAACGTCAGTTTCTTCGTCCGCCTGTTCAAGGCGCGCGTCGGATCCACCCCGGCGCGCTGGCGCGAAGGCGCTTCCTGAGAGCCGCTAAGAAAACCTTAAGGCAGCTCCGGGATGATGACGACTCGCGGCCGGAGCTGTCCCGGGCAGTGCTCACACCGGGTCCGGTCGCTTTTTTTGAATCACAGAGGAGTCCTGCCTTGGACACTTGCCCTGGTCGATTGCGACAGGCCTGAACAGCGAGCCGTCCGGCAGAACCCTGCCACTGTCTCGCTGCGTTGCGGACAGTGGCGATACGCATCCCGCCAAGGGATGACGTCTCACCATTCCCCTGCGGGGCCAGCCTGGCCCTTCGCACTCTCGCAATCCATCCCCCGAATGCGCGCCGGCATAGCTCGGCGCATGGAGCGGCCCTGCGCCGCGAACGAGGTGGAACATGGATTGGAAAATCTTCCTGCTGCGGGTCGCCGCGGCTCTCATCCTCGGCGCCCTGATCGGCGCTGAACGCCAACTGCGCCAGCGTCTCACCGGCCTGCGCACCAACGCGCTGGTCAGCACCGGTGCCTGCCTCTTCGTGCTGATGACCCAGGCGATGCCGGGGCTGTCCGCGGATGCACCGCGCATCGCTGCCTACGTAGTGTCCGGAATCGGCTTCCTGGGTGGCGGCGTGATCATGCGCGATGGCCTGAACGTGCGCGGCCTGAACACCGCCGCCACGCTCTGGTGCACCGCCGCCATCGGCGTGCTGTGCAGCATGGGGCTGTTGCTGGAGGCGGCGCTGGGTAGCGTGGTGGTGCTCTGCGCCAACATCCTGCTGCGTGACATCGCCCAGCGCATCAACCATCAGGATGTGCTGCCAGCCAACGAGGTGGAGCAGCGCTATGGCGTCGCCATCGTCTGCCGCGCCGAGGACGAGATCCAGGTGCGCAGCCTGATGCTGCACAGCCTGGACAGCAGCGAGCTGCGCCTGCAATCGCTGCACAGCGAGGATCAGGCCAACCCGGCGAAACTCGAAGTGCGCGCCGAGCTGCTCGGCGGCCACGGCGCCGCCGGCCAGCTGGAACGCATGGTCAGCCGCATCAGCCTGGAGAAGGGTGTCAGCTCGGTGCGCTGGCAGCTGTTCGAGCTGGCCAGCGACTGATTCAACCGACGGTGGAATATCTCGGAAACCCTGAGCGCAGGATGGGTGGAGCGCAGCGATACCCATGCGGTTGGCGTGAGGCGTCGATGGGTGCCGCTGCGCTCCACGCCATCCTGCAAGGGCGTGTACTCAACCCTCGCGGGCAGTGCGGCAGCCACAACGCGGCGCCGGCGCGCGGGCTTCCTCGGCGACCACGCCGCGCCACCAGCGTTCGCCCTGATGGGGCGCCTCGATGTCGATGCGCTCGCCCATCATCGGCGTGGTGACGATGAGCCCACGCTCGCCGGCGATCTCCAGCACGCGCTCGAAGGGTTCGTACCAGGCATGCATGGCCAGGTCGAAGGTGCCATTGTGGATCGGCAGCAGCCAGCGGCCGTTCAGGTCCTGGTGCGCCTGGACGGTCTGTTGCGGGTGCATGTGCACGTAGGGCCAGTGTTCGTTGTAGGCGCCGGTTTCCATCAGTGTCAGGTCGAAGTGGCCGAAGCGCCGGCCGATCTCGGCGAAGCCGTCGAAGTAGCCGGTGTCGCCACTGAAGAAGATGCGCAGGCTGTCATCCTCGATCACCCAGGAGCACCACAGGGTGCGGTTGCCATCGCGCACACCGCGGCCGGAGAAATGCTGCGCCGGGGTGGCGGTGAGGCACAGGCCGTCCACCGTGGTGCTCTGCCACCAGTCCAGCTGGCGGATCTTCTCCGCCGGTACGCCCCAATCCAGCAGGCGGTCGCCCACGCCCAGCGGGGTGAGGAAGACTTCCGCGCGCTCGGCCAGCACGGCGATGGTGGTGCGGTCGAGGTGGTCGTAGTGGTCATGGGAGAGGATCACGCCGCGGATCGGCGGCAGGTCCTGCAGGGCAATGGGCGGTGCGTGAAAGCGCTTGGGCCCGGCGAAGCTGAACGGCGAGGCGCGTTCGGAAAACACCGGGTCAGTCAGCCACCAGCCGCCGCGCAGCTTGAGCAGCAGGGTGGAGTGGCCGAGGCGGTACAGGCTGCGATCAGGTGCGGCCTCCAGTTCCTCCGGCGTTAGTGCGCGCACGGGCACCGGGGCGCGCGGCACGGTGTTCTTCGGTTTGTTGAACAGCACATCCCAGAGCACCTTCGCGCTCGGTTCGGGCATATCGGCCGGGCGCGCCTTGAGATTGCGGAACCTCCCGGCGATGTAATGCGGCGAATGGCTGTAGTCGTCGATGGGCGCGCGTTGCAGTGGGAGGCGGGGCAAGGCACTGATCCTCTGGTGGCGGAGTCTGTCAGCTGAGCACGCTACAGACTCCGCCGCCAGGGATCATTACCGGCGTTTTGATTCAGAACATCACCGTCATCGATGGAACCGGCTCAGTTCAGCTTCGACAGAATGTCCCAGGCCAGCTTCACCCGCACCTCGTTGGGATAGTTGCGGTTGGCAAGGATGACGATGCCGCGCTGCTTCGCCGGGACGAACGCCACGTAGGCGCCGAAGCCGCCAGTGGCACCGGTCTTGTTCACCCAGACCGCCTGCTGCGGTGCCAGCGGTTTGCGCAGCGCCGTTACCGGCTGACTCTGCAGCACCATGCTGCTGCCGTTGTACTGCTGCAGTTCGGCGAGCTTGGGCGGGTAGGCGTATTGCTCCCAGACCAGGTCCTGGGTCATCGGCCCGACCTGGTAGTAGCCGGTGCGCGTGGCGTCCACAGCCGAGCGCAGCTTGTCGCCAAGCTTCACCTCGCCCAGTTGGATCTGCACGAAGCGCAACAGGTCGCGGCTGCTGGACTTCACGCCGTAGGCCTCGTCGGCGATCTGGTCGGGGTTGACCCGCACGGGGGCATCGTCCTTGTCGTAGCCCTGGGCATAGATGCCCTGGCGGGTCACCGGTACGTCGATGTGGGTGTTGCTCAGGCCCAGCGGCGCGAAGATGTTGCGCTGCATCGCGGTCTTGAACGGCACGTCGAGGGCGCGCGCGGTGGCGATTCCGAGCAGGCCGATGCTGGGGTTGGCGTAGGTGCGCTGGGTATTGGCGGGATACTGCGGCTGCCAGGTCCTGTAGTAGTCGGTGAGCTGCTGGGGCGTCTTCACCTCGTCGGGCAGTTGCAGCGGGAAGCCACCGGTGACGTGGGTGGCGAGCTGGATCAGTGTCACCTTGTCCAGGGCGCTGCCGTGCAGTTCCTTCAGGTAGCGCGTCGGGCTGTCTTCCAGCTTGAGCTTGCCGGCGGCCTGGGCGAAGCCGGCCAGGGTGGCGGTGAAGGTCTTGCTCACTGAGCCGATCTCGAACAGCGTGTCGCTGCTCACCGGCTGCTTGCTCTCCTTCGAGGCCACGCCGAAGTTGTAGAAGCGTTGTTCGCCATGGTCGGTTATGCCGATGGCGAGGCCGGCGATGTTCTGTTCGCGCATGACCTGCTCGGCGAGCTTGTTCACCTTGGCGTCGAAGTCCGGCGGGGCGGCCTGGGCGAGGCCGGCGAAGAGAAGGGAGGTGAGGCTGAATACGAGCGGCGCGGTCCGGTGCATGACGAATTCCTGGGCAGTCAATGGGCTGACCCTAGCACCGCTGCGCTCAGGTCTCCAGCCAGACCGGCAGCGCTACGCCTGGGCCTGCGCTGATGGTAGGATTCGCGCCCCATGCGAATCTCCGACCTCGACCAACGCCTTGCCGACCTTGGCGCGCTGCCCCTGCACCGCGGGCGGATGCTGCGTGCCTGGCTGCAGGGCCGGCCGCTGGATGCCGGTACCAAACGGCAGGCCACCGAGGACTTCCTGCCGCTGAGCGTGCGCAACGCTGTAGCGCAGATCGCCGCCGAGCTGGATGCGCTGGCGACTCTCCATTCCCGTCATCCTGCGGGCGACAATTCCGAACGCCTGCTGGTGCGCCTGGCCGACGGGCAGATGGTGGAGAGTGTGCTGTTGCCACGCGGCGGCGTGTGCGTATCGACCCAGGTCGGTTGCGCGGTGGGCTGCCGCTTCTGCATGACCGGCAAGAGCGGCCTGCTGCGCCAGCTTTCCACCACCGAGATCGTCGCCCAGCTGGTGCTGGCGCGGCGCGTGCGGCCGGTGAAGAAGGTGGTGTTCATGGGCATGGGCGAGCCGGCGCACAACCTCGACAACGTGCTCGAGGCCATCGACCGTCTCGGCACCGACGGCGGCATCGGCCACAAGAACCTGGTGTTCTCCACCGTGGGCGATCCGCGCGTCTTCGAGCGCCTGCCGCTGCAACGGATCAAGCCGGCACTGGCGCTCTCGCTGCACACCAGCAATGCCGAGCTGCGCGAGCACCTGCTGCCGCGCGCGCCGAAGCTGACGCCGGAGGAACTGGTAGAGCAGGGCGAAGCCTATGCCCGCGCCACGGACTACCCGATCCAGTACCAGTGGACGCTGCTAAAGGGCGTCAACGACAGCCAGGAAGAGCTCGACGGCATCCTGCGCCTGCTCAAGGGCAAGTTCGGCGTGCTCAACCTGATCCCCTTCAACGCGCTGGAGGGCGACCAGTACCAACGCCCGGACGGCGAGCGCATCGTCGAGATCGTCCGCTACCTGCACAGTCGCGGCGTGCTGACCAAGGTGCGCAACAGCGCCGGGCAGGAGGTCGAGGGCGGGTGCGGCCAGCTGCGTGCGCGGGCGACCGGGCTGATCGCCAGCTCCGGTCGGCGGATTTCCCGTCTGAGCGAGTAATTACTGCTCGCCTTTGCTGTTCGAGATCTTGCACGGGTGTCGCGCCGGTTGTTAGCCTTCCGCATCTGAAAAAACCAGCAGGGCTGGGTATGGCGATCCGGGTTGTCGAAGCACAGGAAGTAGACCAGCAGCGCATAGCCATTCCTGGTTGGGAGCAGCAGTACACGCAGATGTCCGCCGGGCGGTTCGCCGGGCGCATCCTGCATGCCGAGGTCGAGGGGATCGAGCTCTACGAGGAGCAGATGAACCTGCGCGTGGAGCAGGAGTTCCACGCCCCGCCCGGTGCGCTGGTGTTCAGTTTCGACATGTCCGACAACGCCCTCTATCTGCTCGACGGGGACACCCGCAACGCCTGGGTCACGCCGGAGAACTACCGCGAGGTGGCGGTGGTGATCAAGGACGCGGCGAACTGGGGCCCGCCTGCCGATACCTTTGCCGGCCTGGTGCTGACGCCGCTGCGCTCGGGGCACTGCCAGTCGGTGGCGACCTCGCTGAGCAACCTGCTCACCGGCGCGACCAGGGGCGGCGATCCGACGGAGGCGCCGGGTGTGGCGCAGAGCATCGTCTCCCATTGTTTCTCGCTGCTCTGCGAGGCGCCGCTGGAAGAGGAGCGCCGCGCGCGCTCCATCGTCCAGGCCAAGCGCGTGGTGCAGCGGGTCAAGGAAGTGGTGAACGACTGCCCTGACGAGCAGTTCGGCATGGCCGACCTTGCCGCCAAAACGGGCGTTTCACCGCGCACGCTGCAGCAGTCGTTCCTGCATTACGCCGGCATTCCGCCCATCGTCTGGCTGCGCAACCGCCGCCTGAACGCGGCGCGGCGCGACCTGCTGGCCGCCGCCGAGTCCGGCATGAGCGTGGCCGAGGTAGCGATGAAATGGTCGTTCTGGCACCTGGGGCGGTTTTCCCAGTCGTATTTCGCGCTGTTCGGCGAGTATCCGAAGGTTACCGCCCGGCAGGGGCGCGCCTGATTCCGGCTCGGCGCCGCAGCGGCCGGTGAAACATCGCGGACGGAGTCCGCTCCTACGCCAGACGGTTACGTAGGAGCGGACTCCGTCCGCGATGGGCATCCGGCGGCGCCGATCAGCCCAGCAAATACCCAAACCGAAAACAC
>NZ_JAKSXG010000007.1:0-142705 GCF_022380625.1 Pseudomonas sp. DP-17
CCGCGCCCGCCGGCCCCCCCCCCCCCCCCCTGCGTTGCGCTCGCCGCCCCCCCCCCCCGCGATGGGCATCCGGCGGCGCCGATCAGCCCAGCAATTCCCGAACCCGATACCACGCCATCCCCAGTGCCAGCAGAGGCGAGCGCAGCAGCTTGCCGCCGGGAAAGATCAGGTGCGGCACGGCGCTGAACAGGTCCAGCCCCTTGCTTTCGCCCTGGTGGATGGCCTCGGCGAGCAGCTTGGCCGACCAGTGCGTGACGTTCAGCCCGTGGCCGGAATAGCCCTGGGCGAAGTACACATTGGGGTGAGACTTGAGGCGTCCGACCTGCGGGAAGCGATTGGCGGTGATGCCGATCATGCCGCCCCACTGGTAGTCGAGCTTCACCTGCTCCAGCTGCGGGAATACCTTGAGCACCTTCGGCCGCATGTAGGCGCCGATGTCCGCCGGGTCGCGCCCGGAGTAGTGGCAGGCGCCGCCGAACAGCAGGCGCCGGTCGGCGGTCAGGCGGTAGTAGTCCAGCCCCACCTTCTGGTCGCACAGCGCCATATTCTGCGGGATCAGCTGTGCTGCCAGTTCCTCGGACAGGGGTTCGGTCGCCACCACGTAGCTGCCGGCTGGGAGTACCTTGCCGGTGAGCTTGGGTTCCAGCTCCTCCAGGTGTGCGTTGCAGCCCAGCACCAGGGTCTTCGCCAGTACCCGACCCTGGGTGCAGTGAACGACGGCGGTCGCACCGTGCTCGATACGTAGCACCGGGCTCTGTTCGAAGATCTGCGCGCCGAAGGCCTTGGCGGCGCGGGCCTCGCCCTTCACCAGGTCGAGCGGGTGCAGGTGACCGGACCCCATGTCGATGTGCCCGCCCGCGTAGCAGTCGCTGGCGACCACTTCGCGCATGCGGTCCGGCGGCACCAGGCGGGTCTCGTGTGGGTAGTCCGACGCGCTCAGCGACTCCTGCTCGCGGACCATGGCGGCGTATTGCGCCGGGGTATTGGCCAGCTCGCAGAAGCCCCAGCGCAGGTCGCACTCGATATCCAGCTCACGGATGCGTTCGGCGACCAGGGCCACCGAGTCGACACCCGCCTGCTCGAGATACTGCACGCCTTCCTCGCCGACGTACTTGGCGAAGCCGCTGACGTCATGGCCGATGCCACGGATCAGTTGCCCGCCGTTGCGCCCGCTGGCGCCCCAACCGATGCGCCGGGCTTCCAGCAGCACCACGGAGTGGCCGCGCCGGGCCAGCTCCAGGGCTGCGTTCACGCCAGTGAAGCCGCCGCCGATCACGCAGACGTCCGCCCGCACATCCCCGGTGAGGGAAGGGTACTGCTGACGGTCGCGGGCGGTCGCGGCGTAATAGGACGCGGCGTGCTCCTCGGTGTGCTTCATGGAAGTTTCTCGACTCATTGGTTGAACTTGATCTTGCTCCAGCTGCGGGTCATCAGGCGCATGATCTTGGGCGGCGGCGCCTTGGCGATGTACAGCTTGTCGAGCACGGCCTGGCTCGGGTAGACCTCGGGGTTGTTCTGCATCTCTTCGGGCAGCAGGGTCTTGGCGTCAGCATTGGCGCTGGGGTAGCCGACGTACTCGCTGATGCCGGCGATCACCTTCGGATCGAGGATGTAGTTGATGAACGCCAGGGCCTGCTCCGGGTGACCTGCATCCGAGGGGATCGCCATCAGGTCGAACCACAGGTTCGCGCCTTCCTTGGGAATGCTGTAGGCGATCTCGATGCCGTTCTTGGCTTCCTTGGCGCGCGCGGCCGCCTGGAATACGTCGCCGGAGTAGCCGAAGGCCACGCAGATGTTGCCGTTGGCCAGGTCCGAGATGTACTTCGAGGAGTGGAAGTAGGTGACGTACGGGCGCACCGCCACCAGCTTGGCCTCGGCCTTGGGATAGTCCGCCGGGTTGGTACTGTTGGGGTCCAGTCCCAGGTAGTTGAGTACCGAGGGGATCATCTCGTCGGGCGAGTCCATGAAGGCCACGCCGCACGCGCTGAGCTTCCTGATGTTCTCCGGCTCGAACAGCACCGACCACGAATCGATCTTGTCGACGCCCAGCACCTGCTTGACCTTGGCGACGTTGTAGCCGATGCCGTTGGTACCCCACAGGTAGGGCACCGAGTGCTTGTTGCCCGGGTCGTTCTGTTCCAGCAGCTTGAGCAGTGTCGGGTCCAGGTGCTTCCAGTTCGGCAGCTGGCTGCGGTCGAGCTCAAGGAACACGCCGGCCTGCACCTGGCGGGTCAGGAAGTGGTTGGACGGCACCACCACGTCGTAGCCGGAGCGGCCCGCCAGCAGCTTGCCTTCCAGGGTCTCGTTGGAATCGAAGACGTCGTAGACCGGCTTGATCCCGGTGGTCTTCTGGAAGCCGGCGAGGGTGTCCGGGGCGATGTAGTCGGTCCAGTTGTAGATGCTGACGGTCGGTTCAGCGTGCACGGCCGAGGCCATCATGGCCAGGGCGAAGGGCGCAAGGGTGCGCAGCAGTCTCATGGGGACTCCCGAATTGTTGTTGTGAAGTCGGTGACGCGGAATCAGACGCTCAGCAGCAGGAACTCACGCTCCCAGGAGCTGATCACCCGCTTGAAGTTCTCGTGCTCGGTGCGCTTCACGGCGACGTAGCCCTGCACGAACTTCTCGCCGAGGAATTCCTTGAGCACGGCGCAGTCTTCCATCTGCTGCAGCGCATCCTCGATGGTGATCGGCAGGCGCAGGTTGCGGCGCTCGTAGGCGCGGCCCTGGACGGCGGCGCTGGGGTTGACCTGCTCGATCATGCCCAGGTAGCCGCAGAGCAGGCTGGCGGCCAGCGCCAGGTAGGGGTTGGCGTCGGCACCCGGCAGGCGGTTTTCCACGCGCATGGCGGCCGGCGGAGCGGCGGGCACGCGCAGGCCCACGGTGCGGTTTTCTTCGCCCCACTCGACGTTCACCGGCGCGGAGGTGTCCGGCAGGAAGCGGCGGAAGGAGTTCACGTTGGGCGCGAACATCGGCAGCACTTTCGGGATGTACTTCTGCAGGCCGCCGATGTAGTGCAGGAACAGCTGGCTCATGGAGCCGTCTTCGGCGGCGAAGATGTTCTTGCCGGTGGCGATATCCAGCACGCTCTGGTGAATGTGCATGGCGCTGCCGGGCTCGTCGGTGATCGGCTTGGCCATGAAGGTGGCGCTGACGTCATGCTTGAGCGCGGCTTCGCGCATGGTGCGCTTGAACACGATGATCTGGTCGGCCAGGCTCAGCGCGTCGCCGTGACGGAAGTTGATTTCCATCTGCGCCGGGCCGTCTTCGTGGATCAGCGTGTCCAGGTCCAGGCCCTGCAGTTCGCACCAGTCGTAGACGTCCTCGAACAGCGGGTCGAATTCGTTGGCGGCGTCGATGGAGAAGCTCTGGCGGCCGCTTTCCGGGCGGCCCGAGCGGCCGACGGGGGCTTCCAGCGGGAAGTCCGGGTCGCTGCTGCGCTTGGTCAGGTAGAACTCCATCTCCGGCGCCACGACCGGGCTCCAGCCTTTGTCGGCGTAGAGCTTGAGCACGCGCTTGAGCACGTTGCGCGGGGACAGTTCGATGGGGTTGCCGACCTTGTCGAAGGTGTCGTGGATGACCATCGCGGTCGGCTCCAGCGCCCAGGGCACCAGGAAGATGGCGTCCGGGTCGGGCTTGCAGACCATGTCGATGTCCGCTTCGTCGAGCAGGTCGTAGTAGATGTCGTCATCGACGAAATCGCCGGTGACGGTCTGCAACAGGACACTTTCGGGGAGTCGCATGCCCCCTTCGCCGAGGAACTTGTTGGTGGGGGAAATCTTGCCGCGGGCGATGCCGGTGAGGTCGCTCACCACGCATTCGACTTCGGTGATTTTCTGTTGCTTCAGCCGTTGCTCCAGTTGCTCGGCGGGGGTGGTCATACAAGCCTCGGAAGGTTTCTTGGTTTTATAAGGGATGCGCGCGCAGCATCGTGCTGCCAGGCCGGGCTAGTGTCGGCTGGCAGCACGGGGCGTTCTATCCACTTTCCGCAAGGCGTGGGAATTAGCGTGAAAAAGCTCGCGCCAGGGCTTGTGGGGCAGGTTGGCCGCCGTCAGAACACGGCGTCGAGCAGGCGGTACCAGGCGATGCCCACGCCCAGGTACAGGCGCTGCAGGCTGTGCAAGGGGATCGGCCGCACCGGTGTGACCGGGAAGGGGAAGTCTTTCTCTCGGTCCAGCAAACGCTCTGCCAGGTGCCGGCCCAGGGTCGAGGCCATGGCGATGCCGCGACCGTTGTAGCCCAGCAGGATGCTGAGGTTGGGGGCCGGTTCATGCAGGCGTGGCATGAAGTCTGGCGTCAGCGCCACGCGGCCACTCCACTGGTACTCGAACTCGACCTCCGCCAGCTGCGGGAACAGCCCCAGCAGCGAGCGCTTGAGGTGCAGCCAATCACCGGGCGAACGCGGCTCGGCAAATGGGCCGCGACCGCCCAGCAGCAGCCGGCCGCGCGCGTCCTGCTTGAAGTACAACAGCAGCCGGCGCGCATCCGAGCAGACTTCGCCTCCCGGCAGCACGCTGCGCCGCAGGTTCTCCGGCAAGGGCCGGGTCGCAACGATGAAGCTGTTGGCGGCGATCACCGTCTGCCGCAGCTTCGGCCAGAGGCCGTCGGTGTAGCCGTTGGTGGCGAGGATCACCCGCTCGGCGGTGACCGTGTGCCCCGCGTCGGTGGTGAGCTGCCAGCCGCTGCCGTGGCGCCGCAGGTTGGTCACGCGATTGTGGCCGTGGATGTCCGCGCCTTCACTCAGCGCTGCTCGCGCCAGACCGCGCACATAGCTCAACGGCTGGACGCTGCCGGCGCGCGGGTCGACCCAGGCGCCGAGGTAGTCAGGGCTGCCGATGCGCCGGGCGACGCTGCTCTTGTCGAGCATCTCCACCGGTACACCGCGCTGGCGCCACTGCTCGGCGCGCTTCTCGATGGCGCGCAGGGCGGCCGGCGAAGCAGCCGGCTGGATCCAGCCCTTGCGGGTGGCTTCGCAATCGATGTCGTAGCGGCGGATCAGTTCGAAGACCTCATCGGCAGCGCCGCCGGCGACGTCGATCAGGCGCTCGGCCCGGTCGCCGCCGAACATGCGTCGCAGGTCGTCGGGGTCATGCTTGAGGCCGGGGATCACCTGCCCGCCGTTGCGCCCGGAGGCGCCCCAGCCGGGCTCGCCGGCGTCCAGCACGCAAACGCGCACGCCATTGCGGGCCAGGTGCAGGGCAGTGACCAATCCGGTGTAGCCGGCGCCGATGATGGCGACGTCGACCTGCTTGTCTTCAGCCAGCGCCGGTGTGGCGGGGCCGGCGTTGGCGGTGGCTGCCCACAGCGAGGGCGGCAGTGCCAGGAGCTGGGCGTTCATGCCTGGCCCCCGTCGGTGTTGAGCAGGCGCCGGAGGAATTCCTGGGTGCGCGGCTGGCTCGGCGCGCCGAGCACGTCCTTGGCCGCGCCTTCCTCGACGATACGGCCGCCATAAAGGAAGCACACCTTGTCCGCCACTTCACGGGCGAAGCCCATCTCGTGGGTCACCACCACCATGGTCATGCCCTCGTCGGCGAGCTTGCGCATCACCGCCAGCACTTCGCCCACCAGTTCCGGGTCCAGCGCCGAGGTCGGCTCGTCGAAGAGGATCGCCTTGGGCCGCATCGCCAGCGCACGGGCGATGGCAACGCGTTGTTGCTGGCCGCCGGAGAGTTCGTCCGGGTAGGCGTCCATGCGGTGGCTCAGGCCGACCTTCTCCAGCAGGGCGCGGGCGTGTTCGCGGGCCGCTTCGGGTCGTTCCTTCTTCACGTACACCGGGCCTTCCATGACGTTCTGCAGGGCGGTGCGGTGGGGGAACAGGTTGAAGCGCTGGAACACCATCGCCACCTGGGTGCGGATTTCATGGATGGAACTGGCGTGGCGGTCGACGCGTTCCTGGCCGATCAGGATGTCGCCACCCTCGTAGGTTTCCAGGCCATTGATGCAGCGCAGCAGGGTGGACTTGCCCGAGCCGGACGGGCCGATCAGGCACACCACCTGGCCGCTTTCCACCGACAGGTCGATGCCTTCGAGGACGCGTGTGCTGCCGTAGCTTTTGTGCAGCGACTGGATACGGATCATGCTTTCTTCCTCGTGGCGATGCGCGCTTCGAGGCGGCGCAGGGCGAACGACAGCGGCAGGCTGAGGGCCAGGTAGAGCAGGGCGACCAGGGTGTAGACGGTCATGTTCTCGAAGGTCGAGGAAGCGATCAGCTGGCCGGCGCGGGTCATCTCGGCGACGGTGATGGTGGACACCAGCGAGGAGTCCTTGAGCATCATCACCAGGGTATTGCCGTAGGGCGGCAGGGCGATGCGGAAGGCCTGCGGCAGTACCACCCGGCGCATGATCATCGGGCCACGCATGCCGAGCGATTCGGCGGCTTCGATCTGCCCCTGCTGGATGGCCTGGATGCCGGCGCGGAAGTTCTCCGCCTGGTACGCCGAGTAGGCGATGCCCAGGCCGATGATGCCGGCCTGCATGGCGCTGAGCTGGACGCCGAAGTCCGGCAGCACGAAGTAGATGTAGAACAGCTGCACGATGATCGGCAGGCCACGGATGACGTTGACCACGGAGATGCCGAACAGCGCCACGGCGCGGACCTTCGACACCATCATCAGGGCGAAGGCCAGGCCGATGAGCGAGCTGAGCAGGAAAGAGGCAATCGTGACTTGCACGGTGACCACCGCGCCATTCAGGAGAATGGGCAGGAAGTCCAGGGCATTCTGGAGAAACATGGGCTTGTCCATGGGCGGAAATCAGGGCGGCCGTCACCCTTCACCGGGCGCGAGGCTCCGGCGAAAGGCACGGGTGAGACTTGGGAAAGGCGTGAGGCAGGCGGACGTCAGTCCAGGTGCCACTTGCCGATGATGCCGGCCAGGGTGCCGTCGGCCTTGATGCTGGCGATGCCCTTGTTGACCTGGGCGAGTAGCGCCGGGTCACCCTGGCGCAGGATCAGGCAGACTTCGCCCTTGATCTGCGGCTGGTAGCTGTCCACCAGGCGCACCTTCTTCAGGCTGCCCTTGGCCATCTGGTAGGCGAGGATCGGATGGTCGCCGAAGCCGGCCTTGATGCGCCCCAGCGCCAGGTCGCGAGTGAGGTCGGCGAGGGAGTCGTAGCCGCGCACCTCCTTGAAGATGCCGCGCTGGTTGAGCTTGTCGATGAAGATGGTACCGACCTGGGCACCGACCACTTCGCCCTTGAAGTCATCCATGCTGGTGTAGGCCTTGTCATCGTCGGCACGCACCACCAGGCCTTCGCCGTACTCGAATACCGGGTCGGAGTACTGCACGACTTTCTCCCGCTCGGGAGTGCGCAGCATGGCGGCGGAGATCAGGTCGATCTTCTTCGCGGTGAGCGAGGGGATCAGTGCGGCGAAGGTGGTCTGGGCGATTTCCACCTCGAAGCCGCCGGCCTTGGCCACGGCCTGCGCGGAATCGACCATCATGCCCTGGATGCTGTTGGTCTGGATGTCGAGGAAGGTGAACGGCACGCCGGTGGCGGTGGCGCCGACCTTCAGCGGTTCGGCCTGGGCGGCCAGGGATGCAGCGCAGCTGGCGACGAGCGCGAGGGCGCAGGAAAACACGCGGAGGCGAGGATGCATTGGTGAACTCCCATTTGACGCGGTTTGTTGTCGTTATGCGTTATGGATGGCCTCGAGGTTCGGCAGGAGGCGTTGGTCGCAATATAAATGATTTACAAGAATCGTAAAGAGATTTATAAATATCGCATATCGATACTTAATGCCTGATCCAAGGCGTTCTCCCTCGCAAGGACGAGACATGAGCGACAACGAAAACAGCCTCTTCAACCAGTCGCTGGAAAAAGGCCTGGCGGTGCTACGCGCCTTCAATGCGCGCAACCGCACGATGAACCTGGCCGAGGTGGCCGAGGCCGCCGATATCACCAAGAGCTCGGCGCAGCGGATGATCCATACCCTCGAAGCACTGGGGTATGTCAGCAAGCACCCACAGACCAAGCGCTTCCAGCTGACGCCGCAGGTGATGGAGATCGGCTACAACTACCTCGCCGCCGATACCCTGGTGGACGTGGCCAACCCTTTCCTCGCGGAGCTGGCGCAGACCACGGGCGAGACCACCAATCTCACCGAACCGGTGCGCACCGACATGCTCTACGTGGCGCGCTTCGTGGGGCCGAAGTTCATCCCGATCCACCTGCCCATCGGCAGCCGCATTCCCATGTACTGCACCGCTTCGGGCCGTGCCTTCCTCAGCGCGCTGAGCGACGACGAGGTGCTGGAGTTGTTGCAGGACAGTGACCTGTCCAGCCACACCCAGTACACCCGCACTTCGCTGGAGGAAATCCTCGGCGAGATTGCCGAGATTCGCCGCAAGGGTTATGCGATCAACAGCGAGGAACTGTTCCTGGGAGACATGGCGGTGGCTGCGCCGGTGCGCAACAGCCAGGGCCGCCCGGTCGCTTCGGTGCACGTGGTGGCGCCCACCAGTCGCTGGACCCGCGAAGACGCAGAACGCCGCCTGGCGCCCGCGGCCATCGAGTGCGCGCGGGCGATCAGTACCTCGATCAGGACGTTGTGAGGGCGGTCAGGGCTGCGGTTGAGCGGGCTCTGGCGCTTCACCCGTGAGCTGTTGCAGCTGCGCCAGCGCCTGTTCGTAGTCGAATCCTTCGATCGCTTCGGCTATCTGCCGGAGCTGCGCGGCGCGAGCCTGATCCTGATAGAGACCGCTCAAGCGGCCGACGAGATCGCCAGCACTGGTGTCGCTGCGCTCAAGCAGTCCCTGCAGTTGCTGGAGCAGGGCGGAGGCCTCGCTGGGTGCAACACGCGGTGCAGCAGGCTGTTCCGGAGGTCGGTCGGCACGGTTCGCCAGGCCCGCCTGGACGATATCCAACTGCCCTTGCAAGTCGGACAGCAGGCGTGAGATCAGTTCCTCCGACGCTGCTCCCTGACAGGCCTCTTCCAGTGCCGTGGCGGCTTTCGCCAATGCCAGGGCGCCGATATTGCCGGCTGCGCCACGCAGCGTATGGGCCGCGCGGCGCCGAGCGGTCGGGTCGGTCGCCGGGTCGAGGGCGTGGAATTCGCCGATGAAGTCCCGGTAGCGGGTGCGAAAGCGCTGCAGCAGTCGTTCGTAGAGGTCCACCTTGCCGGCGCAGGTGGCCAGCCCTGCACGGCTGTCGATACCCGGCAGGTCGAACTGGCTGGCGGGCGGTGTCGTCAGTGCCGGCGCGCTCGCAGTGTCCGGCTGCTGCCGCGGCTCGATCCAGCGCGCCAGGGTGAGGAACATCGCTTCCGGGTCGATGGGCTTGGCGATGTGGTCGTTCATGCCGGCGGCCAGCGCCAGTTCGCGGTCCCCGGCCATGTTGTTGGCGGTCATGGCGATGATCGGCAGCTGCGCCAGTCCAGGGCGCAGGCGCAGCGCCCGGGTGGCCGCATAGCCGTCGAGTACGGGCATCTGGCAGTCCATCAGCACCGCATCGAACTGTGTGTCGACGGCCAGTCGATCCAGTGCTTCCTGACCATTGCAGGCCAGCACGATCTCGATGCCGGCATCGCCCAGCAGCTCCATCGCCAGTTCCTGGTTCAGCTCGTTGTCTTCCACCAGCAACATCCGGCTGCCGGCGACGCTGGCCAGGGCATCGTCGGTCGCGCTCTGGCGTTCGCGGCTGCGCGGCTCGACGACGCTCTGCTTGCCCAGGGCCATGTTGATCGACTCCAGCAGGGTGGAGGGCGTCACCGGTTTGGTCAGCACCGTACCCAACTCGACGCCGCGCTGCTGGGCGGCGCCCAGCGCTTCCTCGCGGCCGAAAGCAGTGACCATGATCACCGCCGGCACCTCCGCGCAGTGACCGTCGTGAAGACGCGCGACCACCTCGATGCCATCCATGCCCGGCATCTGCCAGTCCACCAGGACCAGCTGATAGGGCAACTGCTGCTGTTCCGCCTCGCTGATCCACTCCAGCGCCTCGTTGCCGTTGCGCGCGACGTCCACTTCCAGTCCGTAGCTCAGCGCCATGCCGGAGAGGATCTCCCGTGCCGAGGCGTTGTCGTCGACCACCAGCGCGCGGATCCCCAGTAGTTCGTCCGCCCGCAGCATGCGCCGTGGCGCGGCGGCGTCGGGGATACCGAAGTGCGCGTGGAAGTGGAACACCGAGCCCTTGCCCGGTTCGCTCTCCACCCAGATGCGCCCGCCCATGAGTTCCACCAGGCTCCTGGAGATCGACAGCCCCAACCCGGTGCCGCCGTAGCGGCGCGAGGTGGAAGAGTCGGCCTGGATGAAGGACTGGAACATGCGCCCGCATTGCTCACCGGTCATGCCGATACCGGTGTCGCGCAGCCAGAAGTGCAGTTCCGCCTGCTCGCTGCCGAGCGCCACTGGCTCGATGCCGAGGACGATTTCCCCGCGCTCGGTGAACTTCACCGCGTTGTTGCCCAGGTTGAGCAGGATCTGTCCCAGGCGCAGCGGGTCGCCAACCAGGGAGGTAGGCAGGTCCTGGCTGAGCTGGAACAACAACTCCAGCGATTTCTCTTCCGCCTTGAAACCGACCATGCCGGAGAACTGCTCGAGCACGTCCTCCAGGCGGAACTCGACGTGCTCGACGCTCATCATGCCGGCCTCGATCTTGGAGAAGTCGAGGATGTCGTTGATGATCCCGAGCAGCCCTTCGGCGGAGCGGTTCACCTTCTGCACGTAGTTGTGCTGGCGCGCGTTCAGCCCGCTCTTCAGGGCAAGGCTGCTCATGCCGATGATCACGTTCATCGGCGTGCGGATCTCGTGGCTCATGTTGGCGAGGAATTCGCTCTTGGCCCGGGTCGCTTCCTCGGCCAGCTCCTTGGCGCGGCGCATCTGCTGCTCGGCCAGCTTGCGCTCGGTGATGTCGTAGAGCCAGGCCAGCATGGCCGGCTCGCCCTGGTGGACAACGGGCAGGTAGGTCGCCAGAACGTCACGTTCACCACCCTGGCGGTCGTACAGGCGCACCTCGCGTTCGAGCATCTGCTCCCCGGCCAGCAGCTCGTTCCAGATCGCCGCGCGCTCCGCTGCGTCCACGTAGAGCCCGGCTGCTTCATCGCCGGCCTTGAGTCCGTAGCTCTCGATGAACGCCGGGTTGACCAGGTGCAGGTGCCCCTGGGTGGAGATAGCGACGCTCACCGGACTGCAGTCGAGAATGTACTGCAGGCGCGTCTCGCTTTCCTGCAGGGCGGTGGCCTGGCGTTCCATCTGCTCGGCCTGGGTGAGGGTTTCCGCGAGCAGCTGCTCGGTGCGCGAGGTACGCTCGAGGACTTCGAGATTCATGGCCAGCAGCGGAAGAAACTCGTCGAGCAGGGCGAGCTGGCTTGCCCCCAGCTCCTGCATGCCTTCCAGGGCCAGCACGCCCACCAGGCGTTCGCCGTGGATCAGCGGCAATATGTCGAGCATGGTTGGCGGCGAGCAGAAGTCTTCCGCCTGGCGCTCCGGCACGGGCAGGTGGATAGCGCTGCGCTGCCTGGCGCATTGCCCGATCAGCCCCTGGCCCATGGGAAGCCGGTCCGGCAGATCGGGGCCGGGAGCGTAGCTGCCCAGCAGCACCAGGTCTGCGTTCTTTTCATCATGGACATGCAAGGTGGCGCGGCGCAGCGCCAGCGGCGGAGCCAGTGCCTGCAGGGTGCGGTCTCCCAGCTCGGCGGAGCCCGCCACGGACTGCATCTGGCTGCTGAGCCTGGCTACCTGGGTCTTCAACCAGCGCTGGTCGGCCATCTGCCGCGCTTCGGACTGCAGCGCGGTGATGGCGCGCGCCATTTCGCCGATCTCGTTGGGGTAGTTCTGGAACGGCACGTCCACATCCAGTTGCCCTTTGCTCAGGGCGTCCACCGAATAGCGCAGCTGATCGGCGGGGCGGCGGATCGACAGGCTGATCATCATGCCGAACAGCACGCCGCCGACAATCCCCAGCACCAGCAGCCAGACGGTCAGCTGGACGCTATGGTGGAAGCGCTGCGTGGCCAGCCTGACTTCCAGGTCGGCGCCCTCGCGCTTGGCCTGCGCCACCTCGGCCAGCGCCTGGTTGGCCACCTCGCCGGGGCGCTGCAGGGCAGAGGAGGAGAGCAGCGCAATGGCGCCCAGGTCGCTGGTCTTCCCCGGTTTCAGCGATTGATCGTTGAGCGCCAGCACGTGCTGGATCTGATTCTGATATTCCTCGTAGGCCGATTCGAAGCGCACCAGCCCTTGCAGCGCGGGGGTGCGATAGATCAGCGGCCGGGCGAGTTCGATCTCTTCGCGCAGGTTGGCGCGCGCTTCGAGGAACTGCCCATTCGCCTGGGCGCGGCCTGCATCGTCAGTGGCCAGCACCAGCTGGCGGATGCTGCGCCCGATGCCTGCGAGGCTGACACGGGCAGCCTCGATATGCGAAAGCCCCAGCATCTCCTTCTCGTAGACCAGGTTCATCTGTGCGATCTGCTCGCGCTGCACATACAGGCTGTACAGGCCCAGGAACAGGACGAGCAGCAGGACGCCGCCGAAGCCGATCAGCAGCCGGGTTCGCAGCATCAGGCGCTGGAGAAAGCCGAGCGGGTTCATCGAGACGCCTCCTGGCCAGGTTGATGCGTGGCCGGCAATGGAGCCTAGGGCTGTCGCTGCGCCTGGAACGGCACGTCAGGGTCACCGGCGTTGTCGTTGAAGCGTTCGGCAATGCGATGAAACTCGTCCTTCAGTTCCACGAAGGCATCCACGATATCCGGATCGAAATGCTGCCCACGCTGGCTCTGGATGAAGTCCACCGCGCTGGCATGGGTCATGGGGGACTTGTAGACCCGTTTGCTGATCAGGGCATCGTAGACATCGGCCACGGCCATCAGTCGCGCCGACAACGGGATGGCATCGCCCGCCAGGCCGCAGGGATAGCCGGAACCGTCCCATTTCTCGTGGTGTCCGGCGGCGATCTGCTTGGCCAGGCGAAGGAAGGGCACGTCCATGCCCAGGCGCTCTTCGGCTTTCTCCAGGGCCTCCACGCCCAGGGTGGTGTGGGTTTTCATCAGCTCGAACTCTTCCGGGGTGAGCTTTCCCGGTTTGAGCAGGATGTGGTCGGGGATGCCGACCTTGCCGATGTCGTGCAGCGGCGCCGATTTGAAGAGCAGATGCCGGGTTTCCTCGTCCAGCTCGGCGGCGAAGCGCGGGTGCTCCCGCAGCTGCTCGGCCAGTACGCTGACGTAATGCTGGGTGCGGCGAATGTGGTTGCCGGTCTCGTTGTCGCGGGTCTCGGCCAGGGATGCCATCGCCAGGATGGTCACGTCCTGAATGGCTGCAAGCTCCTGCGTACGCCGCTGCACTTCCCGCTCGAGGAACTCGTTCTGGTCGCGCAGAAAGTCCGCGGCGGCCTTGATGCGCAGCTGGTTGTCCACGCGCATCAGCACGGTGGGCGGGTTGATCGGCTTGGTCAGGTAGTCCACCGCGCCCAGTTCCAGGCCGCGTATTTCCTCGTCGGCGGCATCCTGGGCGGTAATGAAGATCACCGGGATCTGGCGCGTGCGTTCATCTTCGCGCAGCCGCCGGCAGACCTCGAAGCCGTTCATGCCGGGCATCATCACGTCGAGCAGGATGAGGTCCGGCGGCTCCTCGGACAGGGCGATCTGCAGCGCTTTTTCGCCCGTGCGGGCCGCCTTGACGCGATACAGGATCTTCAACAGCTCCGAAAGGAGCGTCAGGTTCTCGGGCGCATCGTCGACGATCAGGATCGTCGGACGAACAACGGGACCAGGTGCATTCATTGACCATCCTCCGCCAGGCGGCGCGCCAGAGGATTTCCTTGCCGCGCGCCGAGTCAGTATAGACCGCGCCACCCGGGCCCTCGTCCCGAGGACGGCCCATGGGAGCCGTCGCGGCACACCGCACTGACTCTAGCCGCTTTTGTCGAGGCTGTTCGCAATTGCAGGGCGGATGACGGGGTGGGCGCCACGCGTCCTGAGTGTTTGCTCAGGCGTCCTTCGGCGCGCGCCGCAGCAGGTAGGTGTCCATGATCCAGCCGTTGGCCTCGCGGGCCGCCAGGCGGGTGCGCTGGATGTCTTCGCCGACTTCGACCAGCCGCCCGCTGCGCAGGATCTCCTCCGGCGTGCCGAGGTACGCGCCCCAGTAGATTTCCAGTTCGGGGTCGTCCAGCTGGCGGTAGGTGTCCTCGGCATCGAGCATCACCACCACGCTCTGGGCGTTCGCCGGAAACCCTTCGGCCAGGCGGCGGCCGGTGGTGATCTGCACCGACTGGCCGATGACGTTGAGCGGCACCCGGTGGCGAGCGGCCAGCGCCTGCACGCTGGTGATGCCGGGGATCACCTGGTAGTCGAAGGTCACACGCCCCTGGCGCAGGATGGCGTCGAGGATGCGCAGGGTGCTGTCGTAGAGCGAAGGGTCGCCCCAGACCAGGAAGGCGCCGCATTGGCCGTCCGGCAGTTCGTTCTCGATCAGGCGCTCGAACACTTCTTGCTTGGCCTGGTTGAGATCGCGCACCTGGCCGGTGTAGTCGCCTTCGCGCACGCGTTCGGGGCTATCGGCCTCGACGATGCGGTAATCGGAGCGGGTGACATAGCGCTGGAGGATATCGCGGCGCAGCTGGATCAGCTTTTCCTTGCTGCTGCCCTTGTCCAGGAGGAAGAACACATCCGCGCGGTTCATCGCGTTGATCGCCTGGACGGTGAGGTATTCGGGGTCGCCCGCGCCGATGCCGATGATGAGCAACTGCTTCATGTCTGGTCCTGTGTGCCGTGGAGCGAAGGCCTTCAAGACTACGCCTGTCCGGCGATGCGCTCATCTGCCGGGTCGTTACGGTGCAGCAGAGCAGGTGTTCGTCGTTGTTCCGCTGCGAGCGGATGTCAATCGCGGACGGAGTCCGCTCCTACGAATCCGATGTCGTGTGTAGATCGTAGGATGGGGGGAGCTTGCGATACCCATGCTGTCGTTGCGCGGGGGCGATGGGTATCGCTGCGCTCCACACCATCCTACGAACAGCGGCAGGCCGGTCAGCCCAGCAGCGCCACGTCCTTGCGCAGCTCGCGGGCCGCCGCGACCATGTTCACCAGCGCCGCTTCCGTCTCTGGCCAGGCGCGGGTCTTCAGGCCGCAGTCCGGGTTGACCCACAGGCGCTCGGCGGGAATGCGCTGCGCTGCCTTGCGCAGCAGCTTGACCATCTCGTCCTTGGCCGGCACGCGCGGCGAGTGGATGTCATAGACGCCCGGGCCGATCTCGTTGGGGTATTCGAACTTCTCGAAGGCTTCCAGCAGCTCCATGTCCGAGCGCGACGTCTCGATGGTGATGACGTCGGCGTCCATCGCCGCGATGGACTCGATCACGTCGTTGAATTCGCTGTAGCACATGTGGGTATGGATCTGCGTTTCGTCGCGCACGCCGGACGCGCACAGGCGGAAGGCTTCGGTGGCCCAGTCCAGATAGCGGCCCCAGTCGCTGCGACGCAGCGGCAGGCCCTCGCGGAACGCGGCTTCGTCGATCTGCACGATGCGGATGCCCGCGGCCTCCAGGTCCACTACTTCGTCGCGGATCGCCAGGGCCAGCTGGCGCGCCTGGGTTTCGCGAGCGATATCCTCGCGCGGGAAGGACCACATCAGCATGGTCACCGGGCCGGTCAGCATGCCCTTCATGACTTTGCTGGTAAGGCTCTGGGCATACCGGATCCACTCCACGGTCATGGCTTTCGGCCGGCTCAGGTCGCCGAAGATCACCGCCGGTTTCACGCAACGGGAACCGTAGCTCTGTACCCAGCCGAAACGGGTGAAGAGGTAGCCGTCGAGCTGCTCGGCGAAATACTCGACCATGTCGTTGCGCTCGGCCTCGCCATGTACCAGCACGTCCAGCCCCAGGTTCTCCTGAATCTCCACGGCGTGGCGGATTTCGCTGTGCATGGCCTCGGTGTAGTCGGCAACGCTGAGCTTGCCCTGCCTGAAGGCCTGGCGCGCGAGGCGGATCGCGGAGGTCTGCGGGAAGGAACCGATGGTGGTGGTGGGGAAGGCCGGCAGGTTGAGGCCGGCGCGCTGCTGCACGATGCGTTCGGCAAAGGGCGACTGGCGCTGGCTGTCGGCGGCTTTCACCGCGGCCAGGCGGGCCTGCACCTGCGGCTTGTGGATGCGCGGCGAGGCGGCGCGGCCGGCCTGCACGGTGCGGCTCTGCTCCAGCGCGGCTATGACTTCCAAATCCCCGGGCTGATTGACGGCACGGGCGAGCAGGGCGACTTCGGCGCACTTCTGTACGGCGAAGGCCAGCCAGCTTTTCAGCTCGGCATCCAGCTGGTCCTCGCGCTCCAGGTCCACCGGACTGTGCAGCAGCGAGCAGGACGGCGCGACCCACAGGCGATCACCCACGCGGTCATGGGCATGGCGCAGCACTTCCAGGCTCTTCTCCAGGTCGCAGCGCCAGACGTTGCGGCCGTTGACCACGCCCAGGGAGAGGATCTTGTAGGCCGGCAGGCGGTCGAGGATGGTCGGGAACTGCTCCGGCGCGCGAACCAGATCAAGGTGCAGGCCGTCCACCGGCAGGCCGGCGGCAAGGCCCAGGTTGTCATCGAGGCCGCCGAAATAGGTGGCCACCAGCTTCTTCAGCGGCTCGCTCTGCAGCAGGTTGTAGGTGCGCTCGAAGGCGTTCTTCCAGTCCTGGGGCAGGTCGAGGGCGAGGATCGGCTCGTCGATCTGCACCCACTCCACACCCTGCGCGGCGAGGCGGCGGAAGATCTGGCCGTAGAGCGGCAGCAGGCGTTCGACGAGGTCGAGCTTGTCGAAATCGCGGCCCTTGGTCTTGCCCAGCCAGAGGTAGGTCAGCGGGCCGATCACCACCGGTTTGACTGCATGGCCGAGTGCGTGGGCTTCTTCCACTTCCTCGAACAGTTGTTCCCAGCTCAGCTCGAACTGCTGGTCAGCGCTGAACTCCGGGACGAGGTAGTGGTAGTTGGTGTCGAACCACTTGGTCATCTCTTGAGCGTGAGCCCCACAGCAGCCTGCACTGATGCCCCGTGCCATGGCGAACAGGGTCTGCAGGGTCGGCTTCGCCTCGCCATGGGTACGGAAGCGTTCCGGAATGACGCCGAAGGTCAGCGAGTGGGTCAGCACCTGGTCGTACCAGGCGAAGTCGCCCACCGGCAGCAACTCGATGCCGGCGTTCTTCTGCACCTGCCAATGGGCGGCACGCAGTTCGCGGCCGACGGCGCGCAGGCCGGCTTCGTCCAGCTCGCCCTTCCAGAAGGCCTCCTGGGCTTTCTTCAGCTCGCGGTCGCGGCCGATGCGGGGAAAGCCGAGGTTGTGTGCCAGTGCCATGTGAATCTCTCCAGTGAATCAGCGAATGGCGAGATTCTCCTGGCGGTCCGTTCATGAGACAAACTCAATGTTCTCGCGATGAACATAAGAAATCCTCAAGTTGGACCGGAATGGCTCCCTGCCCGCATCTGCCGTGCCAGCGCGCCGGGCGAGATGTGCAGCTGGCGCTGGAACAACTCGATGAACGCCGAGGTGGATTCATAACCCAGCTCGCCGGCGATCAGTGTCACCGACTCGCCGCGCTCCAGCCTTGGCAGCGCCGCGAGCAGTCGCACGCGTTCGCGCCATTCGCGGAACGACAGCCCGGTTTCGTCGCGGAACAACCGCGCCAGGGTCCGCCGCGAGGCGCCGACGCGCTGCGCCCAATCCTCGATCCCCAGGCGCTCGCCGGGGTGCTCCTGCAGGTGATCGGTGACGCGCCGCAGACGGGCATCGCGGGGTAGCGGCAGGGCCAGGCCGGAGTCCGGCGCGCCATGCAGCTCGTCCACCAGCACCTGCATGAGCCGGGCTTCCGGCCCCTCGTCGGGGTAGTCGCGGGAAAACTCGCTGGCGCGCTGGATCAGGTTGTCCAGCAGCGGCGAGATTTCCAGCACGCGGCACGGGCCCAGGCCGACGGCCAGCTCCGGCGCCAGGTAGAAGCTGCGGTGTACCACCAGCGTGCGGGCCCGCGCGCTATGCCGCACGCCAGCCGGCAACCACATCGCACGGCGGGGCGGAATCACGCAGGCGTACTCCTCGGTCGTCGCCTCGAGCACGCCGCTGGCGGCATACATCAGTTGGCCCCAGGGATGGGAATGGGGCTCCACCCGGTGGCCGGCGGGCATGTCAAAGGCGCGCAGCCACACGGGACGGGGCAGCGAGGTGAAGCCGGGAAGCGCCAGAGCATCCTGTCCCGCTGACGGCATAGCTTGTCTCACTGTCGGAAGTGGGTCATGGAGGGCCGATGGTAGCGTCTTCCCCGGCCAATATCAGCCATCCGTGGAGAACCCCATGAGCAGCCATCGCCCGCAACAACGCCTGTCCATCCTGGACATCCGCCAACGCCGCGAACCCGGCAGTCTGGTCGTACTGACTGCCTATTCGATGCCCATGGCACGTCTGCTCGACCCGCACGTCGATGTGCTGCTGGTCGGGGATTCGCTGGGCATGGTGCTCTACGGCATGCCGCACACCCTGGCTGTCAGCCTGGACACCATGATCGCCCACGGCGCCGCAGTGGTCCGCGGCTCGCAACGGGCCTGCGTGGTGGTGGACCTGCCCTTTGCCAGCTACCAGGCCTCGCCGCAGCAGGCCTTCCTCGCCGCCGCGCGGGTGCTCGCCGAAAGCGGCGCGCAGGCGGTGAAGTTGGAAGGTGGCGCGGAGATGGCCGAGACCATCGCCTTCCTGGTGGAGCGCGGTATACCGGTGATGGCGCATATCGGCCTGATGCCGCAGAAGGTCAATGCCCTCGGTGGCTTCAAGGTACAAGGCAAGGAAGAAGCCGGCGTTGCACGGGTACTGCGCGACGCGGATGCCATCGCTGCCGCCGGGGCTTTCAGCGTGGTGCTCGAAGGCGTGCTGGAGCCGGTGGCGCGTCAGGTCTGCGAGCGGCTGGAGATCCCGGTGATCGGCATCGGCGCTTCACCCGCCTGCGCCGGGCAGGTGCTGGTGACCGAGGACATGCTGGGGCTTTCCGGCGAGCAGATCCCGCGATTCGCCGAGCAGTACGTGCGGTTGGACGAGCTGATCGGCGCGGCGGCCGGACGCTTTGCCAGCGAAGTGCGCGAACGCCAGTTCCCGCAGGCACGGCATTGTTTCGGGATGGAATCGCCCCGGTGAGGTTGGCAATGGCGGCGGGGCCATCGCGGAGGGAGTCCGCTCCTACGTGAAGCTGATTCAGGCGTAGGAGCGGAACTCTGTCCGCGATCGGGTGGGGTGTTGCGCCGAGTCTCGTGTGTGAGGCGTCAGACCCACTCGGTGCTGCGCTTGCGGCGCACACGCAACATGGTCGGCAGGATCAGTCCGGCGAGCAGGCCGGCGCCAGCGATGCTGCCTCCGTAGGCCATGTAGCGCATCAGCACCTGCTTGTTCTCGTCGCCCAGCTGCGCCTGGGCGTCGCGCAGCTGCGAGCGCGCCTGGCTCAGCTCCGCGTCCAGCGCGCTGCGCGCGGCCTGCAGTTCATCGATGAGCTTCTTGCGCGCATCCAGGGTCTCCTGCATGCCCTGCACGCGGTTCTTCCAGGAGTCGTCAATGGTCTGCAACTGGGTGGTCAGCTCGGTGACCTTCTGTTCCAGCGCCGGCAGGCGCTCGGCCTGGCCGGGCTTGTCCTGCAGGTCCTTGCTGGCGATCCACACGGTGTTGCCGCTGTCGCTGCGCACCTGGCTGTAGTCACCCGAAGTGCTGACCAGCTGGACCTTCTGCCCGGAGGTCAGGGTGCCGACGATGCGGTAGCCATCGGTGGGCCCGCTGCGCACGTAGGTGCTCAGACTGTCGTTCACCCAGCGCGCGTTGCTGGCGGGCTCCTCGGCCTGGGCCGGGACGCCGGTGGCCAGCAGGCCGACGAACAGACAGGCACCGAGGGCGCGGGTCTGCAGGGAAGAAATTCGTGCGGGGAGGCAACGCGATAGGGACATGGGCAATCTTCACATGACTTGGAACGAAACCCGCCTTGCGGGAGCGAAAACGTCGGCCGGGTGACTTATTCAGAATTGTCCGGGTGGCCAATGGCCATAAATCCCACCCGGTGGGCCGACAGCACACAGACAGTTGTCAGACGCCGAGAGTTCACCTGTGGGAAATTGCACGGATGAGTGGTGGAAACCTCTTTATGCCGCCTCCGAACTCGATAACCGAATCGTCATCCCAGCCTCAGCTTCCCGTTAGCGGCGGCCGCTTAAGGTGGAGTCACTTTCAACCACCACGAGGTGACTGCCATGAAACTTCCCCGCATCTTCCTGACTGCCGCCCTGCTGGGGGCTTCCTCCCTGGCCATGGCCGATGGTGGCGGCGACATCACCTTCTCCCGTATGGAACAGGCCCGCCAGCAGGCCATGCAGGCCCGCCAGAGTGCGCCCACGCCGACGCAGATCGCCGAGGCAAAGCAGTACACCTACGGGATGAACCTGGACATTGCCGAAGTCGTGGCGGTGACGCCGATGAGCGCCGACTGCGGTGTGGTGCCGGTGCAGCTGCGCTACAAGGATTCCTTCGGCGACGAGCAGGCCATCGAATACCGCACCGAGCGTGTCGCCTGCCGCGCCACCCGCTGATCCTGAGCTGGACGGCGATCAGTCAGGTGACGCAGGAAACCTCAGGAGGAAGCGCGTTGGCCCTTCCTCCGAGCTCTGCGCGCAGGCGCTGCCCAGGTGCAGCTCCATGATCGAACGCACGATGGCCAGCCCCAGGCCCGTGCCGCCCTGTGCCCGCGAGCGACCCTTGTCCACCCGGTAGAAACGCTCGAACAGATGCTCCAGATGCTCGGCGGCAATGCCCGGGCCGGGGTTCTGCACCTGCAGCGTCACGGCCTCGCCGTGGTCGTGCACCTGCACGCTGATGCACTCGCCCTCGGGGGTGTGGCGGATGGCGTTGGAGAGCAGGTTGGAAATGGCGCGCTGGATCATCAGGCGGTCGCCCAGGACCAGTCCGTGACCTTCGATGACGATGGAAAGCGACTTCTCCTCGGCGCTGAAGTCGAACAGCTCGGCGACCTTCGCCGCTTCCTCCTCCAGCCGCACCGGCTCCTGCGGCAGCAATGCGCGTGGGTGGCTGACCTGGGCGAGGAACAGCATGTCGCTGACGATCCGCCCGACTCGTTCCAGCTCCTCGGTGCTGGCTGCCAGCACCGCCTCGTACTCTTCCTTTTGCCGTGGCCGCGACAGCGTGACCTGAGCCTTGCCCAGCAGATTGCCGATGGGCGAGCGCAGCTCGTGGGCGATGTCGTCGGAGAACTGCGTGAGCTGCTGCACGCCGCCATCCAGCCGGTGCAGCATCAGGTTCAGTGCCCGCGCGGCCTTGCCCAGTTCCCGTGGCAGGTCCTGCAGCGCAATGCGGTGGCTGAGGTCCTGGGTGGTGACCCGCGAGGCGACCTGGCCGAACTGGCGCAACGGCAGCAGGCCGCGCTTGGCCACCAGGCGCGCGCCGAGGGCGATCAGTAGCAGCAGCGGCGGCACCGCCAGCCAGGCTGAGCGCAGGAAGGCGCCGAGCAGGGCGTCGTCATCGCGTCGATCCAGGCTCAGGAATACCCGCAGGGTGTTGCCGTCGCGCAGGCGGATCAGACTGCGTTCGGTGAGCAGGCGGCGGCCGTCCGCCGAGGTCCAGCCGAAGGCGCGGCCATTGCCGGCGAACTCGTCGAGTATCGGCAGATCGGCATTCGGCCCGTTGCTGAATTGTGCCGGCCGCCCGCGCTGTTCATCCAGCAGCGCGGCGCTGAGGTTGGCGTGGCCCATCAACTGGTCCTGCAGGGCATGGCCGCGCAGGGGCAGGGCGGCCAGGCCGGGGTCGGCCTCCAGCGCGTGGCGCAGTTGCCCGAGCTTGTCTTCCAGCTCGCGATGGGCGCGCTGGTCCAGCTGATGGTCGAGGGCGAGGTAGGCGAGGGTGAGCAGCAGGAGCATCAGCACCGAACCCAGCACGCCGACCCACAGGCCGATGCGCAGCGACAGGCTGGCCGGTTTCATGCGCGGGACTCCAGCACGTAGCCGACTCCGCGCAGGGTGTGGATCAGCTTGTCGGCGAAGGGATCGTCGATCTTCGCGCGCAGGCGGCGGATGGTGACCTCCACCACGTTGGTGTCGCAGTCGAAGTTCATGTCCCACACCAGCGAGATGATCTGCGTGCGCGAAAGCACTTCGCCGCTGCGGCTCATCAGCAGGTGCAGCAGGGCGAACTCCTTGCTGGTCAGGTCGATGCGCTGGCTGTCGCGGTAGGCGCGGTGGCGGCCGGGGTCCAGCTCCAGCCCGCCGATCTCCAGTACCTGCGGCTGGTCGATGCGTTCGCTGCGGCGCATCAGCGAGCGCACGCGGGCCAGCAGTTCGGGGAATTCGAAAGGCTTGAGCAGGTAGTCGTCGGCGCCCAGGTCGAAGCCTTTCACCCGCTCGGTGAGGCGGCCGCGGGCGGTGAGCATTATCACGCGGATGTCGCTGTGCTGGCGCAGGCTGGCCAGCACTTCCCAGCCGTCCATCTGCGGCAGGTTCACATCGAGGATGACCAGGTCGTAGGCGCACTGCCGGGCCAGGTGCAGGCCGTCGACGCCGTTGTCGGCGCGGTCGACGACATATCCGCTTTCGTTCAGTCCCTGTTGCAGATAATCGGCTGTCTTGTGGTCGTCCTCGATGAGCAGGATTTTCATGGATAGTTACCCGGTAATGACGTGGAAAGAGGTGCCGCAGATACGGGAAAGTTTGAAGCGCCGGAGAAAAATGCGCGCAGTCTAGAGGCTGTAGCGACTTCAGGGTCAACCGTGGCGATGTCGCACTCGTGATCCTGGAGAGGAAAACAGAAAGTTCTGTAGGTCTCTGGTCTGAAAGGATTTTCAGAAAGACCGCAGGCTGGGGAAAGTGCGCTTAATTGTTTCCTCAAGTTACCTGGAAGAGGCTCGGGCTCTTTTTAAATAGATACAACGGGAAGTCGGCGGATGGCCAATTACATGTTTGTAATTATCCAGTCACCTTGTCGCTAGAGAGACACTTCTAGATTCGCCGTGGACATGACGGCATGCCGTCGAAGTTGACTCCACCTTGCGAGGTTCGCCGTGCTTTCAAGACGTTCTGCATTCGCCGCGCAGGCAACGCTGCTGGCGCTGTTGCTCTGGCAGCTCCCTGGCTGGGCGGCAGCCCGGGAAATCGGCATTGGGGATGCGCTGCAGGCCGCCGCCAGCAGCAACCCCGAACTGGCGGCCAGCGGCCGGGAAATCGGCATCGCCCAGGGGCTGCGAGAACAGGCCGGCCTGCTGCGCAACCCGACGCTGTCCTGGGAACAGGAGGGCACCGATTCCCGCAATCGCACCACCACCCTCGGCATCAGCCAGCCGCTGGAACTGGGCGGCAAGCGTGGCGCGCGGGTGGAACTGGCCGAGCGCGGCCAGGACGTGGCGGCGCTGAGTCTGGAAGCTCGACGCAACCAATTGCGCGGCGAGGTGATCGCGGTGTTCTACACCGCCCTGCGCGCCCAGGAACGCGAGCGCCTGGCGCAACAGTCCGTCGAGCTGGCGCAACGGGGCGTAGTCGCTGCCGAGGGGCGTGTGCGTGCCGGCAAGGCGCCGCCGCTGGAGGCCAACCGCGCGCAAGTGCAACTGGCCGAGGTGCGCCTGGAACAGGACCGCGCCCGTCGCGAACGGGCCGACGCCAATCAGGCGCTGGCCGCGCTGATGGGGCTCGCATTGCCGGACTTCACCGGTGTGCGCAACGACAGCGCGCGGCCCTTGCCCGCGCTGCCAAGCCCCGATGAGCTGCTGCGTCGTCTCGGCGACAGCGCGGAAATGCGCCTGGCGCAGATCCGCATCGACGAAGGCGAAGCCGCCGTGCGCCTGGCGAAGGCCCAGCGCATTCCCGACCTCGATGTCAGCCTGGGTAGCCAGGAAGCGGTCGAGCAGGGCAACCGCGACCGCATCGCGGTGATCGGCTTCAGCCTGCCGCTGCCGCTGTTCGACCGCAACCAGGGCAACATCCTCGCGCAGTCGCGCCGCGCCGATCAGGCCCGCGACCTGCGCAATGCCGCCGAGCTGCGTCTGCGCCAGGAAACCCAGCAGGCGTTGCAGCAGTGGAGTACCGCCCAGGGCGAGGTGAACGCATTCCGCCAGACCATCCTGCCCAGCGCCCAGACCGCCGTGGAGAGCGCCACGCGCGGCTTCGAGATGGGCAAGTTCGGCTTCCTCGAAGTGCTCGATGCCCAGCGCACCCTGATCACTGCCCGCGACCAGTACCTGCGCGCACTGGCCCAGGTCAGCGATGCCTGGGGGCGGATCGAACGGGTCTACGGCGATGTCGGCGCGGCCTTTTAGAGCCCGCTGCGCCTGGCTCGGCCTGCTGCTCATGACGCTGACGCCATCCGCCGCCGCACCGACCGTGAGCCTGCCTGCGCACTGGTGTATCCACGACCTCTTCAGCACCCTCCATTACCTGGCGGTGCCCGCGCCACGGCGCGACACCGCCGGACTTTTCCCGGAGCTTCCATGATCAAGAAAACCCCGCTTGCCGCTGCCGTCCTGCTGGCCTCCGCCCTAGGCGTCAGCGCCTACGCCTGGATGGGAAGCGAACAGGCCGACGGCAAGCACCTCGACGATGCCACCCATGCCGACGGCGAGCACCACAACAGCGCCGCGCCCACCCGTCACGCCGAAGCGGCGAGCCATGCCGACGGCGAACATCACGTCGCCACGCAAACGCAAACCGAAGAGGAAGGTCTGCACCTGAACCCCGCGCAGATCGAGGCTGCCGGCATCCAGCTGGTGACCGCTGGCCCCCAGGCGCTCAACGAAGCCTTCAGCCTGCCCGGCGAGATCGGTTTCGATGAGGACCGCACCGCGCACGTCGTGCCGCGCACCCCTGGCGTGGTGGAAGCGGTGTCGGTGGAGCTCGGGCAAAGCGTGAAGAAGGGCCAGCTGCTGGCGGTGATCGCCAGCCAGCAGGTGTCCGAGCTGCGCAGCGAGCTGGCCGCTGCCCAGCGCCGGGTAAGCCTGGCGAGCAAGACCTTCGAACGCGAGCGGGAGCTGTGGCAGGAGAAGATTTCCGCCGAGCAGGACTACCTGCAGGCGCGCCAGGACCTGGAAGAGGCGCGCATCGCCCTGGCCAACGCGCAGCAGAAGACCAACGCCCTCAGCGGCGTGTCGGCCAGTGCCGGTGGCAATCGCTATGAACTGCGTGCGCCATTCGACGGCGTGGTGGTGGAGAAGCACCTGGTGCCGGGCGAGGTGGTCAGCGAGACCACGGCTGCCTTCACGCTGTCCGACCTGTCGCGGGTCTGGGCCAGTTTCAGCGTGGCGCCGCAGGACCTGGCGCGGGTGCAGGTGGGCAAGCCGGCGCGGGTGGAGGCGGCGGACCTTGGCATGCAGGTCGACGGTCGCGTCAGCTATGTCGGCAACCTGCTCGGCGAGCAGACCCGCAGCGCCGTGGCCCGCGTCACCCTGGCCAACCCCGATGGGGCGTGGCGCCCTGGGCTGTTCGTCAACGTGCGGGTGAGCAGCAGCGCGCGCCAGGTGGCGGTCGCGGTGCCGGAGCAGGCGATCCAGGAGGTGGAAGGCAAGCCCAGCGTCTTCGTGCGCAGCGTCGACGGATTCGACCCGCGTCCGGTCGATCTCGGCGCGCGCAGCGCAGGTCAGGTCGAGGTGCTGGCCGGGCTTGCCGTCGGCGACCAGGTGGCGGCCGAAGGCAGCTTCGTCCTCAAGTCCGAGCTGGGCAAGAGCTCGGCGTCCCACGCGCACTGACGGAGCGAGAGCATGTTCGAACGCATCATTCGCTTCGCCATCGAGCAGCGTTATCTCGTGCTGCTCGCCGTCTTCGGCATGGCCGGGCTGGGCATCGCCAGCTACCAGAAGCTGCCCATCGACGCGGTGCCCGACATCACCAACGTGCAGGTGCAGGTCAACACCTCGGCGCCGGGCTTCACTCCGCTGGAGACCGAGCAGCGCGTCACCTACCCGGTGGAGACGGCCATGGCAGGCTTGCCGGGCCTGCAGCAGACCCGCTCGATCTCGCGCTCGGGGCTGTCGCAGGTGACGGTAATCTTCAAGGACGGCACCGACCTGTTCTTCGCTCGCCAATTGGTCAACGAACGTTTGCAGCAGGCCCGTGAGCAATTGCCGGAGGGCGTCGAGTCGGCCATGGGACCGATTTCCACCGGCCTGGGGGAAATCTTCCTGTGGACCATCGAGGCCGAACAGGGCGCGCGCAAGGAGGACGGCAGCGAGTACACGCCCACCGACCTGCGGGTGATCCAGGACTGGGTGATCAAGCCGCAGCTGCGCAACGTGCCGGGCGTGGCCGAGGTGAACACCATCGGCGGCTTCGCCAAGCAGTTCCAGGTCGCCCCGGACACCCGCCGTCTCGCAGCCTACCGGCTGACCCTGGCCGATGTGATCGCCGCGCTGGAGCGTAACAACGCCAACGTCGGCGCCGGTTACATCGAGCGCAACGGCGAGCAATTGCTGGTGCGTGCACCGGGGCAGGTGGGCAGCCTGGAAGACATCGCCAACATCGTGGTCGCCAATGTCGACGGCACGCCGATCCGCCTACGCAACGTCGCCGAGGTCGATTTCGGTCGCGAACTGCGCACCGGCGCCGCCACCGAGGACGGCCGCGAAGTGGTGCTCGGCACGGTGTTCATGCTGATCGGTGAGAACAGCCGCACCGTCGCCAAGGCTGCTGCCGCCAAGCTGGACGAGATCAACCGCACGTTGCCGGCCGGGGTCAAGGCGGTGACCGTCTACGACCGCACCCAACTGGTCGACAAGGCCATCGCCACGGTCAAGCGCAATCTCACCGAGGGCGCGATCCTGGTGGTCGCGGTGCTCTTCCTGTTCCTGGGCAACATCCGCGCGGCGCTGATGACCGCCATGGTGATCCCGCTGGCGATGTTGTTCACCTTTACCGGCATGTTCAGCAACCGCATCAGCGCCAACCTGATGAGCCTCGGCGCGCTGGACTTCGGCATCATCGTCGATGGCGCCGTGGTGATAGTCGAGAACGCCATCCGCCGCCTGGCCCACGCCCAGCAGCACCACGGCCGCCTGCTGACCCGTAGCGAGCGCCTGCACGAAGTCTTCGCGGCATCGAAGGAAGCGCGCCGGGCGCTGATCTACGGGCAGCTGATCATCATGGTGGTGTATCTGCCGATCTTCGCCCTCACCGGCGTCGAGGGGAAAATGTTCCATCCCATGGCCTTCACCGTGGTGCTGGCGTTGCTGGGGGCGATGATCCTCTCGGTGACCTTCGTTCCGGCGGCCATCGCGCTGTTCATCACCGGCAAGGTGAAGGAAGGGGAAAACCTGCTGATGCGCAATGCGCGCCGTGCCTACGAGCCGGTGCTGGACTGGGTCATGGCGCGCCGCGCGCTGGTGTTCGCCGGCGCCGCCGTGCTGGTGGTGTTGTCGGGGCTGCTGGCGAGCCGCATGGGCAGCGAGTTCGTGCCAAGCCTGGGCGAGGGCGACTTCGCCCTGCAATCGCTGCGTACGCCGGGCACCAGCCTGTCGCAATCGGTGGCCATGCAGGAACGACTGGAACGCCAGGTGCTCGACAAGGTGCCGGAGGTGCAGCGCATGTTCAGCCGCACCGGTACCGCCGAGATCGCCTCCGATCCGATGCCGCCGAACATTTCCGACGCCTACGTGATGCTCAAGCCCAAGGATCAGTGGCCCGACCCGAAGAAGACCCGCGCGCAACTGGAAGCGGAAATCCAGGCCGCCGCCAACGGCGTGCCGGGGAGCGCCTATGAACTGTCGCAACCCATCCAGCTGCGCTTCAACGAGCTGATTTCCGGGGTGCGCAGCGACGTGGCGGTGAAGGTCTTTGGTGATGACATGGACGTGTTGAACCAGACTGCCGAGCAGATTGCCGGTGTATTACGTCAGGTGCAGGGTTCGTCCGAGGTGAAGGTCGAGCAGACCAGCGGCCTGCCGGTGCTCACCGTCAACATCGACCGCCAGCGCGCGGCGCGCTACGGGTTGAATGTCGGCGACATCCAGAACAACGTCGCCGTGGCCATCGGCGGCCGCGAGGCCGGCACGCTGTTCGAGGGCGACCGCCGCTTCGACCTGATCGTGCGCCTTCCAGAGAACCTGCGCAGCGATATCGACGCCCTGTCGCGCATGCTGATCCCGGTGCCGGCTCCGGCCAACGCCGCCGACTCACGGATCGGTTTCATCACCCTGGGCGAAGTGGCGCGCCTGGAGCTGGTGCAGGGGCCGAACCAGGTCAGCCGCGAGAACGGCAAGCGTCTCGTCGTGGTCAGCGCCAACGTGCGCGGGCGGGATATCGGTTCCTTCGTGTCGGAGGCCAGCGGCAGCATCGGGCAGCAGGTGAAGCTGCAGGCCGGCTACTGGACCACCTGGGGCGGCCAGTTCGAGCAGCTGCAGTCGGCGGCCCAGCGCCTGCAGATCGTGGTGCCGGTGGCATTGCTGCTGGTCTTCACGCTCCTGCTGATGATGTTCAACAACGTCCGGGATGGCCTGGTGGTGTTCACCGGAATCCCCTTCGCCCTCACCGGCGGAGTGGTCGCGTTGTGGCTGCGGGACATTCCGCTGTCGATCTCCGCCGGCGTCGGCTTCATCGCGCTCTCGGGCGTGGCGGTGCTCAACGGCCTGGTGATGATCTCCTTCATCCGCAGCCTGAGGGAGGAGGGACGTGGCCTCGACGAAGCGATCCGCGAGGGCGCGCTGACCCGCCTGCGCCCGGTGCTGATGACCGCGCTGGTGGCTTCCCTGGGCTTCGTGCCGATGGCCCTGGCCACCGGCACCGGCGCGGAAGTGCAGCGGCCGCTGGCGACGGTGGTGATCGGCGGCATCCTGTCGTCCACCACGCTCACGCTGCTGGTGCTGCCGGCCTTGTATCGATGGATGCATCGCAAGGATGAAGATGCACAAGCAGCGGCCGAGGCCTGCGCCTGACCGGAGCCCCAAGGGCGCCGAAGTCCGCGTCGTCCTGGGCCGGTCGCTCGGCCCGATTGCGCAGAACCGGGGTAATCCAGTATTGTTGAGAACGATTATCATGTTTAACAAAGCTGGAAGTCCATGGATAGCGAGCGGGCATTCGAAAGGGGTGTTGAGCGGCTTTACATTGCCCACCACGGCTGGCTGAAGGGCTGGCTGCGCCGCCGTCTGGGCGAGCACGCGGACGCCGAGGACCTGGCCCAGGACACCTTCGTGCGCGTGATGCGCTCGCGCAGCTCCCTGGCCGACCTGCGCCAGCCGCTGGCCTACCTCGCGACCATCGCCAACAGCCTGCTGATCAACCGCTGGCGGCGCCAGGCGGTGGAGCGTGCCTACCTGGAAGCACTGGCCGCGCGCCCCGAAGCCGTGGCACCCTCCGAGGAAGAGCGCCTGCTGCTGATCGAGACGCTGGTGGAGATCGACCAGTTGCTGCACGGCCTTGCCCCGCAGGTGCGGGAGATCTTCCTGCTATCGCAGCTGGACGGCCTGACCTATCCGCAGATAGCCCAGCGCCTGGAACTGAGCGTCAACCAGGTGCAGAAGGCGATGGGCAAGGCCTTCGCCGCCTGCTACGCGAGCCGCTTCGAATGAGCGCCCTGTCCTGCGACAGTGATGGCCGCCCGATCCCGACGGACATCCGTGACCAGGCGATCGCCTGGTTCACCCTGGCCCAGTCGGGCTGCATGAGCGACGCCGAGCAGCGCCAGTTGCGCACCTGGCGCGAGGCCGACAGCGAGCATGAGCGCGCCTGGCAGCGACTGAGCAGCATCCCGCTCGACCTGCAGCGCCACGCCGGCCGGCTGGCCGACCCCTTGGCGCGGCAGCTGGCCGGGCGCCGCCACTACAGCGAGATGGACCGGCGCAAGGCGCTCAAGGTGCTGGTCAGCTTCGGCCTGCTCGGCGGCCTGGCCTGGCAAGGCCGCGACACCCCGTGGGTGCAGGGTGCCCTGGCGGACCACCGCACGAGCACCGGCGAGCGCTCGCAGCAGGTGCTTCCCGACGGCACCCGGCTGTGGCTCAACACCGCCACGGCGGTGGACCTGCGTTACACCGACAGCGCCCGGGAACTGCGCCTGCGCTACGGCGAAATCGAGATTCTCACGGCGCGCGATGCGGCGGGACGGCCATTGCGGGTCATCAGCGAGGACGCCATCCTGCAGCCGCTGGGTACGCGTTTCCGTGTGCGCCGCGAGAACGATGGGCGTGGCACCTTGCTCGCGGTCAGCCAGGGGCGCGTCGCCGCCCGCGCGATGACAGGGGGCGAGGGGCGGGTGGTCGAGGCGGGGTGGCAGGCGCGTATCGGTGCGACTGGCGTCGCCGCGCCGCAGGTGCTGGAGGCCAGCGACGGCGCCTGGGTCGACGGCTACCTGGTGGCGAAGCGCATGCGCCTGGCGGATTTCCTCGCCGAACTGGACCGCTATCGTCCCGGCCTGCTGCGCTGCGATCCGGCGGTCGCGGGGATTCGCCTGAGCGGTTCCTACCCGCTGGGCGACACCGACCAGGTGCTGGCGATGTTGCAGGACAGCCTGCCGGTGACGGTCCAGCGCCGCACGCGCTACTGGGTGACGGTGGGTCCGCGTTGAGGCGTCGAGCGCCACAAGCGGGACAATGAAAATAATTCTCGAAAAGTCGGCAGGTTTTCGTTTCTCGCTTGGCCTAGGGAGAAATCCCTGCTCGCCACCGCGAGCCCACCACGAGAAACGGACCCTCTGCCCATGACGCTTCACCCCATCGCCCGCGCCCTGCGACAGTCGCTCGGCTTCGCCCTGCTGTCCTGTTCCGCGCTCACCCTGTTGCCCGCTGCGGCGGTGCAGGCCGAAACCACGGCCACCCGCAGCCAGCACTACGCGATTCCCGCCGGCCCGCTGGACCAGGTGCTCGGCGAGTTCGGCCGGCGTGCCGGCATCCCGATCTCGGTGAACGCGGGGCTGACCGAAGGCAAGCGCAGCGCTGGTCTGGATGGCGAGTACGGCATCGAGGATGGCTTTGCCCGCATCCTGTCCGGAACCCGCCTGACGGTGCGTCGCCTGGAGAACGGCGGTTACGGCCTGGTGCCCGTGCCCGCGGAGGCGGTGCTGGAGATGGACTCCACCACCGTTTCCAGCCAGCGGCTGGACCCCACCACAGAAGGCAGCAACTCCTACGGCGCACGCGCGGTGACCATCGGCAAGGGCGTGCACTCCCTGCGCGAGACGCCGCAGTCGTTGACCGTGCTGACCCGCCGCTACCTGGATGACCAGAACATCACCACCATCGACCAGGCGATGGAGAAGACGCCGGGCATCACCGTCTACGAGTCGCCCATGGGCGGCAAGTACTTCTACTCCCGTGGCTTCATGATGCAGGGCCAGTACCAGTACGACGGCGTGCCGCTGGACGTCGGCGGCGAGTACGTCCAGGCCAACAGCTTTTCCGGCGACATGGCCTTCTATGACCGGGTCGAAGTGCTCAAGGGCGCGGCGGGCATGCTCAAGGGTTCCGGCAGCTCCACCGGCGGCGTCAACTTCGTGCGCAAGCGCGGCCAGAGCGTAGCGGAGACCAGGCTGTCGCTCTCGGCGGGCTCGTGGGACAACTACCGTGGCCAGGTGGACGCGGGTGGTCCGCTCAACGAATCGGGCACGTTGCGCGGCCGCACGGTGGTGGCGCTGCAGGATCGCCAGTACTTCTACGACGTCGGCAAGCGCAACGACCAGATTCTCTATGGCGCACTGGACTATGACCTGACCCCGGATACCACCCTCGGCCTGGGCGTCGCCTACGAGAAGCTCGATGCCACACCCTGCTGGCACGGCCTGCCGCGCTACAGCAACGGCAAGGACCTGAAGCTCAGCCGCTCGACCTGCCTGGGCGCGTCGTGGAACAGCTGGGAGAGCGAGCGCACCACGCTGTTCGCCGATCTCTCCCAGCAGTTGAATGAAGACTGGGCCTTCAAGTTCGCCGGTGTCTGGACCCACAACGACCAGGACATCAAGTACGCGCTGTCCGAGACGCCAGGTGGCGTGGCTCCCGGCGCGACCTCGGCGCCTTCCTCTGTGTACTCCGGGCTGTTCGACTACGACCAGACCGACTACGGTTTCGATGCCTACCTGGATGGCAGGTTCGAGGCCTTCGGCCTGCAGCACGAGCTGACCGTCGGCGCCAACGCCAGCCGTGCCAAGACCCACGACCACTATGCGCTGATCAACATGACCAGCCTGCTGGGTACCTCCCAGGACCCGTTCCATCCCAACTCGCACATTCCCGAACCGGCGGATGGCTTCTACGCGCCCAACTCCTACCGGGGCGGACCGGTCCCCACCGAGTCGGACACCCGCCAGTTCGGCACCTATGCCACCTTGCGCCTGAAGCTGGCCGAGCCCTTGACCGCCGTCCTCGGTTCGCGCGTCAGCTGGTACCGCAACAGCCGCGACTCCTACACCCAATCCTGGGACTACTGGCAGCACGACCGCAGCCAGGAGAACGGCCAGGTCACGCCGTTCGCCGCGCTGATCTACGACCTTAACGACGAGTGGTCCGTCTACACCAGCTACGCGGATATCTTCCAGCCGCAGAGCACCTACACCGATGAGTCCGGCAGCCCACTGCAGCCCAAGACCGGCGCGAGCTACGAGCTGGGCATCAAGGGCGAGCTGATGGATGGCCGCCTGAACACCGCCTTCAACCTGTTCCGTACGGTGGAAGAGCACCGCGCCGAAGCGAACTACGACACCGTCTGCGCCGGCTCATCCGACGGCTACTGCTACACCGACGTGGGCAAGGTGCGCGCCCAGGGTTTCGAGGCGGAAGTCAGCGGCGAGGTCATCGACCGCCTGCAACTGCTGGCCGGCTACACCTACACCCAGACCAGATACCTCAGGAGCGCCGAGGACAATCCCCAGGAGCCGACCTTCACCACCACCTACTTCCCGCGCCACCTGTTCCGCGCCTGGGCCGACTATCAGCTGGCCGGCGACCTGGACCGCTGGAGCCTGGGAGCGGGCGTGACGGCGCAGAGCGACGTCTCGGTGCGCAGCGGCAACGTCACTTCGGTACAGTCGGACTACGCCATCTACAGTGGCCGCGTGGGCTACCGCCTCGACGAGCACTGGACGGTCGCGCTCAACGGCAACAACCTGTTCGACAAGAAGTACTACCAGAGCGTCGGCGCCGTCTCCTGGGGCAACTTCTATGGCGAGCCGCGCAACTTCATGGTGACGCTGCAAGGGGCGTTCTGAGACCCGGCGCCCCGCGTTGCACGGGCCCGTTCAGGCACGCCCATTTCCTTGCTTGACCTCAACTGCGGTTGAGGTCTTAGAGTCCCGGCCGAACCTTCCCGGCAGCGCCCAGCGCCGGGCAATGGATGGCGGCACGCCCGGTGCGGGGAGGGTTTCCCGCTGCCGTGGCGGGCCTGGACATGGCAAACAAGGACCTGGCATGGATACCCACCTTTCACTGACGATCTTCCTCGGAGTTCACACCCTGGGTTTCAGCCTCTGGCTGAGCATTGCGCTGATCAACAACCTGCATGCCTTCGCAAGTTCGGTGGGCGCCATCGGGGCCACGCTGTCGATGGCGCCGCTGCGCCAGGCACCGGTCATCGATACACCCCTGCTGGCGCGGGCACTGGCCGATCCCAGGCTGGCGCGCCTGGCGCTGGCATTCATCGTGCTGCTGCAGATGGTTGCCGTGGCGACGGCCTGGACCGGGTGCTACCACCTGCTGCTCGGTGAGGGTCTGGAGCCGGCGCGGGCCTGGCTGAACCTCGCGGCGAGCGCGGCCCTGGCCTTCCTCTTTGCGATGCTGCTGGGCGGCCTGTGGTTCGGCTACTGGATTCGCCAGGAGGGCTTGCAACTGACTCACCTGCTGCTGGTGGTCTGGGTGCTGGCCGGCTTTGTCGTCCTCAATGGCCGCTGGGTCTAGGGAGCCGTCATGAACATACTGATCGTGGGTGCGAGCAGGGGACTGGGCCGCGCGCTGGCCGAGGGGCTCGGTCAGCCGGGGGATACGCTGATCGGGGTGTCGCGCAGGCGCCCCGCGTCGCTGGAGGTACCCGCTGGGGTCGAGCTGCAATGGATCGAAGCGGACCTCGCCGAACCTGCGGTGGCGTTGGCGGCCATCGAGGCGCAGGCGCCGACCGGCATCGATGTCCTGCTGTGCAATGTCGGCATCTGGGAAGAGCATGCCTTCAGCGAGCGTTACTCCTTCCTCGCCGATACCGACGAGTCGATCGCCCGGCTGGTGGACGTCAATATCACCGCCACACTGCTCCTGCTCAAGCGCCTGGTGCCCAGGATGCTGGAGTCGCACCGGCCGCAACTGATCCTCACCGGCTCGACCTCGGCACTGCGCCGGAGTGGCCGCCCGGAAGTGGCTTTCGGCGCCTCCAAGTTCGCCCTGACGGGTATGGCCGATGCACTGCGCGAAGGCTTCCGCGAGTGGAACCTGGCGGTCACCGTGCTCCAGCTTGGCGACCTGAACACCGAGGACCCGCTGTCCATGCCCTTGGCGGAAGCCGCGCGGCGTGGTGAGGGGCATCAGGTGCCGGTCCACGATGTGGTGCGGATGGTCGATGCGCTGCTGCGACTTTCCTGTGCCTCGTTCGTGCGCGAGCTGGTGCTGCCGGCGATTCGCGATCCACGCTTCTGAGTTTGTGCAGGGCAAAAAAAGGCGCCCAGTCGGGCGCCGAGGGTTCCTCTTCCTCCAAAGGGGCACGTGGAGCGCCAGGAAGTGGAGCAGTCTTGCGGGGGAAATCATCACCGGTTGCCTTGGGGGGCGGTGATGGCTTCCGTTATACGCAGGGACGCCTAACGGGAGGCTGAGGCGCAGCTGACAATTCCGTCATCCGCCCGCCAGGCGCAGGCCGTCAGAGGATGGCCAGCGGGTATTCGACGATCAGCCGCACTTCGTCCAGGTCCGACTCGAAGGCCGTGGCGCGGGTCGTTGCCTGCCGCACCCGCAGGGACAGGTCCTTGAGCTGGCCTTCCTGGAACACGTATTTCGCCTCGATGTCGCGTTCCCAGCGCTTCTGGTCGGTGAGCGGATCGCCGTTGTCGTCGCGGCGCATGTACACGGCGTTGGCGTTGGAATAGTCGGCGTCGGTGCCGCGGGCATAGCGGGTCATGAAACTCAGGCCCGGTATGCCATAGGTGGCCATGTCGAGGTCGTAGCGGACCATCCAGGAACGCTCCTTCGGCGAGTTGAAGTCGCTGTACTGGATGGAGTTGTCGAGGTAGATCGAGTCGGCCTGGCGCAGGTAGTCGAAGTCGTTGTTGCCGTTGTTGCGCTGGTGGCTGACGGCGATGCGGTGGGCGCGGAAGTGCACGCCGGCGCTGGCGCTCCAGATGCTGGTGTTGAACTCGCCGAGCAGCTCGCGGCCCTCGTCCTGCGACTTGTAGTAGTTGAAACCGCCGAACAGCTCCACGGCCTCGCTGAGCGGGAAGTTCAGCGCGGTGCCGAAGTAGTACTGGTTCCAGGCATCCTTCAGGCGGCTGCTGTAGAGACTGACGCTGGCGTTGTCGTTGATCGCGTAGTCACCGCCGCCGTAGGCGAGCCAGGCCGAATCCACCGGGCCTGCGTAGAAGGTGGCGAAACCGTCGTCCATCTGCCGTGACTGCGGCTGGCTCATGGAATGCAGGCGGCCGCCCTGCAGCGTCAGGCCTTCGAGACTGGTGTTCTGCAGGGTGACCCCGCGGAAGGATTCGGGCAGCAGGCGCGAGTCGCCGTAGTGCACCACGGGGGTTTCCGGGAAGACGTCGCCGGCCTTCAGCACGGTGTCCCACAGGCGCACCTTGGCCGCGCCGCCGGCCTTGGCGTAGTTGCTCTCGGTGCGCCCGTCATTATCGGTGGGCAATACGTCCACCGAACTGCCTGCTCCGTTGCGGCCGTCGCCGGTGTCGAGCTGGAAGCCGACCATGGCGAAGGCATCGACGCCCACGCCGACCGTGCCCTGGGTGAAGCCGGATTCGAACCTGCCGATGATGCCTTGGGCCCAGACTTCCGAGTAGCCGTTGCCGCGCGGCGGCACGGACTGGCCGTGGCGGGCGTCACGGTTGAAGTAGAGGTTGCGGTTGAGGACTTCGAGACTGGCGCCTTCGAGGAAGCCTTCGGCCTTCTCCTCGGACTTACCTTCGGCGAGGACGGTCGGCGAAGCGACCCCCAGCGCCAGCAGCGAAGCCGCCAGCGGGAACTTGTGTCGGTACTTTCCAGACGTGCGATACATGGATGCGCTCCTAAGGGCAGGATGGTTTGGTTACCGCCTGCTGTTGTTGTTTTCGCCCAGGCGTGGCGAGGGCCACGGGCATCGTGTGGGAGCACGGATAACGGGCAGGTGAGCCGCGGATGACAAATCTGTCAGGAGGGGGGAAAGAAGGGCGGGCAGCGCTGGCAGGCATACCGATGTCGAATCCAGGCAACTGCCGGCGGCGGTTCGTGGCTAGGGTGGCGGACCTTCACTGCAACGACCTGGAGCTGTCATGTCCGATTTCATCACCGTGCTGCGCGACACCTGCCCGACGCCCGTGCTGGACGCCACCAAGTGGAAGCGCATTGGCGGCGACCCGCATACGGTCAACCTCAACGCCTACCTGTCGGCGGACGGCAGCAAGATCATGGGCACCTGGATCTGCACCCCCGGCAAGTTCGAGGTGAACTACGAGAAGTGGGAGTACTGCCACTTCCTCGACGGCTACTGCGTGATCACCCCCGAGGGCGAGCAGCCGGTCCATCTGCGCGCCGGCGACGTGTTCGTCATCGAGCCGGGCATGAAGGGCACCTGGGAAGTGGTCGAGACGGTGCGCAAGTATTTCGTTTTCGCCTGACCGGTAGCGCACCGTCCGGGGCTCAGCGTGCCGTGCAGAGGTCCAGTTGCTGCTGGGTTTGCAGCGGGGACTCGATGCCCAGGCGGAACAGGCAATAGTCGATGGCGACTTGCCGTTCCTCCTCGCTGAGTTGTTCCAGCGGCCTGGGCGCCTGGCCGTTGGCAAAGACATTCTCGAACTTTACCTGCAGCGTCGGCTTGCGCTTGAGAAAGTAGACGCGGCTGGACTGATCGCCGTCGCGGGTTTCGTAGTAGCCGAGCAGGGGCCAGCAGGTCATGGCGGCAATCGCCCCGAGAGTGATCAGGACGCGGGCGGGCGTAAGTTGCATCATGGTTCGCGCTTTCCGTTGCGGAGGAAGAAGTTTGCCGGTTTGACACCGGCAGGGGATTCTTCCAGTCGCGCCCCAGGGCGTGCGGCCGCGCAGCGCGTGGCTGTCGCCAGATGGCATTTCTGTGAATCACGACGGGTCCGGCCGGCGACTCATTGGGGCCCGTCGCTCACCGACCAGCTGGTGGCCGATACGTAGGGCGCCAGGGCCAGTTCGCCAACCAGGGCTTCCAGCAGGCTGTCCTTGTCGCTGGGGGCCAGCACCAGGGCTGCGACTTCCACTTCACCGCCGGTCTTGCGCGCGTGGCTTTCCAGGCTCTGCAGGGCCAGGCCGTTGGCGCTGAGGCGGCGCAGCAGGGTGGAGCGCACCAGCGCTTCCTGGTGCGCTTCGGTGACGGCCTGGACCGTGTAGTAGCGCTCGCTGCCCGGCTCGAGGGGCGCGTGGCGCTGGATCCAGCGGGTCACCGACGGCAGGGTGAGGTTGCACAGGACGATCAGCAGGGTGGCGACCAGCGCCGCCGCTAGGAATCCGCTGCCCGCCAGCACGCCCACTGCGCCGGTGCACCAGACCGTGGCGGCGGTGCTCAGGCCGCGCACGCTGAGGCCGTCGCGCATGATCACGCCGGCGCCAAGGAAGCCGATGCCGGTGACCACCTGGGCGGACATGCGCACCACCTGGTCCTCGGCACCCATGAGGAAGGGCAGGGTGGCGAAGGTGGCCGCGCCGAGGGCGACCAGACCGTGGGTGGCGACGCCGGTGAAGCGCTGGCGCCACTGGCGCTCCATGCCGATCAGCGCGCCGAAACCGAGCGCCGCGAAGAGGTCGAGGAAGATGTCGAAGTACATGCCTTTGTGCTCCGCGCTGGCCTCGCGCCAGCGCTGGTGGATAGGGGCATCGTGCCCCTGGGGATTGTAGGTTTGGTCAGTCTAACGGGCTGGCGGGCGATACGGGCTGACATGTCGCAGGTGGGCTGTGACCTGTAGGAGCGAGCTTGCTCGCGAACCGCTTGACTACGAGGTCGCCGGGAGGTCTGTTCGCGAGCAAGCTCGCTCCCACGAAGAGCCCTGTGCCGGGGAGGTCGTTTAGGCGTTCCCGCGTGGAATAGGTAGAGTGACCGTCCTATTCAACGAAAAAGAGTTGGCAAGATGGTCACCTGTTACCTGCGCTACGTGCTGGACCCGTACAAACTCAAGGAATTCGAACACTACGGCCGGTTGTGGATCCCGCTGGTGGAGCGCTTCGGCGGCCAGCACCACGGCTACTTCCTGCCCTCCGAGGGGGCCAGCAACATTGCCCTGGCGATGTTCACCTTCCCCAGCCTGGCGGAGTACGAAACCTACCGGCAGCAGTCCATGGACGATCCCCAGTGCCAGGCTGCGTTCCGTTATGCCGAAGAAACCCGCTGCATCCTCAGCTACGAGCGGAGCTTCTTCCGACCGGTGTTCGGCGGCTGATCAGTCTGCGAAATAGCTGTCCATCATGCGCCGGCCTTGCCGGCGGGGCGTCCTGCAGGAGCGGGCACAGGGTCAGCCGTCCGGCATCCCGTGGCTGGAGTCATCGCGGACGAAGTCCGCTCCTGCGCGGGTTTCAGGTTCGGTAGGAGCGGACTTCATCCGTGATTGCCATCCGCCGGCAGAGGAGCGGCACCGTAGGGCGCATAACGCCGGGGGCGCCATCCGCCATGGCGGCGGATGATCCGTTCCGGGTTATGCGCCCTACGTGAACCGGAGCCAAGGGGTGGATCAGCGCTGCGCCGTCGCCTCCCCATTCCAGCCGCCGCCGAGGGCGCGGAACAGGTCCACCAGGGCGATCTGCCGCTGGGTGCTGGTCTCGATGTAGGCCGATTCGTTGACGAAGTTGCTGCGCTGCGCATCGAGGTAGCGCAGGTGGCTGTCGACGCCCCCTTCGTAGCGCGCCTTGGCCAGCTTCAGCGTTTCGTTGGTGGTGTTGGCCAGGGCCCGGCGCGCGGCTTCCTCGCGGCGCAGGGTATCGGTCGCCGCGAGCGCGTCGGCCACTTCGCGGAACGCGGTCTGGATGGTGCCTTCGTAGGCCGCCACGGCCGAGTCCTTGCGCACCTTGGCGAGGTCGAGGTTGGCGCTGTTGCGCCCGGCATCGAAGATCGGCAGCGACAAGGTCGGCACGAAGCTCCACGAACGCGAACCGCCGTCGAACAGACCGGACATTTCCGCGCTGGACGTACCGAAGCTGCCGGTCAGGCTGATGCGCGGGAAGAACGCCGCGCGGGCTGCGCCGATGTCGGCGTTGCGCGCCTTGAGCACGTGCTCGGCGGCGAGGATGTCCGGGCGCCGCTCGATCAGCTTAGAGGGGGTACCCGGCGCGATGTCCTGGATCAGCATCGGCTTGTCCCGCGGCACCTGCGGGATGCGCCTGGCTGCATCGGCAGTGCCGAGCAGCAGCACCAGGGCATTGAGCGCCTGCTGCTTCTGCCGTGCGTTGCTTTCCAGCTCGGCACGGGACTGTTCCACCAGCCCGAGTGCTTCCTGATAGTCCAGCGCCGTGGCCGCGCCGGCAGTACGCCTCTGGCCGATCAGGCTGAGCGAATCCTCGCGGCTGGCCAGCGTCTGCTCGGTCAGCTGCAGACGGCGCTGGGCGCCGTCGTAGGTGAGATAGGCCTGGCTGACCTCGGCGATCAGCGCAAGGCGTGCACTGCGACCGGCTTCCTCGGTGGAGAGGTATTGTTCCAGCGCGGCGTCGGTCAGGCTCTTCACTCGGCCGAACAGGTCCAGCTCGTACTCGGGCAGCGCCAGGCCAACCTGGTAGCTGCTGCTCACCGCCGAACCGCCGCTGCTGGACAGGTCCGCCGGCAGCCGCTGGCGATTGCCGTTGGCCGCCGCGTTCAGCCCCGGCACGCGGTCGGCGCGCTGGATGCGGTACTGCGCGCGGGCCTGTTCGATGTCGAGCAGGGTCTGGCGCAGCGAGCGATTGTTGTCCAGCGCGACGTTCACCAATTCGCGCAGTTCGCTGTCGACGATGAAGGTCTGCCAGTCCAGCTGGCTCGCCGCGGCGCCGGGCCGGGCAGCGGGGCCGCTCCAGTTCTGCGCCACGGGGGCTTCCGGGCGTTCGTAGGTGGGTGCCATGGAGCAACCACCCAGGGTCAGCGCCAACAGCAGGGTGATGGCGGGTTTGTGCAGGGCGGTCATTGCGCGACCTCCGACGGTTGATGCGCAGGTTTGGGGTGGCGACGCAGCAGCGACAGCAGCCAGACGAAGCAGATGGGCACGAAGATCACCCCGAGCAGCGTGGCGCTGAGCATCCCGCCGATCACCCCGGTGCCAATGGCGCGTTGGCTGGCGGCGCCGGCTCCGCTGGCGACCACCAGCGGCACCACGCCGAGGATGAAGGCCATGGACGTCATGATGATCGGCCGGAAGCGCAGGCGCGCGGCCTGGATGGCGGCGTCGCGCAGGCTGTGGCCCTGTTCCCAGAGCTCCTTGGCGAACTCGACGATGAGGATCGCGTTCTTCGCCGCGAGGCCAATGATGGTGATCAGGCCGACCTTGAAGTACACGTCGTTGGGCAGCCCGGTGACCGTCACCGCGAGCACCGCGCCCAGGGCGCCGATGGGCACGATCAGCATCACCGACAGCGGGATCGCCCAGCTCTCGTAGAGCGCCACCAGCAGCAGGAACACCACCAGGATGGCCAGGGCGAACAGCTGGGTGGCCTGGCCGCTGGCGACCTTCTCCTGGTAGGAGAGGCCGGTCCATTCGTAGCCGATGCCGGCCGGCAGTTCGCCCACCAGGCGCTGCATTTCGGCCATGGCCTCGCCGGTGCTGACGCCGGGAGCGGCGTCGCCGGAGATACGGATCGACGGGTAGCCGTTGTAGCGCGCCAGCTGCACCGGGCCTTCTTCCCAGCGGGTGCTGACGAAGGCGGACAGCGGCACCAGCTCGCCGGCGCTGTTGGGCACATAGAGCTTGAGCACGGTTTCCGGGGTCATCCGGTCGCCTTGTTCGGCCTGTACCACCACGCGTTGCTGGCGGCCGGCGTTGGCGAAGTCGTTGATCACCGAGGAGCCGAAGGCGGTGGACAGCGCACTGCTGATGGACTCGAAGCTGACGCCCAGGGTGCGCGCCTTTTCGCGGTCGATCTCCAGGCGCAGCTGGGGGGCCTCGGCGAGGCCTTCCATCATGGCGTAGAGAATCTTCGGATTGCCGTTCGCCTCACCGAGCAGTTGGTCGCGGGCCGCCAGCAGCGCCTCGCGGCCGAGGCCGGCACGGTCCTGCAGGCGCAGCGAGAAGCCGCCGGAGTTGCCGAGGCCGTCGATGGGCGGCGGGGTTACGGCCATGATCGCGCCGTCGCTGATGCCGGCGAAGCGTTCGTTGATTGCCGCGGTTTCCGCTTCGGCCGACTGCGAGTTGTCGCGCACGGACCAGTCCTTCAGGGTCGGGAAGGCCAGTGCGGCGTTCTCGCCCATGCCGGAGAAGCTGAAGCCCATCACCAGGAAGGACGATGCCACGGCCTCGCGGGACTTGAGGAACTGCTCCAGCTCCTGGCCGGTGACGTCGGCCCGCGCACGGGTGGCGCCAGGCGGTAGCTGGATGTCGACGATCATGTAGCCCTGGTCTTCCACCGGCACGAAGGATTCCGGCAGGCGCAGGTAGCTGTAGCCGAGCAGGGCGACGATGCCGGCGTAGATCAGCATGTAGCGCCCGGCACGCTTGACCAGCGCCGTGTTGAGCAGGGTGTAGCGCTCGGTCAGGCGGTTGAAGCCCCGGTTGAAGGCGCCGAAGAAACCGCGCTTCTCGTGGTGGCCTTCGGGGACCGGCTTGAGCAGGGTCGCGCACAGCGCCGGGGTGAAGGTCAGGGCGAGGAACCCGGAGAACAGGATCGACACCGCCAGCGACAGGGAGAATTGCTGGTAGATCACCCCCACCGAACCCGCCATGAACGCCAGTGGCATGAACACCGCCGAGAGCACCAGGGTGATGCCGATGATCGCGCCGGACACCTGGCCCATCGCCTTGACGGTGGCGGCAGGCGGGGAGAGGCCTTCCTCGGCCATGATCCGCTCGACGTTCTCCACCACCACGATGGCGTCGTCCACCAGGATGCCGATGGCCAGCACCATGCCGAACATGGTCATCATGTTCACCGAGAAGCCCAGCAGGTACATCGCCGTCAGCGTGCCCAGCAGGCACACCGGCACCACGATGGCCGGGATCAGGGTGTAGCGCACGTTCTGCAGGAACAGGAACATCACCAGGAACACCAGCACCATGGCTTCGAGCAGGGTGTGGATGACCTTCTCGATGGCCACGTCGACGAAGCGCGAGGTGTCGTAGGGCACCGAGTACTCGACGTCGTCGGGGAAGTTCACCGACAGCTCGGCAAGGCGCTCCTTCACCAGGGCGGCGGTCTGCAGCGCATTGGCGCCGGGGGACAGCTGGATGGCGCCGGCCACGGTCGGCTTGCCGTCCAGGCGCGCGGTGAAGTTGTAGCTCTCGCTGCCGACTTCCAGTCGCGCCACGTCGGCCAGCTTCACGGTGGAGCCATCCGGATTGGCGCGCAGGACGATACGACCGAACTCCGCCGGGTCGTCGAGGGTGCCTTTCACGGCGAGGGTAGCGGTCAGCTCCTGCTCGGTGCTGCCGGGGGAGGCGCCGAAGCTGCCGGCCGGCACCTGCACGTTCTGCCCGCGAATGGCATTGCCCACGTCATCGATGGACAGGCCATAGCCGACCAGCTTCTGCGGGTCGATCCACACCCGCATGGCCGCTTCGGAGGAGAAGAACTGCAGCTTGCCGACGCCCTGCACGCGGCGCAGCTCGTTGTTGATGTTGCGTGCGGCGTAGTCGCCCAGGGCGGTGGTGTCCGTGCGCGCGGAGCCTTCCTTGTAGTTCAGCGCGTAGATCAGCAGGAAGCCGGCGCTGGTCTGCTCGACTTCCAGCCCTTGCGTGAGCACGGCCTGGGGCATGCGCGCCTCGGCCTTCTTCAGGCGGTTCTGCACGTCCACCTGGGCCAGTTCCGGGTTGGTGCCGGGCTGGAAGGTGACCACCACTTCGGCCATGCCGTTGGAGTTGCTGGTGGACTCGAAGTAGAGCAGGCCCTTGGCGCCGTTGAGCTCCTCCTCGATCACGCTGGTGACCGAGTCCACCAACACCTGTGCCGACGCGCCGGGGTAGGTGGCAGTGACGGTGATCTGCGGCGGCGCGACGCTGGGGTACTGGGCGACCGGCAACAGCGGAATGGCCAGCAGGCCGGCCAGGGAAATGAACAGCGCCACCACCCACGCGAAGTTGGGGCGCTTGATGAAGAACAGTGACATGGGGAATTCCTCGCGGCGGTCCTCGCCTTATTGGCGCGACGCCTGCTGTTGCTCCTGGGCGTGACGGGCTTCGACCTTGGCACCCGGCTGCAGGCCGGTGAGGCCACCGACGATGACCTGGTCGCCGCTGGCCAGGCCCTGGTTGATCTGCCAGCGCGAGCCCTGCATGGCGCCGGTCTGCACCTGGCGGGTCTCGACGCGGCTGTCGGCGCCGATCACCAGCACGTGGGCGGTGCCGTCGGTGGCGCGCTGCACGGCGCGTTGCGGCACCAGAATGGCCTTGGCGTCGGTGCCTTGCGGGGCGGTGACGCGCACGTACATGCCCGGCAGCAGCAGACCATCGGCGTTGTCGAACCTGCCGCGCAGCGAGACCTGGCCGGTGCCGCGGTCCACCGAGATATCGGTAAACAGCAGTTCGCCTTTTCGCTCGTACTCGGTGCCTTCGACGCGCAGGCTCAGGGCCTGGCTCTGGCCGGCGGGGAGGTTGCCGCTCTTCAGCGCCTCACGCAGGCGCAGCGCATCGGCCACCGGCTGGGTGAAGTCGGCGTAGATCGGGTCGAGCTGCTGGATGCGCGCCATCAGCGTGGCGTCGCCCTGGCCGACCAGGGCGCCCTCGGTCACCAGCGCGCGGCCGATGCGCCCGGATATCGGCGCCTTGACCGAGGCATAGCCCAGGTTCAGGCGTGCGGTTTCCAGGTCCGCCTGGGCGGAGCGTACCGACGCCTGGGCGCTGCGCAGGTCGGCGGTGGCGGTGTCGAAGTCCTGCTGGCTGACGGCTTCGATCTTCACCAGAGGCTCGTAGCGCTTTACCCGTGCCTGGGCTTCCTGCTGCGCCGCCTGGGCACGCGCCAGCTCGCCTTCGGCGCGGGACACGGCAGCCTTGAGCGGCGCCGGGTCGATCTGGAACAGCAGGTCGCCGGCCTTGACGTCGGCGCCTTCCTCGAAGCGCTTCTGCATCACGATGCCTGCTACCCGCGCACGGACTTCGGCGACGCGCATCGGCTCGATACGCCCCGGCAACTCCGAGGTCAGGGTGAGCGGTTCGGTTGCCACCGCTACCACGTCCACCGGGCGTGCCGTTTCGGCGGCCGCCTGGGGTTCGCCGGATTCTCCGCAACCCGCCAGCGCCAGCGCTGCCACCAACGCACTGATTGTCCCTACTGCACGCAACCTGCCCATGTTTCACCCGGGGTCTGTCTATCTGGAAAGGGGCGTATGATCCTTTTAAATCCGAAATGAGTCAATAATGTCTCATTTGCTTCTGTGGTGTATAAAATGTGTCATGACCTTTCAAAAGAGAGGCCTTTTTCTGCACAATGAGACGATCCGCCACCTGACACGAGGCCCCCGAATGACTCTCTCCGCCCACGATGAACGTCTGCTCAAGGCGCTGGCCGTCGCCATCGTCGACCGCCCTCGGGCGACGCTGAAGGAGCTGGCGGAAGCGGCGGGGGTGAGCAAGGCGACGCTGCACCGCTTCTGCGGCACCCGCGACAATCTGGTGGAAATGCTCATGAGTTACGGCGAGCGTGTGCTCAATCAGGTCGTCAGCAACTGCGAGCTGGAGAGCGCCGAGCCGCTGATGGCGTTGCGCAAGTTGATCCAGGAGCACCTGACGCATCGCGAAGTGCTGGTCTTCCTGATGTTCCAGTACAGCCCCGACAGCCTTGACCCGTGCCTGGACGGTCGCTGGAAGTCCTACAGTGATGCGCTGGATGCCTTCTTCCTCCGCGGCCAGCAATCCGGCGTGCTGCGCATCGACGTGACGGCGGCGGTGTTCACCGAACTCTTCCTTTCGATGATCTACGGCATGGTCGATGCGGAGCGGCGCGGCCGCGCGGCCAGCTCCAGTTCGGCGACCGTGCTGGAGCAGCTGTTCCTGAACGGCGCAGCAGCGCCCGCCAAGGCCTGACGCACTTCCATGCGGGATTAGCGGGTGGTGGCTGGAAGTGGTTTTCCGTACCATTGCCGCCCCTTCGCAGTCCCCGTTCCGAGTAGAAAAATGAAACCCGCCCGCTTGCGTGCCGATGTCCTGGCCGGACTGACCACGTCCTTCGCGCTGGTGCCCGAGTGCATCGCCTTCGCCCTGGTCGCCCACCTCAACCCGCTGATGGGCCTCTACGGCGCCTTCATCCTCTGCACCCTGACCGCGCTGTTCGGCGGCCGTCCCGGCATGGTGTCCGGCGCCGCCGGTTCGATGGCGGTGGTGATAGTCGCGCTGGTGGTGCAGCACAGCGTGCAGTACCTGCTGGCCACGGTGTTGCTGGGCGGGGTGGTGATGATCCTGTTCGGCCTGCTGCGCCTGGGCAAGCTGGTGCGCATGGTGCCGCACCCGGTGATGCTGGGCTTCGTCAATGGCCTGGCCATCGTCATCGCCATGGCCCAACTCGAACACTTCAAGGACGGCGAGCGCTGGCTCAGCGGCAACCCGCTGTACGTGATGCTGGGCCTGGTGGCGCTGACCATGGCGGTGGTCTATGGGCTGCCGAAGCTGACCCGCGCGGTGCCGCCGGCGCTTGTGGCGATCCTCGGCGTCGGCCTGGCGGTGTACCTGCTCGGGCTGCCGACGCGCACCCTGGGCGACATGGCGCATATTGCTGGTGGCCTGCCGCCGTTCGCGCTGCCGGACATTCCCTGGAACCTGGAAACCCTGCGGATCATCGCGCCCTACGCCTTCCTCATGGCGATGGTCGGCATCCTGGAAACCCTGCTGACGCTCAACCTCACCGACGAGATCACCGAGACCCGTGGCTTCCCGGACCGCGAGTGCGTGGTGCTGGGCGGCGCCAACATCGTTTCCGGGCTGTTCGGCGGCATGGGCGGCTGCGCAATGATCGGGCAGACGGTGATCAACCTCAGCTCCGGCGGTCGTGGCCGGCTGTCCGGCGTGGTGGCCGGGGTGATGATCCTGCTCTTCGTGCTGTTCCTCTCGCCGCTGATCGAGCGCATCCCGCTGGCGGCGCTGGTAGGGGTGATGTTCGTGGTGTCGCAGCAGACTTTCGCCTGGGCTTCGCTGCGGGTGCTGAACAAGGTGCCGTTGAGTGATGTGCTGGTGATAGTCGCGGTGACCGCCATCACGGTGGCGACGGACCTGGCCGTGGCGGTGTTCTGCGGCATCATCCTCGCGGCGCTGGATTTCGCCTGGAAGCATGCCCGCGAGCTGTACGCGGATATCCACGACGAAACCGATGGCAGCAAGCTCTACCGCGTCCATGGCACGCTGTTCTTCGCGTCCACCACGCCGTTCCTCAACCAGTTCGACCCGGCGAATGATCCGCCACAGGTGACCCTGGATTGCGCGCACCTGAGCTTCGTCGATTACTCGGCCATCGCTGCCTTGATGACCTTGCGCGAGCGCTACAGCAAAGCCGGTAAGCATCTGCGCGTGGTGCATCTGTCCGAGCGCTGCAAGCAGTTGCTCAAGCGGGCTGGCGCGCAACACGCCTGAGCCTCGGCGTCCCCAGCGCAGCGTAGGGCGGATAACCTGGAACAGGTTATCCGCCGGCTGTCATCCGGCGGATAACGCTGGCGCGTTATGCGCCCTGCGGAGCTGCCCCCGGCGCCTTGACCTGTCGGAGCGATGCCCATCGTTTCATTGGCTGCGCTGACCGCATGGCTATCGCTTCGCTCCACCCATCCTACTGGGCGTTCAGTTTTCTCCAGACGCCTTCCAGCGAATCGGCGTCCAGCAGCAGTTGCCGGGCGGCGCAGCGAATGCGTCGGGCCTGTTCGTCGGTGACGTTGCAGGAACCCAATTCGCGCAGCAGTTCGGCGGCGACTTCGTTGTTGAACGAGGTGGTACGTACGGCGCGCAGGATACGGCTGTTCGCGTGTTGCATGAGATTCTCCTTGGGGGAAATGAAAAAAGCGACGCAGCGCCCCGGGGGCGCTGCGTCGGTCGATGCCTGAGGGTCAGAATTTCACCTTGATGCCGAGGATGCCTTCGTAGCTGCGGCCTTCACCATCGAACGATTTCTGATATCCCAGCGATCCGTTGACGCTGGTGCGTTCGTTGAGCTGGTAGTCCACGCCCAGGTTGAGTTCGCCCCAGGTGCCGTCCATGTCGGTGCCGAAGGGGATGTAGCCGTTGGCCGAGGAGAACTCGGTCTTGGCCTGGCCCTTGAACTCGTGCCAGACGCTGGGCCGTACCCAGGCGTTGGTGCGATGGATCTGCCCCTTGTCGTCCGTGCGGAACCAGTCCTTGTCGATCCGCACGCCCAACCGGCCGGTCAGGGAATCGACGTCTTCGAAGCGGACATCGGCGGCATCGTCATGGGCGTCGTCGAGTTTCAGGCGGCTGGCGATCAATTGGGCCTGCGGCTCCAGATGCAGGGTCTTGTCGCGGTTGAGTTTGAACGGGTAGCCGGCTTCCAGCGAGGCGGTGATGCCGTGGCCTCGGGTTTTCAGCGAGCCGGCGTCGTTGGCGCGGGCCTGCATGTCGAAGCGGTTGTATTGCAGTACGCCATCGAGGTACCAGCCCTTGGGCCCGAAGTGCGTCCAGTAGCCGCCCAGGCCGTAGGAGCGCAGGGTATCGTCGCCGGCGTCCTGGCCATCGGTGTGGTCCACGCTGCCCTTGATGCGGCCGGCCTGCAGCGAGAGGCCAGCCTGGTCGGTGCTGCCGTCGGTGTCCTCGTTGCGGTAGAGGTCGGCGCCGACCTGGAAGGCCTGAATGCGGTAGCCGTAGTCGGCGCCGCCGGGCAGGCTGTCCTTGCCCTTCTGGTGGATCAGCCGGCCCCAGCCCAGGGACGGGCCGTAGGTGTCGGTTTCTTCGCTGGGGAGAGGGTCGGTGGCGTTGCGCCGTTCCTCGCCCACGCGCTCGTGCAGGGTGTCGACCAGGGCGCGGCTGTAGTTCAGCGCCATGGCGGGGAGCGCGCTGTACAGCGAGGTTTCGGCCCGGTAGTTGGGCACCTGCGGTGTGGGCGCAGGCGTGTCTGGTGTAACCGGGGTAACCGGGTCAGTGGGCGACACTGGGTCTACCGGGTCTACCGGGTCTACCGGGTCTGCCGGGTCGACTGGGTCGACTGGATCGACTGGGTCCACCGGATCGACTGGCCTGGCGTCCGCCGTCGAGCGCAGGTACCAGGCCTCGCCGTTGCTGTCGTCGAGGCTTGAGCGATGCAGCGTGTACTCATACGGGCCGGCCTTGACCCGGTTGAGCAGCCGGAAGGCCTCGGTCCCGGTGGTGCCGCCATTCACTGCATCCACGACCTTGATGCCATTACCTTCGGTCAGCGCGCCGGGGCCGCCGGCGTTCTTGATGCGCAGGTTGCTCTCGCCGGTGGCCTTGCCGCCATCGATCACCAACTGGTCGGATGGCGAGTCGTCCTTGTACAGGTAGGTATTCAGGGCAAGGGTGCCGTTGGCGCCGTGATAGTCGTTGGCGGTGAGCCGCTTGTAGCCGCCATCGGAACTGAAGTCGATCAGGCTGGAGTCGTTGTGCAGGCTACTGAGGTTGGAGTCGCCGGTGAGCTGCCAGAGGCTGGTGTCGCGCAGGGTGACGTCGGAGTGGGCGCCGCTGGCGGTCTTCGCCGTGCCGGTGACCACGGATGACGACAGATCCAGGCGCGCCTGACCGGCTGCGTCCTGGCGGGTGCCGATGCCTTGCCACTGGCCAGTGCCCATGTCCGGAATGCTGCTGCCATCGCTGGCCACCGAGCTGTCCACGTTCAGCCATTGGCCACTGCCGCCAGCGAGGCTGTGGCTCAGGGCGATGTCCGCGACGCCGGCGGTGGCGATGGTGCCGCCGTCGCGGTTGCTCAGCGTGGCGTGGTCCATGCGCACCTGCCCGGGCAGCGTATCGGTGCCTTGCACGTAGAGCGCTGCCGATTGGCCGCCATGAGCGGCTACCACGACAGACTCGGCACCGACGCTGCCGCCCTGGCGGGCCACCACGCCATGACCGAAGTCGCCCCGGGTATTCACGCTCACGCTATCCAGGCGGGCGGTGGCGCTGTTGTTGGCGAACACCCCCACAGCCTGTTCGCCCCCGGTGCTGACGGCGCTGTTGGTCGCACTCAGTGCGCCACCGGACTCGGCGCGCAGGCCGTGTGAGGCGATGCCCTGGGTGGCGATACTGCTGTCGCTCAGGTCCAGTTGGGCGGTCTCGTCCTTGTACTGGCGACTGACCAGGGCGCCGCTGGCATGGTCCCCCGTGGTCTGCACGGTGACGTGGCTGGCCGACAGGCCCACCGCACCGGGCTTGGCGGAGCCGATGCCGGCGTATAGACCGACCGAGTATTCGCCTTCGGTCCGCACGCTCAGGTTGTCGAGGAGCATGCTGCCACCGTCGTCCACGGCGGCGCCGTAGGCCTGCGAGCCTTGCGTCAGCACGCTGGTGCCGTCGGCCACCAGCAGGGCGCCGGGATTGCGCGCGGCCAGGGCGTGGGGAAAGGTCAGGTTGCCTGGGGTCGGCGAGCCGTTGCCGGTGGTGGTGACCGAGCCGCCGTGGACGACCACCCTGGCGCCCAGGTCGGCGACTATGCCCATGGCGTTGTCGTTGCCGTGGGTGGCGACGGTCAGGTTGCTGGCGGTGAGGGACGAGCCCGGCGCGGCACTGGACGAGCTGCCGGCGGCCAGGGCGGTGGAGTAGTTGCCGTGGGTGGTGATGCTGCCGTTGGCCAGGCTGGCGTCGGCACCTTCGCGCACCTGCACGCCGTAGCTGGTTTTGGGCGTGGTAAGCACGTCGCTGCCGGTCATCTGCAGGCTGGAACCTGCTCCGTCCACCAGCACCCCCGGCGACCAGGGGCCGACGGCGCCGGCCTGGGCATCCACCGAGAAGCTGCTGGCATCCACCGTGGCGCTGGCGCCACCGCTGATATTGAGGCCGATGGAGCGGTTGCCGTCGACGCTGACCGTGGAGTGGCTGATGTCGCCGTGGGAGCCGGTGCCTTCGATGGAGACGCCGTGGCCGTAGGTCAGGCCATGGACCTGCAGGGTGGCGTGGTCGAGCACCACGCTGCCGCCGTCCATGGCGCGTGCGCCGGCGGCGGGATTCAGGACGCTGCCGGCACCGCTGACCGAGGCCTGGCTGTGGCTCATCCGTACCTGGCTGCCGCTGCCCTCGGCGCGAGCGCCACCGACGTTGGCGCCGGTCACGGCGAGGGAGGAGTTGGAAAGCTCGATCCGGCTGCCGGACAGGGCATGCAGGGCGGCTGTCGTGGTGGTGCTGGTGGCGCCGCCGCTGGCGCTGATGTCGGCCGCATCCAGGCTGATCCGGGCGCCGTCCTCGCTACGTGCGGCGCTGGCGCTGCCGGCGGCGATGTCGAGGGTCAGCCCCCGGGCATCGATGAGGGTGCCGCTGCCGCCGGCCAGCAGGCCGTGGCTGAGACTCAGGGGCTTCTCGCCATCCACAGGGCTGGCGGTGGAGACCGCCGCACCGCGGGTGTGAATACGAGTGTCGCCGGCCAGGCTCACCTGTGCGCCATTGCGTGCCCAGACGCCGACCGAGCCCTTGCCGGAGGTGGTGATGCTGCCGCCGTGGAGGTCGACGGTCGCGCCATCGGCCAGCACGCCGTGGCCGTTTCCACCGGCGGTGCTCAGGTCGCTGTCCGCGAGTGCCGCCGTCGAGCCGCCGTCGATGCGCAGGGCGTAGGCCGAGCCACCGCTGGTATCCACGCGGATGCCGTCGGCGGCCAGCGAGCTGCCGCCGCCCAGCTGGATGCCGTGGGCGCCGCCGCTGGCGGTGCTGCGGGCGCCGGAGGTGCTGACGGCTACGTCATCCAGTCGGGCCTGGGCGCCTTGCTCCAGGGCGATGCCGGTCGCTCCCCAGGACAGCGTGCTGACGGAGCCGCCGCTCATCTCCAACTGGCCCTGGCTGACGATGATTCCCCGGTTGTTGTTGCCCTTGGCGCCGCCGCCGATCTGCACCTGGGTATCGCTCAGGCGAGCCGTGCCATTGGCGTCCACGCGCAGGCCGGTGAGGTCGTTGGTGGTGATGGCGGCGCTGGTGGTGGTTTTCGGGTCGAGGACGATGCTGCTGCCGCTGAGGATCAGTGTGTCGCCCGAGGAGACCCTGGCGCCGGTCTGGCCCTTGGCCGTTGCAGCGGTGATGGCGCTGGTCTCGATACGGCCCTGGCTGAAGCTGACATCGCCGCTGGTCTTCACTCCTGTGGTGTCGCTGGCACCCAGCTTCACCGTGGTATCGGCAAGGACGCCGGTCGTGACGCCAACGCCGCCGGCCAGGTTGACGCTGATCGGCGGCGGGCTGCCGAGCAGGGCGCGGCTGGCGAAGCGCGCGGGGGCCTGGCGAGCGGCCTGCAGGGCGAGGTCAAGGTAGGAGGAGGGGGCCGGCTGGAAAACCGTACCCGCCTCGGAGGGCAGGTTGAGGTCGTCGTTGTCGCTCTGGGTGACGCTGTCTTCGGCTTCGGCCTCGATCACCCGCAGGCTGAACAGGCTGGCCAGTACCAGGCTGATGGCCTGCGCCAGGTGCGAGCGGCGCAGCCGCGTGAGAATGAAGTCCGCCGGGGTGGATGAGGTCGGGCATTTGGGGTTCTTCATGATGCAGCTCCATGGCAAAGGCTATGGAGCGAGCATCCGGCCGGCGCTCGGGGGCTCCCATCGTGGGGGCCTGATTGGGTTGTAGTGGAAGCACTAGTGGCGGGTGTTTCCTTTGGGAAGCTTGAGCTGGATCAAGGCGACGAGGTCCGGCTCGGTCTCGCTTCCCAGTTTCAGCTCGCCATGCAGCAGGCGGCACAGGCGTTGCGCCAACTGGATCCGTGCCTGGTCGACCAGTGCCGCCAGCTGCGGTTGCACCGGCTCTCCCCGGGCACTGCGAATGGTCAGTCGCCACTCGACTTCGGCCTGGGGTAACGCGCAGCCCTGGGCGCTGATCGCCACAGCGGGCAATTGCGCCCTGTGCAGGCCGCGCAGCAGCACGACGAGCAGGCGCCGGTAGCGGCTCGGGTCGATCCAGGCCCAGCGATCCTCCGGGTCTGCCTGGAATGACGGTTGCGGATCGCAGGCGCCCAGGGCCTCGCGGGTCAGATGGTTGAGCTCGTCCGGTCGGGGCATCGTCAGCGGGGTGCCCCTGTCCAGTTCGATCAGTTCCACCAGCACCTCGATCGTCTCGCGCATCTTCGTCAGGTGCAGGGGCAGCGCTTCCAGGCTGGCGTCGGCCGGGTGCTTCGCCTGGAACCCGGCAAACAGGCGGGAGATGGCCTTAAGATCGCGCAGCAACTCATGCCCGGAGGCCAGCAGGTACGCCGCCCGGCTGGCGAACAGCGACTCCAGGTAAACCTTGGCTTCCTGCAGGCGCTCGACGAAGTGTTCGTTGTCGGTGATGTCTACGTAGTAGCAGAACACACCGACCATCGAGCCGTCGTCTTCATGGATCGGCAGCCCGATCAGGCGGTAGATTCGCGTTTCACCTTCGATCTTGCCGGAGGCCACCAGGGAGAATGGCAAGCCGCTGGTGGCTCCTTCGAGAAACTCTCGATGGCTGCGGGCGATCTGCTGCGGGTCCACCAGGTTCATCTGCGAAAACGGCAGGCCGACCAGCTCGGCCTGGCTGTGGCCATGCAGGTCGGCGTAGCGCTGATTGCAGGCCAGCAGGACGCCGTCGACGCTCCACAGGCTGGCCCCATTGGGCAGCAGCTGCAGCAGCTGTTCGATGTCCTGTGCCTTGTCGGTCGCCGCTGCGGACTGCCGTGTGAGGTATTGGACCTGCTGATCGCTGAGCAGGCCGCGCACTTGCGCGGCGGCGACAAGATCGATCAGTGAATCGGTCCGGGTCTTCTCCAGCAGGCGGGTCTTGTAGGTGCTCACCGTGCGGTCGCTGATCGCCAGTTCGTCGGCGATGTCCTTGATCCGGTAGCCCTGGGCCAGGTACTGCAGCACGGTCAGCTCGCGCGGTGTGATGGCTTCTCCGAGTGGAAGCCCCTCGCCGGCAACGCCGTTGTGTCCCGCGGGAAAGATCTTGCGGCCGCTGAGTACCAGCTTCACCGCTTCGTCCAGCTCCGCTGGCAGATCACCCTTGTGCACGTAGCCACAGGCACCGGCCTGCTGGCTCAGCTCGTGGTAGTGCGCGCCGGACAGTTGGGTGAATACCAGGGTCTTCAGCCGCGCTTTGTCGCTGCGCAGCCTGCGCAGGAGCTCCAGGCCCCCCAGGCGGGGCAGCTCCAGGTCGAGCAGCAGCAGGTCCGGGTGCAGGCGTTGCACCAGGGCCAGTGCTTCGCGGCCATCGCCGGTTTCGCCGACCACTTCGTGGCCGGCCTGCGCCAGGCGCTGGCGTAGCGCCTCGCGGATGAAGGGCTGTGGATCGGCGACGACGATGCGGCTCATCCCTGCGGTCCTGTGTTCGTTTCCCGCAGAGAAGGGTAGCCCAGCTCAGGCCCCGCACAGGGTCGGGGCGAGCAGGCAGGCGGCGAGGTACAGGCCGATACCGAACACCAGGTGGGTGAGCAGGCTGTGCAGGCGTGCCTTCGCTGGGTTGGTGCTGTTCGCAGCGGCGATACCCAGGCCGAACGCCGGTTGCATGACGAAGAAGGGAAGCACCACGGTGGCCAGGCCGAACAGCAGGGCGGGCGCCAGCGTAGGGTGGCAACGCCAAGGGGCATCGACGGCGACCAGTGCCAGGGCGAACAGCAGGCCGGTCAGGTAGTGGGCGAGCCAGCCCAGCGCGCGCTCGCCGGCGACAGGGGCCGCCTTGCCGATGGGTGCATGACGAAACTGCCCGCGCGGCATGTGGCCGATCCAGCGCCCGAGCAGGGCGTAATCCAGTGAGGGGACGCCGAGCAGGTGCTTGCGCAGGACGGTCCAGCCATCCATCAGCAGGGTGGCGCCAATGCCGATGCCGGCGATGTGCAGCAGAAGCGTGAGGGAGTGGGGCATGGCTGTTTCCTTCGGGTAAGTCGATGGAAGCAGCATCCCGGTTCAAGTGGACTTGAGGTCAAGCACCCCGTGCCTGCCGTTCGCTCAACGCGGAGCCGAGCACATAGAACACCCCGCCGCCGATGATGAAGGCGCCGAGCATGACGAATACCCAGTGCGGCGCGAACAGGGCGAGGAAACCGCCCACCAGGATCGGCCCGAAGGCGCCGCCGAGATTGGCCAGGTTCTGCGTGCCGTAGTAGACGCCGCGCAGGTGCGGCGGCGCGATGCGGTCGATGAACATGTACTCGGCGGGGATCACGATGATTTCGCCCAGGGTGAACACCACCATCGCCAGGCCCCAGTGCCAGAGGCTGTGGGACAGGCCGAAACCGACGATGCCGAGCACGAACAGCCCCAGGCCGACGATCAGCCAGCGCTGCAGGTGCTCATTGCCGATGCGCTTGCCGAGCAGGTACTGCAGGGCGATCACGGTCACCGCGTTGACCCCGAGCAGGGTCTGGATCACCTGGTAGGCGTATTCCGCAGTGCCGGTGGCCACCAGGTACTGCGAGAGATAGGCGGAAAACTGGCCGAACACCACGGCGGTCAACACGCCGCCAAGGGTGAAGTACATCAGCCGGTGGTCCTTCGCCAGCACACCCATCACCGCGATGAACGAGGGCGGTGCCACGCCTTCGGCCGGGCGCATGCCGCGGTCGCCGTAGCGCGCAAAAGCCAGCAGGAAGAGGGCACCCAGGCACGCCGAGAGCACGAAAGGCAGGTGCTGGCTCCAATGCGCCAGCGCAGCGCCGATGAAGGGGCCGATGGCATAGGCGAGATTGATCAGCGTATAGCGGATGGAGAAGGCGCGGCCCTGTTCGCCGGCCGGCAGCAGGCGTCCGAAAATGGTCTTCACCACCACGTCGGTGACGGAATAGGCAAAGTTGAAGCCCAGCAGGAACAGGAAGAACAGCCAAAGCTGCGTGCTCAGCAGCATGCCGGCGAAGGCGGCGACGAAGCAGGTGCCGAAGCCGAGGATCAGTCGGAAACCGGGCATCCGGTCGATCAGGAAACCGCCGTAGAGGCTCAGCAGCGAGCCTCCAAACAGCGCGCCGCCGAGGATCAGGCCAATGCGACTGACGGGCAGGACGAACCGGGTCGAAAGGTAGATCACCAGGAAGGGCAGGGTGATGGCCCGGCCCAGGGTGAGCAGGAAGGTGCCGGCTAGCAGCAGGTTGACCTGTAGCGGATAACGCTTGAGCGCGGCGAGCATTCCTTGCCTCGGCTGTCGATGGGAGCGGGTAGGCTCCCGATCCTATCAGCACCAGCTTGGTGCATGGCAAGCGCCGGGAGCCCATGCGAACCCCCGGCGTGCCCGCTGCCTCAAGTCCTGGATTTTTCCCTGGCACGTAGCGCCTTGACGGTCTCGCCACCCACGCCCCAACTGTCGGTGGGGATTTCCTGGATCACCACGAAAGTGCTCGCGGGCGGTTTGCGCAGGACACGTTCCAGCAGTTCGGTGACGCCTTCGATGAGCTGGCGGCGCTCGTCGGCGGTGACGCCTTCGTCGGTGACCTGGATGTTCACGTAGGGCATGGCGGTTCTCCGTTGGGGGATTGAGCGGGGTTACCAGACGCCAGTGGTGGAACCGCCGTCGACGTTGAGGACGCTTCCGCTGACGAAGGTCGAGTCGGTCAGGTAGAGCACCGCGTCGACGATATCCTGCGGGTTGCCGATCCTGCCACTGGGGGACAGGCCGCGCAGGAAGGCGTGGGTGCCCTCGTCACTGGCGTGCAAAGGGGTTTCGATGATCCCCGGCGCCACGGCGTTGACCTGCACGTTGGAGGCTGCCAGCTCCAGGGCGAGGCCGCGCACGGCGCTGTTCAGGCCGCCCTTGATCAACACCGGCAGCAACGCCGGGACCTTCACGTTGGGTTGCATCGCAATGGATGCGGTAATGCTGATGATGTGCCCCGAGCCGTTGGCCGCCATGTGCCGGGCGGCTGCCTGCGAAGGGTAGAAGAAGCCCATCAGGTTGGTACCCACGATGGCATTGACTTCTTCCTCGGTGTAATCAGTGACCGGTTTGGGAATGAAGATGCCGGCATTGTTGATCAGGATGTCCACTCGGCCGAAGGCTTCGATGGCCTGGTCGAACAGGCGTCTGGCGGTGTCCGGTTTGGCGATGTCGCCGGCGACGGCGAGGAAGCTGGACGGATTGCCCAGCCGGGTGGCGGCTTGCTCCAGGCGGGCCTGGGTGCGCGCGTTGCCGACCACGTTGTAGCCGCGTTCCAGGTAGGCGCGGGCGATGGCGAAGCCGAGGCCGCTGGAGGCGCCGGTAACGATGACGGTCTTGCTCATGGTGAGGTCTCCGAGAGTGGGGCGGGGCGGTGTGCCCGCGTCTTGGAGGCCAATCTAGGCTGCAATCAGCAATTGAAAAATGAGGCTGATGGCATTTGAATTGATACTTCATGTAATCAGTTGGGTCATGCCATGACGCGCCATTTCGACGATCTGCAACTGGGCAGCATCGAGTTGTTCTGCCTGGCTGCGGAGACCGGCAGCTTTACCGCCGCCGCCAACGAGGCGGGCATCACGCCGGCCGCGGTGAGCCGCTCGGTGGCGCGCCTGGAAGAGCGCCTGGGCGTGCGCCTGTTCGTCCGCACCACGCGGCAGATGCGCCTGACCGACGATGGCCGCGGTTACTTCGAGCAATGCCGACAGGCGCTGACCCAACTGGTGGATGCCGAGCGCGCGGTCAGCGGCGGCCAGAGCATCGCCTCCGGGCGCCTGCGCATCAGCGTGCCGACGCCCTACGCGCATTACCGCTTGTTCCCGCGGCTGCCGGAGTTTCGCCGGCGTTATCCGCAGGTGCAGGTGGAGGTGCATGTCAGCAACCGCAATATCGACTTCGCCAACGAGGGCTACGACCTCGCCATCCGTGGCCGCGACCCGGCGGATTCCAGCCTGGTGGCGCGGCGCCTCGAGGAGGCGGAGAACGTGGTGGTCGCCACGCCCGAATACCTGGCGCGTGCCGGCACGCCGCATACGCCGGACGATCTCGCCAGGCATGAATGTATCCAGTTCGAACTGCCCAGTACCGGGCGCCGAGTGCCCTGGACGTTCCAGGTCAACGGCAAGCCGGTGGAAATCGAGACGGCTGGCAGCCTCACCGTGCTGGAGGATTACCTCGCCACCGCGACCCTGGCCAAGTGCGGCGGCGGGCTGATGCAGGCCTATCGCTTCACTGTGCAGGAGGAACTGGAGCGGGGCGACTTGGTGGAAGTGCTCAAGGACTACGGCCAGACGACGCGGCCCTTCCTGCTGATCTACCCGCACGCGCGCCATGTGCCGTCGCGGGTGCGGGCCTTCATCGAGTTCATGCTGGAGACGCGCGAGTAGGAGCGAACCCGACCGCGCTTGATTCATCAACGCTCCGATGGGCAGGGAGCTGGGCGAAGTCATCGCGGACGGAGTCCGCTCCTACGACGAACCCGACTACGGTGCGGCGTTTTGAGGAGAGGGGGGCGATGCGAACCACAGAGCGGTAATAATAGTTAAGATACAAACCATTCGCATTTACAATGAATTTACATCTGCATACACTTTGGCTCCCCGCTGGCGTCCACCACGTCGGCATTCGCCAACCCGAGTCATTGCGCCGCCAGAGCGCAAACCTCGCACCGAAGGATCCTTCAGCAGATGAAAGACGTAGCGTCGGGAGCGCTCCTGCTCAGTCTCTCCACTTTTGCTCTCTCCGCAGTGGCGGCCCCCGTGGCCATCGACCTGCCCAAGCAGCCCCTGGCCGCTTCCCTGGAGCAATTGCAATCCGCAACCGGAATGCGGATTTCCTATGATCGTGCCCAGATCGCCAAGGTTGGCGCGCCGGCACTCAAGGGCAACATGGAGCCGAGCGAGGCACTCGATCGTCTGCTGGCGGACAGTGGCCTGCAAGGCACGGTCAATGGCAATAACGCGCAGGTCAGCGGTACCGCACGCGGCGCGTCGGGCAGTGACAGCGTCGACCTGGGCGCCACCGAGATTGTCGGCGCCGCCAGCGTGGCGCCGGGTACCACCGAAGGCACCGGCTCCTACACCACGGGCGTGATGCAGACTTCCACCAAGCTGAACATGACCGTCCGCGAGACGCCGCAGTCGGTCAGCGTGGTCACCCGCCAGCAGATGGACGACCAGAACATGCAGGACCTCGACGATGCGATCCGCGGCGTCACCGGCATGACCGTCCAGCAATATGGCCCCGCACGCGTGAGCTATGCCGCGCGCGGTTTCGACGTCGACAACATCATGTACGACGGCCTTGCCACCTGCATTTCCACCTACACCCAGGACGTGATTTCCGCCGCGGACCTGGCGATGTTCGACCGCGTCGAAGTGGTGCGCGGCGCCACCGGCCTGATGCAGGGCGCGGGCAACCCGGCCGCCGCCGTCAACATGGTGCGCAAGCGCCCGACCCAGGACTTCCACATGAGCCTGGAAGGCAGCGCCGGCACCTGGGACCGCTACCGCAGCCAGGTCGACGTCTCCGGCCCGCTGAACAGCGAAGGTACCCTGCGTGGTCGCGCGGTGGCCGCCTACGAGACCCGCGACAGCTTCCAGGACGTGGTCAGCGGCGAGCGCGGCGTGCTCTACGGCATCACCGAGGCCGACCTGAACCCGGACACCACCCTGACCCTGGGCGCGTCCTACCAGAACGACAACAAGAACGACAACTGGGTGGGCCTGCCGGCGCCGCTGGGTGGTCGGCACCTGGACCTCAAGCGCTCCGACTACTACGGCGCCGACTGGTCCTACTGGGATACCACCACCACCCACCTGTTCGGCGACGTGGTGCACCGCTTCGATAACGGCTGGCAGATGAAGGTCGCCGCCGACAAGCTGTGGGCGCGCATCGACATGCTCGGCCTGTACAACAGCTGCTACTACACCGAAGGTTGCCCGACCATGATCCAGGGGCCGGGCAAGTACGCCTACACCGACGACCACCAGAGCTACGACGCCTTTGCCAACGGCCCGTTCCAGGCCTTCGGCCGCGAGCATGAGCTGGTGTTCGGCGGCAGCTACCGCGAAGAGCGCTTCGACGGCCACGGCGGCTGGGGCGACCTGACCTACAACGACGGCTCGCCGGTCACCCCGTTCGACCCGACGAAGTGGGACCCGAGTTCGGTGCAGAAGCCGAACATCGACATGAGCCTCTGGAACATGAAGCTCGACCAGGAGCAGAAGGGCGCGTACGTCACCACCCGCCTGAACGTCGCCGACCCGCTGAAGGTCATCCTCGGCGGGCGCCTGGACTGGTACGAAGCCGACCCGCATAACGACACCGGCACCCAGAAGGTCACTCGCAACGTCACTCGTTACGCCGGAGTGGTCTACGACCTGAACGACGTCTACTCGGTCTATGCCAGCTACACCGACATCTTCAAGCCGCAGAGCAAATTCGACGCCAGTGGCAGCCTGCTCGACCCGATCACCGGCAAGAACTACGAGATCGGCCTGAAGGGCGAGCACTTCGGCGGTGCGCTGAACACCCAGCTGGCGATCTTCCAGATCGACCAGGAAAACCGCGCCACCGACGACACCAGCGGCCCCTCGCCGTGCCCCAGCTCGCCGACCTCGATCTACTGCTCCCGCGCCTCGGGCAAGGTGCGCAGCCAGGGCGTGGACATGGAAGTCAGCGGTGCCCTCACCGAGAACTGGCAGGCCATGGCCGGCTACACCTACGTCGATGCCAAGTACAAGCACGACAGCAACGAGGACAACGTCGGCAAACAGTTCGACCCGAGCAAGCCGCGCCACCTGTTCAAGCTCGCCACCAGCTACACCCTGCCGGGCGAACTGCACCAATGGCGCGTGGGCGGCAACCTGGTGACCCAGAGCCAGACCGAGGACACCACCACCGGCTTCCAGCAGGGCGGCTACACGGTGACCAACGCCATGCTCGGCTACAAGGTGAACGAGAACATCGATACCCGGGTGAACTTCAACAACATCTTCGACAAGTACTATTACAGCGGCATCAGCTTCGGCAACCTGAACTACGGCGAGCCGCGCAACCTGATGTTCACGGTCAAGTACTCGATGTGATCCGCCTGGCCTGAACGGAAAAGCCCCGCATTGCGGGGCTTTTGCTTCTGGTAGGAGCGGACTTTGTCCGCGATCGGCTCATCACCGCTCCGACGGGGCAGGGATCTGGACGAAGTCATCGCGGACGGAGTCCGCTCCTACGCTAGCCGGAACATCACGCCCTACACCTCTGTAGGAGCAGGCCATGCCCGCGAATGCGCCGGCAAGGCGCGTTCATGCCCGACCTTCAAGGAGGGCTCAGGCGCGGCCTTCGGCTTTTTCGAACAGATCGAGCAGGTCGCGCAGCGTGCTTTCCAGGTACTCGCCCGCGCGGTAGGCCGGCTTGAGCGCATCGCCACCCGCCACCACGTCCTGCGGCCGTTCGATGAAACGCCCCACCGGCTGGAAATCGCCATCGAGCACCAGCGCCACCGGGATCAGGATGCGATCCAGTTCCATGCGCTCGCGCAGATCGTCTTCGGCGCGGCCCTTGGTGATCACCGCCAATTCCACTCGCGGTTGCAGGCGCTGCAGATGGTCCATCACGGTGACGTTGATCTGGCAGTCCGGGCACCACATCTCGCCGGCGATCAGCAAGCGGTAGCGGCCCTCGACGGCCTGGATGCGGCGCAGGGTATCGGCGCTGATCTTGCCGGGCTCGGCCAGCACTTGCTGGACCTTGCGCACGCCGGCGATCTCGCCGGGCAGGCCGTGGGCGACGAAGGCGTCGAAGCCTTCGCCGATGGAGAAGAGTTCCTCATAGGAGGCCATGGGGATTTCCTTGAAGCGGGTGATGGCTCATCCCAGCAGAAATCCCCGTGGCGGGCAATCAGCTCCTGGCGGTCTGCGCCTTGGCGGCCGCGAGGTAGGGTGCCAGGCGCCGGCCCATTTCCTCGCCCAGCGCCTGCAGGCCGCTGAGCGGGCGGACCATCACCTCGAACTCGACGATCTTGCCGTCTTCGTCGAAGCGGATCATGTCGATGCCCTTGAGGTCCTTGCCGTTCACCGTGGCGCTGAACTCCAGCACCACGTTCAGGCCGTCGCCGGTGGCCAGTTCGCGGTGGTAGGTAAAGTTCTCGAACACCTGCAGCACGGTGTTGAGGATGGTCGAGACCACCGGGGCGCCGGGGTAGGGCGAGTGCGCCATGGGCGAGCGGAACACCGCGTTGGGTGCCAGCAGTTGCGGCAGGTTGGACAGATTCCTGGCAGCCACCATCTGGTGCCAGCTGGCCAGCGAAGCGGCGGCCTGGGGGTGCAGGTTCAGTGCGGTCACGGGAATACCTCCTGAGAGTTCTTGTTGTTCACTCAGGACGATACGGCCGGTCCGGCAGCGCGCTCAATGATCGGAAATGACAGAAGACTGATCCTGGCGTACAGGGTTCTCAGTGCGTGGCCGGGCTGATCAGGTAGCTCACCAGCTGCGGATCGTCGCCTGGCTCGACACTCTGCACCGGGCGCGGCAGGTCGGCGAACACTGCTTTCCAGAAGGCCGCCGCCACCTCGTCCTGAGCGTAGAAACGCACCAGCCAGGGGCCGGGGTTGCCCAGCAGCACCTGGTTGGCCAGGGCGCGGCCAATCCCCATGCGACGGTACTTCTTCAGCACGAACAGGTCCGACAGTTCCAGCGCGTCGATGCCCGGCAACTCACTGCCTTCCACCAGCAGGAAGCCGGCGATGAAACCGTCGGCGAGAATCAGGTTGGCGCTCCACTCCGGCTCGCTCCAGTAGCGCGCCAGGTGCTCCTCGTGAATGTAGAAGCGGCCATCGACCTCCACGTCTTCGTCTTCCCAGTCCGATGACTCATAGGCGTAGTACTGGTAGAGGTTGCGGATCAGGTCCTGGTGTTCAGGGCCGGCCTGCACCAGCTGGATGGACAGATCGTTCATGGTCGGGAGGCTCGCGGGAAGGCGGAAGAGGGCGGGTGACCGACATTGTCGCCCATTCCCGGGGTAATGCCAGCGGCAGACGGGTTTGAACCGCGCCTCGGCAGGGTGCGATGATGCAGGCGCCTCCACCTTCGAGACCCCGCCGTGCGAACCGACAGCCGCCTCTCGCGCATGCTCCACGTGCTGCTGCACATGGCCCGCGATGACCAGCCCGTGACCTCCGAGCGCATCGCACAGATGCTCGGTACCAACCCGGCGGTGGTGCGGCGGACCATGGGCGGCCTGCGCGAAGCGGGCTACGTGCGCTCTGAGAAGGGCCATGGCGGCGGCTGGACGCTGGACTGCGACCTGGCCCAGGTCACGCTGCTGGACGTCTACCGCGCGGTGGGCAGCGAGCGCCTGTTCGCCATGGGTTTCGACAACGTGCACCCGGACTGCCTGGTGGAAAAGGTGGTCAATGACGCACTGCAGGACGCCATGGAACAGGCCACCGCCATCCTCCTGGAGCGCCTGGGCGCGGTGTCCCTGGCCGATCTCGCCGAACGCTTCACCGCGCATTACCCGAAAGACCACTGAGATTGCTGGCTGACGTGCCGGTCGATGACTGGCGTTGACCCTGTGTGTTTAATCAAGTTACGTTAAAAGTAGCGAGATATTCGAAGCCTTTTCACAATCCATCAGGACCCCACCCATGATCGACCTCTTGAACTCGCCGCTGGCCGGCGCGCTGTGGACCTGCCTTGCGCTGGCGATGGCCGCCTCCGCCCTGTCCATGACCGTCACCCAGACGGAACTGTTCGCGCCGTTGCGCGCGCTGGCCTGGAAAGTCCACCCGCAGGTCGGCCACCTGTTCCAGTGCTTCTACTGCTTCAGCCACTGGGTGGTGATCGCCGGCACCCTGGTCTACCGTCCGGTAGTGATCGCCAGCGGCTGGGCGCCGGTCGACTGGCTGGTGGCGACCTTCTTCACCATCGCCCTGACCGCGATGTTCTGCGGGCTGCTGTTCAAGGTGTTCCTCACCGCCATGGCCAAGGCCGTGAGCGAGCGGGAGCTGAAGAAGCTGTTCGCTGGCGAGTGAAACGCAAGGGAATCTGCATGAACCACCCCGAACTGATGGCCCCTTTCCACGACCCCGACGCCGCCGCGCGCTACGCGGAAAACCCGCCGCGCTTCGTGCCCGGCCTGTTCGATCTGCACCGCATGGCGGCGATCCTGCTGGCCGAGCAGGCGCCGCACGACGGCCATTTGCTGGTGCTTGGCGCCGGCGGCGGCATGGAGTTGCGAGCCTTCGCCGAGGCCCAGCCGGCCTGGCGCTTCACCGGCGTCGACCCTTCCGCCGAGATGCTCGCGGTGGCGGCCCAGATGCTCGGGCCGAACGCCCAGCGTGCCGACCTGCTGCAGGGCTATATCGAAGACGCGCCAGAGGGCCCGTTCGACGGCGGTGCCTGCCTGCTGACCTTGCACTTCCTGCCCGAGCCGGAGCGCCTGCGGGTGCTGCGGGAGATCCACTCCCGGCTCAGGCCTGGAGCGGCCTTGGTCACGGCGCACCTCTGTGTGCCGCAAGGCGTGGGCGGGCGGGCGCGCTGGCTGTCGCGCTATGCCGAGTTCGCCGTCAGCGCCGGCATGGAGCCGGCCAACGCCCAGCAGGCTCGCAGTGCCGTGGATGCGCACCTGAACATCCTCACACCCGAGCAGGACGAAGCGCTGCTCTGGGAGGCCGGCTTCAGCCGCATCGAGGCCTTCTATGTCGGCTTCGCCTTCCGCGGTTGGGTCGCGCTCGCCTGAGGCGTCGGTCTGCTAGGCTGGCGTCCCGTTTTGCGCTGGACGCCAGTCAATGCAGATTCCTGCCACCCACATCATCCACCAGACCGAGCACTGGCTGCTCAACCACCATCTGGCGTCCGCCTTGCCGGGCTACCTGATGCTCGGCTCGAAGCAGCCGGTGGAGTCGCTGGCCGACCTGCCGGAAGCCGCGCTGGCGGAAATGGGCGTGTTGATGGCGAAAGTCCAGCGCATCCTCGAAGAGACACTGCAACCCAAATGGCTGTACATCGGCCGCTTCGGGCATTCGCCAGGCTTCCCCATCCACTTCCATTTCATCCCGGTATACGCCTGGGTAGAGGAATTGTTCTGGGCCGATGCGCGCTATCGCTCGCTGACTCGGTTCGCTCATGGCGAAGACGCCGCCACCCAGACCGACGGTGCCGAACTGACCCTGTTCGTCTGGCGCGAATTCGGCGAAGCGCCCGTGCCGCCCGCCGTGCAGGGACCATCGGTCGAGCAGGTGATCGACTGGTTACGCGGTCGTTTCGACCAGCCCAAGTGACTCCAGCAACCAGTCATGGAACAGCTTCGCCGCCGGCGACAGTTGGCGGTGGCGCAGGGACACCAGGTATTCGCCACGCTCGGTGACCATGGCCAGATCGGTCACCCGTTGCATCTCGCCATTGGCCACCGCTTCGTCCGCCATGAAACCCCAGGCCAGGCCGATGCCCATGCCCTGCTGCACGGCGCGGTAGGCGAGGGTGAGCTGGTTGAACACCGGGTCGCTCTCCGCCGGCTGGTAGTCCTTGCCGAAGTGGCCGAACCAGTCGTGCCAGTCCAGGCAGCTCCAGGCCGAGGTATCCAGCTGCACCAGCGAGGCGGCGGCGAGTTGCTCGAGGGTGGTGATGCGGGTGGCATCGAAGTCCGGCCGGGCGACGGGGTAGACCACTTCCGGCAGCACGAAGCGGCTGTCCAGCGTGGTCCAGTCGCCCGCGCCGTAGAGGATGCCCAGGTCGAAATCCACCAGGCTCGCCTCGTCCATCTCGTTGATCGCGTGAACGTGCACCGCAATGCCCGGATGCGCCTTGTTGAACTCGATCAGCCTGGGAAACAGCCAGAACTGCGCCATGGCATGGGTCGCCAGTACCGACACGGCGTTGCTCTGGTGCACGTTGCGGATGCGCCGCACGCTGTGTTGCAGGCGGTCGAGGAGCATGTCGACGGTGCCCAGCAGCTCGACGCCGGCGGCGGTCAGGGCGACGCCGCGCGGTTTGCGCTCGAACAGCGGCACCTTGAGGCTGTCTTCCAGCGCGCGCATCTGCTTGCTCACCGCACTCTGGGTGAGGAACAGCTCGGTAGCGGCCTGGGTGAAGCTGCCGTAGCGGCCGACGGCCTCGAAGGTGATGAGGGTTTCCAGGGGCGGCAGGGTGCGCAGGTAACGGCTGATGACGGCTCTCCGGTGAAAGGTTAGAGGCATTCCTGCAGGGAATGTCCTGGTGCGGATTTATCCTTGGTCAGAACCTATCACAACCGCTACCGTGGCGGCTCCTTATGGGCATTCACCGAAGTATCGAGGTTGTTGGAATGAAGCGCGGGGTGGTCTACGCAGGCATGGCAGGGGCAATCTGGGGCGGGGTGATCCTCGCGCCGTCGCTGGTGCCGGAATTCAACCCGCTGCTGATCAGTTCCGTGCGCTTTGCGCTGTATGGCGCCATCTCGCTGCTGATTGCCTTGCCGGTGGCACTGGGCCTGCTGCGCCGGGTCAGCCGTGAGGACCTGTCGATGCTCATCCGCCTGTCCCTGGCAGGCAACCTGCTGTATTTCGCGCTGCTCTCGGCAGCGGTGCAGTTCGCCGGAGTGGCGGCGGCCTCGCTGATCAACGGCATCATGCCGCTGGCGATCAGCTACCGCAGCCGCTCGGAGCACGACTCGCTGCCGCTGTCGCGGATGAAGATGCCGCTGGCGCTGGTCGCGCTGGGCATCCTCTGCATCAACCTCGATCCGTCGGCGCTGATGGCCGCCGGCAGCACGCCGGGCGAGCGCCTCCTCGGCATCCTGTGTGGCTTTTCGGCGGTGGTGTGCTGGTCCTGGTACGCCACCGCCAATGCGCGTTACCTCAAGGCCAGCCACTTCAACAGCCACGAGTGGTCGACCCTGATCGGCGTGGTGACGGGGGTGATGGCCCTGGTCCTGGCGGGCGTGGGTGTGCTGATCGCGCCGCAAGCGGTGCCGACCGGCATTTCCGCGGAGCGCTGGATGGTGTTTCTCTGGGTCTCGCTGTTCCTTGCCATCTTCGGCTCGTGGGTCGCCAATGGCCTGTGGAACGCGGCGACGCGCCGCCTGCCGATGAGCCTCGGCGGCCAGCTGATCGTCTTCGAAACGCTGTTCGCCTGCGCCTATGCCTACCTCAACGAGCAGCGGCTGCCGGGCCCGGTGGAGGCGCTGGCCATCGTCCTGCTGACAGTCGGCGTGCTCTGGGCCATCGGTCTGCACCGCGCGCCGGCAGAGGTTCCGGCGCGCGCCGTGGAGTCCTGAGTCAGGCCTTCTGGCTGCCTTCCAGGCGCGGGCTCCAGTCCTCCACCGCGCCGTTTTCCAGGCGACGCGACAGGGTGCGGCGCCAGTTCGGCGGCAAAGGCAGTTCCAGGCATTCACGCAGGACGTCGACGTCCACGCGCTTGTCGAACAGCACGGCGGATAGCCGCTGCAGCGACCACTCGGCATGGGGCCGCTCGACCAGTTCCAGTATCGCTCCGGCGGCCACCGTGCCTTCCTCCAGCACGCGGTAATACCAGCCGGTGCGCCCCGATTCCTGTACCCGCAGGGCCATCTGCGCTACGTCGAAACGGTCGTTGAGCTTCCAGCACGGCATGCGCCCCTGGGACACCTCCAGCAAGGCGGTGCCGGCGCGGATGCGGTCGCCCAGGCAGAGGTCCGCTTCGGTCCAGCCGGTGGTGCTGAAGTTCTCGCCGAACGCGCCGGGCTGGCACAGCAGCGGGTGTTCGCCGAGTTCGGCGACCCAGGCGGCGTAGTGCTCGCGGGGGTAGTGGTGGATGGCCTTTTCAATGCCGCCGTGCACGCGCAGGTCGCCTTGCTCGTCGCTCTCCAGTCCCAGCGTGGTCACCGCCAGAGGGGCCTTTCGCGCTTGCTTGGCGATGGCGCTGCGCGAGCCCGGGCGAGTGAAGGGCACGGCTTTGCCGGTGAGGAGGGCGTCGAGGGAAACGGCGGGCAGGCTCATGACGGGATTCTCGGGTGTGGAAAAGGTATCGACCAAAAACTACCTGGACAAAATCCGTCAGGACGGTAGGCTCTGTCAAGGTTTCGATTCGATACAAAGCAAGTTTCCCTTTCGATTTCGCGAGAGTCCGCCATGCGCAAGTACCGCCTGACTATCCAGCGCCACGGCCAGTTGCTCGGCCATTTCGATTCCGATCTGCCCTGGGCCCGTGACGCCGTGCGCGCCATCGCCGAGGGCCTGGGCGGGCAGGATTTCGACCTGGAGTTGCAGGTCGCCGACAGCGAGCGCCGTCTGCTGGAAAGCTCGCCAGCCGGCATCAGGGTGCTGGCCAGTGAGCCGCTGTATCGCCCGCTGGCACTGGGTGAGTTGTAGCGAGCTTGCTCGCGAACCATTCTGCGCCGACACCAGACCCCTCCGGTTGAAGGGAGGGGCCTGGGCCATTCGCGGGCTCGCACCTATATGGGACTTCTGACCCGCGGCGGATAAGCGTTGGCGCGCCGTGCACCCTACGAGCCTGCGACCTCATGCTTGGCCTCTGCGCGCCGGGCTTGTCGGCGGCGCGCGGGCAGAGCCCCGCTCCTTCAGGGGCAATCCGCTGTCAGACCTTAGAGAGCATTCAGCGCCCCACGCGCTGCTGCAGGTGCGCCGGATAGCGCTCACCGACAATCTCGATCTCGCGCAGCGCCGCTTCGATGGCGCCGAGGTCGGTGGCGTCCAGTACCAGGGTGGTCGCGCCGAGGTTTTCCTCCAGTCGATGCAGCTTGGTGGTACCGGGGATCGGCACGATCCACGGCTGCCGGGCCAGTAGCCAGGCAATGGCGATCTGCGCGCGGGTCGCGCCCTTGCTCTGGGCGATGTGGCCCAGCACTTCGATCAGGCCGGCGTTGGCCTTGCGGTTTGCCTCCGAAAAGCGAGGCACGAGGTTGCGGAAATCGTTGGCCGAGAACTGGGTGCGCTCGTCGATGGCGCCGGTGAGAAAACCTTTGCCCAGGGGGCTGAAGGGCACGAAGCCGATGCCCAGCTCAGCCAGCAATGGAAGGATTTCCTTTTCCGGCTCGCGCCACCACAGCGAGTACTCGCTCTGCAGCGCCGCCACCGGCTGGACCGCGTGGGCGCGGCGAATGGATTGCGGGCCGGCTTCGGAGAGCCCGAAGTGCTTCACCTTGCCTTCGCGGATCAGCTCGCCGACGGCGCCGGCGACGTCTTCCATGGGCACGTTCGGGTCGACCCGATGCTGGTAGAAGAGGTCGATGCGGTCGGTCTTCAGGCGCTTGAGCGAGGCGTGCGCCACGGCGCGGATGTTCTCCGGACGGCTGTCCAGTCCGAGGGACACGTCACCGTCCTTGAAGCCGAACTTGGAGGCGATCACCACCTGGTCGCGCACCGGCGCCAGGGCTTCGCCCAGCAGTTCCTCGTTGGCGAAGGGGCCGTAGGCCTCGGCGGTGTCGAAGAAGGTCACGCCGCTGTCGACGGCCCTGCGTAACAAACGGATGCCATCGTAGCGGTCGACCGCCGGCCCGTAGCCATAACTCAGGCCCATGCAGCCCAGGCCCAGTGTCGATACCTGCAGGCCATTACGGCCCAGTGTGCGCTTGTCCATTGATGTCTCTATTGGAGTGGGAAGGGCAGGATTGCCCGGCGAAACGTCTGGGATGGACTTTACTCAAGGACTTTCGGGGTGATTAGACGGGCAAAAGCGCATTCGCCTATGAGCCTGACTCATGGGTTATGGCGGGGCATTCATGAGGTTGCCTCATGGGTCCAAGCGCGTTTCGCCGCTTAATCACCGGCCCGGCACGGCCTAGCATGGTCCCCAGTTCATCAGCGAAGCGGAGCACACCATGAGCGAACCAGCCTCCACCGCCCACAAGGCTTTCGGCGACATCGCCCCGGCGCTGGCCGACTACACCGACCAGGTGCTGTTCGGCGATGTCTGGGAGCGCCCCGGCCTCTCGCCACGTGACCGTAGCCTGGTCACGGTTTCCAGCCTGGTGGCGCGCTACCAGGCCAACGAGCTCCATTTCCACCTGGGCAAGGCGCTGGACAACGGCCTGACCCGCGAGGAACTGATCGAGGCCATCACCCACCTGGCTTTCTATTCCGGCTGGCCCACGGCTTCCACCGCGCTGGGCGTCGCCCGCCGTGTGTTCGCCGAGCGCGACGCCGCCTGAGGAGTACTCCATGCAATACCGTTACCTGGGCCGCAGCGCCCTGAAAGTCTCGCCCCTGTGCCTGGGCGCCATGATGTTCGGCGGCGAGACCGACGAGCCGACTTCGCGGCGCATCATCGACAAGGCCTTCGGGCAGGGCGTCAATTTCCTCGACACTGCGGACGTCTATCACAAGGGCCGCTCCGAAGAGGTGGTGGGCCGCGCGGTGGCCGCCCGCCGCGATGATTGGGTGATCGCCAGCAAGTTCGGCAACGCCCTGGGCGATGGCCCGAACCACCGCGGCCAGTCGCGCAAGTGGATCTACCAGTCGGTGGAGGACAGCCTGCGCCGACTGGACACCGACTACCTGGACATCCTCTATTTCCACCGCACCGACGTCGATGCGCCGCTGGAAGAAGGGCTGCGCGCAGTGGGCGAGCTGATCCGCCAGGGCAAGGTCCGCTATTACGGCCTGTCCAATTTCCGCGGCTGGCGCATCGCCGAGGTGGTGCGCCTGGCCGACCAGCTGGGCATGGACCGACCGATCTGCAGCGAGCCGCTGTACAACCTGGTGGACCGCACCGCCGAGGTCGAGCAACTGCCGGTCGCCGGGCACTACGGCATCGGCGTGGTGCCCTACAGCCCGCTGGCCCGCGGTGTGCTCACCGGCAAGTACCGGCCCGGTGCCGAGCCGCCAGCGGATTCCCGCGTCGGCCGTGGCGACAAGCGCATCCAGCAGACCGAATGGCGGCCCGAATCCCTGCAGATCGCCCAGCGCATCGCCGAGCACGCCGTCGCCCGGGGTACCACGCCAGCGGCCTTCGCCCTGGCCTGGGTGCTGAACAATCCGCTGGTCAGCTCGCTCATCGCCGGCCCGCGCACGGAGGAGCACTGGGACGGCTACCTGCCGGCGCTGGACCTGCAACTGACCGCCGAGGATGAAGCCTTCGTGGACAGCCTGGTGCCGCCCGGCCATGCCTCCACGCCCGGCTACAGCGATCCTGCCTATCCCGTCGAAGGCCGTCCGGCCCGTTGAGCACTTTCTCTTAACCGACCCATCCGAAGCGTCAGGAGCCCTATCGATGAAGACCCTTGGATATGCCGCGCAGAACCCGCAGGACCCGCTCGCGCCCTTCACCTTCGAGCGTCGTGCATTGCGCGACAACGACGTGGCGATGGACGTCCTCTACTGCGGCGTCTGCCACTCCGACCTGCACCAGGCCCGCAACGACTGGGGCTTCAGCCGCTACCCGATGGTGCCGGGCCATGAGATCGTCGGCCGGGTCACTGCGGTCGGCTCGAAGGTCAGCCGCTACCAGGTCGGCGACGCCGTGGCGGTGGGCTGCATGGTGGATTCCTGCCAGGTGTGCGATCAGTGCCGCAAGGGCGAGGAGCAGCTGTGCCGAGAAGGCAATACCCAGACCTACAACGGCGTGGACCGCCTCACCCGCGAAGCGACCCAGGGTGGTTACTCCAGACAACTGGTGGTGCGTGAAGAGTTCGTCCTGCGTGTGCCGGACGGGCTGGACCTGAGCAAGGCCGCGCCGCTTTTGTGCGCGGGCATCACCACCTATTCGCCGCTGCGTACATGGAATGTCGGGCCGGGCAGCCGCGTGGGCGTGATCGGTCTCGGCGGCCTGGGGCACATGGCGGTGAAGCTGGCGGTCGCCCTGGGCGCCACCGTCACTGTGCTCAGCCGCACGGCGGACAAGCGCAACGACGCACTGGAGCTGGGCGCCGATGCCCTGCTGGTGTCGTCCGACGCCCAGGCGATGAAGGCGGCGGCGAACAGCTTCGACCTGATCATCGACACCGTGCCGGTGAAGCATGACCTGAAGCCCTATATGCCACTGCTGGACATCGACGGCACGCTGGTCATGGTCGGGCAGGTCGGCCCCATCGACGACATCAGCAGCATCCCGTTGCTGCTGGGACGCCGACGCATCGCCGGCTCGCCCATTGGCGGCATCGCCGAGACCCAGGAGATGCTCGATTTCTGCGGCAAGAAGAACATCCTGCCGGAGTGCGAGATGATCCGCATGGACGAGATCAACCATGCCTTCGAGCGCATGGAGCGCTCCGACGTGCGCTATCGCTTCGTCATCGACCTGGCCACGCTCTGACGGGGGCATGCCGGGCGCATGATGCGCCCGGCTTTCATTCCTGGTGGCGCAGCGCGTCCACCAGCACCGAGAAGGCGCGGGATTTCTGCCGCCGGCTCGGGTAGTAGAGGTGGTAGCCGGGGAAGGTCGGGCACCAGTCCTCCAGCACTTTTTCCAGGCGCCCGGCGGCGACGTATTCGGTGACCATGTCGGCGGGCAGGTAGGCGAGGCCGAAGCCATCCAGCGCCGCACGAAGGATGTGCGGGCTGCTGTTGAAGGTCAGCTGGCCTTCGACTCGCGCCTTCACTTCATGACCGTCCCTGGCGAATTCCCAGGCCATCAGCCCGCCGTAGGTCGGCAGGCGCAGGTTCAGGCAGTCGTGGCCCGCCAGTGCAGGGACATCCTGCGGGCGGCCCTTGCGGGCGAGATAGCTCGGGCTGGCGACTACTGCCATGCGCAGGTCCGGGGCGATACGGACGGCGATCATGTCCTTGGCCACCTGATCGCCCAGGCGCACGCCAGCGTCGAAGCGTTCGGCGGCGATATCGGTCAGTCCGTAGTCGATGCTCACCTCGACCTTGATATCCGGGTAATCCGGCAACACGGCCGCCAGCTTCGGCCAGAGCACGGTGCTGGCCGCGTGTTCGGCGGCGGTGATGCGCAGGGTGCCGACCGGCTTGTCGCGAAAGTCACTGAGGGCCGCCAGCTCGGCTTCGATCTCCTCGAAGCGCGGCGCCAGCGTCTGCAGCAAGCGTTCGCCGGCTTCCGTGGGGGAAACGCTGCGAGTGGTGCGGCTGAGCAGGCGCAGGCCGAGGCGGGTTTCCAGCGCGCGGATGGTGTGGCTCAGCGCCGACTGGGAGACGCCCAGTTGCGCCGCTGCCTTGGTGAAGCTGCCTTCGCGCGCGACGGTGACGAAGGCAATCAGGTCGTTGAAATTTTCCCTTGGCATTTCGGCTCCGCTGCATGCAGCGCGGCGGGGAGCCGCGCCGGGGCAGTGTATCCGAAGGCTACAGGGTGACCACGACTTTGCCGAACTGCTGGTTGGATTCCAGATAGCGGTAGGCCTCGACTATCTCGTCGAAGGCGAAGGTGCGGGCAATCACCGGGCGTAGCGAGCCATCCGCCAGGCCGGTGTAGATGAAGTCGGCGGCTTCGCGCAGGCGCACAGGGTCTTGCAGCACTTCGTAGACCCGATAGCCCCGCAGCACCAGCGAGCGGCTCAGTACCTCGAACAGCGGGAAGGGCGTGGGCTCGGGGCTCAGGCCGCCATACTCGATGAGGATGCCGCCCTCGGCCATGGCAGCCGTCAGCGGCTCGAAGATCGGCCCGCCCACCGGGTCGAAGACCACCCGTGCGCCGGCCTTGCCGGTGATCTCGAACAGGCGCGAGCGCAAGTTCTCTTCTTCGCTGGCGATGACCTCGGCGGCGCCCGCCTGCAGCAGCGCTTCGCGTTTGGCCGAGGTGCGCGTCACGGCGATGGGCACCGCGCCCATGCGCCGGGCAATCTGGATGGCGGCGAGGCCAACGCTGCTGGACGCGGCGGTGATGACGACGAAGTCGCCCTCGCGCAGGCCGGCGGCCTGAACCAACGCGCCATAGGCGGTGAGGTACTGCATCCAGGTGGCGGCGGCGTCGGTCCAGGCTTGCCCCGGCGGGTTCTTCACCAGGCGGGACTGCGCAACGACCAGGTATTCGGCGTGGGTCGGTTCCTGCCTCATCGAAGTCGGCGGCAGGACGCTCACCGCATCTCCCACGGCAAACCCGCGCACCTGACTGCCCACGGCCTCGACCACGCCGGTGGCCTCCAGGCCCAGGCCAGAGGGAAACTGCGGGCTTTCGATGTAGCGGTCGGTCCGCAGCAGGACCTCCGCGCGGTTCAGCCCCAACGCCTTGACCCGGATGCTGACTTCGTCCGGCCCAGGCTGGCGAATCTCGACCGGCTCTATGCCCAGAACTTCGGGGCCACCGATCCGATGAAAGCGAATGGCTCGTGCCGTGGGTCTTTCCATGTGATGCTCCAATACGAAATTGATTTGACGTAAAGCCACTATCTGCGAAGGTTGTCAGCGGATAAATGGCGTATAAAAGCGGTTAGTCGAAATCAGGAGTTTCGAATGGATCGTCTGACCAGCATGGAAGTCTTCGTTCGTGCGGTGGACCTCGGCTCCTTTGCGGCGGCCGCGGAGACCCTGGAGATGTCCGCGCCTATGGTGGGCAAGCACGTGCGCTTCCTCGAGGAGCGCCTGGGCGTACAGTTGCTGATGCGCAGCACGCGCCGGCAGAGCCTGACCGAGGCGGGGCGGATCTACTATGAGCGCTGTCGCGCGCTGCTGGCCGATGTCGAGACGGCGGACATCCTTGCCAGCGGCGAGGTAGCCGAGCCTCGCGGCAGGCTGCGGGTGGCCCTGCCGGTGCACTTTGGCCGGCGTTGCGTGGCGCCGGTCCTGCTGGAGCTGGCGCAACGCTACCCGCAGCTGGAGCTGGACCTGCGCTTCAGCGACCGCCTGACGGACCTGGCCGAGGAGCAGATCGACCTGGCCATCCGCACCGGCGAACCCCAGCCCAGGGACGGAGTCATTGCACGCCGCATCGGCCGCCAGCGCATGGTGGTGTGCGCTGCGCCGGGCTACCTGGATGTGCAGGGGCGGCCGCAGAGCATCGAGGAGCTGGCCGCGCACCGGTTGCTGGTCTACCACCGCTCCGGACGGATAAATCCCTGGTTGTTCCCCCGAGAAGGGCAGTTGCCCGAAGCCTTCGCGCCGATTTCACGGCTGCGTTTCGATGACCTGGCTGCCATCTCCGACGCGGCGATTGGCGGCATGGGCCTGACGTGGCTGCCCTACTGGCTGGTGCGCGAAGCCCTTCTTGCGGGCCAACTGGAGGAGTTGCTGCCGCAGCAGCCCGGCTACCTCTACGACGTCCACGCGACCTGGCTGCAGACCGCGCAATTGCCACGCAAGGTGCGACTGGCCATCGATGCCCTGGCCGAGGCGATGCCTCGGCTGGTGGAGTAGGGCGGCGCGCTGCCGCCCGCCGTCAACGGGTAGGGGTGAGCTGCAGCACGCGGTCGCGGCCGCCTTCGGCGAGCAGGTAGCCGCCCTTGCCATCGGGCACGATGGACTGCGGCGCCTTGAGGAACGAGAGGATGGTGCGTGGTTCGCCCTTGCCGTCCCAGAGCAGCAGGCGCGCACGATGGGTGGAGTCTTCGCTGATCCACAGGCCATGCTCGTCACACATCAGGAAGGTGGGCTTGTTCAGTCCGGACAGCAGTACCGGGTCCTTGCCGTCTTCGCTGAACCGGTGCACGAGGCCCTTTTCCTTTTCGGAGTAGAGCAGGCTGCCATCGGTGCAGCGGGTGATGGACTCGGTTTCCTGCAGGTGCTGGCGCAGCACCGTCAACTCGCCGTCGCTCCAGCGATAGCGCAGCAGGCGGCCGTTGTCGTGGCTGTCTTCGATGGCATAGAGGTAGTCGCCGTCATTCCACAGGCCCTGCACGGAATTGCCCATGAACAGGTCGCTGACCTTGCCATCCTTGAGCAACTGCACGGGGCGGTTGTCGATTTCCTGGCTGAACACCCAGCCGCCCTGTGCAGCGATCATGCCGTCGGGCTTGGACAGGCCATCGATCATGACCCGTCGTTTGCCGTCGACGGCGATGTGCAGGATGTTGCCCTTGCCATTTTTGAGCTCCTGGCTGACCAGCAGGCCACCATCGGGGAGTGGCACCAGCGAGGCGGCCTTCTGCACGTCTTCGTGCAGCACCTCGTAGAACCAGCCGTCGGCGCTCTGCACCGGATAGAAGCCCTGCCAGATGAAGAAGCCGACTACACAGGCGACGAGCAGGCTGCCTGTGGTCAGGGCGGCGCGGAGGACGGAACGGCCGGGCGAGCGGGCGGAAGACTGGGACATGGATCGATCGCCAAAACAGAAGGAGGGGACGCTGGCATCCAGCACGGGATCGGCGAGTTAACCAGACAGTTCAGCGTGGGGCCAGCGCTCGTACGGGTGATCGAGGTCACGTTCCTGCAGCGCCAGGCGGCGGAGCGACGGGCGAACGCCAAAACCTGCCTTGGGGATGCCGCGAACGGGCCAATCAACGGGCGAACGCGCAAGGCTTCGCTGCGTTTACAAACAATCCTGTATGCGGGAGAAATGGGAAGAATCGCTGATGGCAATTGGCCTACAATCCTTCAGTCCTTTGCTGAGGACAATCCAGGCGGCTGTTGCGGACAGGAAGTCCGCAACAGCCGTTTTCTTTATCTGCCTTTCACTGCGCCGGGCGTATCGCCTGCACCGCTTCCAGTTTCTGCAGGCGTGGGGGCGCGCCGCGCAGGAAGGTGCCGACCTGGCTGGCATCCATCGGCTTGCCGAACAGATACCCCTGTGCGCAATCGCACTCCAGCTGCTGCAACTGACGAAGCTGCGCGGCGTTCTCCACGCCCTCGGCAATGACCTTGAGGCCCAGTTCGCGGCCTAGCGCCAGGGCGTTGCGCAGCACGATGAGGCGGCGCGGATCACCGTTGTTCACGTCAGCCACCAGGTGGCGGTCAAGCTTCATCTCGGTGAACGGCAGTTCCATCAGGCGCTGCAGGGTGGAGTGGCCACAGCCGAAATCGTCGATGGCCAGGCCGCACCCCAGCAGTCGCAGGCGCAGCACGTTTTCCAGGCTCAGTGGTGGTGCGTGCAGCGGCGAGCTCTCGGTCAGCTCGAAGGTGATTCGCCGGGGATCGAAGTCCAGGGCCCGCAGGTTGCGGTCTACAGCGGCAGCAAAGTCGGTCTGGGCGATCTGCTCGGCTTCCAGGTTGAAGGACAGCTTCAGCTCGTTGTTCCCCAGGCATCGCAGGGCCTCGACGGCCTGGGTCATCAGTTCGAAGAGCATGCTGTCGAGCTTGCCGGCACGCCGCAGCCCCGGTAGGAACTCGCTGGGGAGCAGGATGCTTCCGTCCTCCAGTTGCCAGCGCGCCAGTACCTCGAATCCATAAACCTGCGTGGTGGCCACGGATACCTTGGGCTGCAGGTGGGCGCGCAGACGCCCATGGGAGGGCAGATTGGCGGCTTCGCCTTCGTCGTCCCCAGTGGTTTCGTTCAGGGGCAGGCCAAGCTGCTCTTCCCGGGGTTGGAAATCGGCGAGCAGGGCGCGCAGACGCTCCAGCGTCGCCGCCTCGTTGCCCAGCCAGAACACCTTCATGCCCTGCAGTTGCAGCAGGTGGGAGAGGGCGCTCCAGGTGCCTGGCGCCATTTCGCCGCTGACCACTACGCCATGGGCGAGCCGCTCGCGGGCCACCGTCTGGAGAAATTCCAGGCGGGCCACCGGGTCGATGCGCACGTCGCAGATCAGCAAATGCACGCCGCCCTGGCTGCGCAACCGGTCCAGAGCGAACGCGTTGCTCGAGACCTCGGACAGGAAGCTGTAGCCCAGGTGGTGCAGCGCCGTGACGGCGGTGGAACGATGCAGACCGGAAGCCTGTAGCACCAGCGCGGAAAGCGGGGACATGGAGTTTTCTCATGGAGGATTGGCCTGGTGCATTCTCGAAAACGGCGTCCTTCTTGTGAGGCAGAGGATTCCAGTTCATCTGTCAGGGAAATCCCATGGAGATGCGCAGCGGATACCTTGCGCTGATCCGGCAGTCTGTCGCGCCGCGCCTGTGGGCTCTGGCCTGCGCCTTCCAGTCCGACACACAGGTGAAACCCGAGGTCGACCCTCGTGGTCCCACATGTTAGGGTCCTTGGACTCCCTTTCACGTCCGCGCCGGCTACCCACGGCCGCGCGGCACGCCCTGAACACGGAGAAATGGCTCATGTCACGTCCCGAACCCAGGGGACCTGTCGACACCGCCATGGTCCCGCATAGCGAGGCCTCAGCCACTGCGCTGCTGAACCTCTGGCTCAGCCGACCTCAGCAGACCGCACTGTTCCTGGATGTCGACGGAACCCTCCTGGACATCGCCGAATCACCCGACGCGGTCGTCGTACCGCCCGGGCTGCTCGATGCGCTCACACGCCTGCATCGCGGACTCGGCGGTGCCCTGGCCCTGATCAGCGGCCGCCCGGTCGAAGAACTCGACCGGCTCTTGCAACCCGTGCGCCTGCCCGCCAGCGGAGGCCATGGCGCCCACTGGCGCGAGACCGCCGACAGCCCCTTGCGCCGCACGGCCAAGGACCTGCCCGCCTGCGTGCGGGTGCAGTTGAGCGCCCTGGCGAACCGGCATCCCGGGGTATTGGCCGAGGACAAGGGCAGCAGCTACGCGCTGCACTACCGCGCCGCACCTGCGCTCGCTGCAGAACTGCGCGTCGAGCTGCAGGCATTGCTGCGCGCGCCGGAGGGCGCCGGGCTGCGGTTGCTCAACGGCAAACAGGTCTACGAAGTCGTTTGCAAAGGCGTCGACAAGGCCCAGGCGATCCAGCGCCTGCTGCGCACGCCGGGCTTTGCCGGACGCCTGCCGTTGTACATCGGCGACGACGTCACCGACGAACCCGCCATCGCACTGATGCCGACCCTGGGCGGCCTCGGCCTCTCGGTTGGGCGCGCGTTGCCCGGTGCCAGCGCGGTGTTCAGCGACGCGGAGCAGGTCCGTGCAGCACTGATACAAGCAGGAGGAAATCACTGATGACGAACCGGCACGAAGGTGCATTGGAACTGGGCCTGATCGGCAACTGCCGGGTGGCTGCACTGGTGAATCCACAGGCACGACTGGTCTGGTGGTGCTACCCCAACTTCGACAGCGACCCGGCTTTTTCCCGGCTGCTGGCGGGGGATGACGAAAAGGGCTTTGCCGACGTGGTGCTGGAAAACCAGGTCAGCAGTACCTCCGACTACCAGCGCAACACGGCGATCATCACCACTGTGCTGCGCGACGACAACGGCGGCGCGGTGCGCATCACCGACTTCGCCCCGCGTTTCCTCGAACACGGTCACATCTACCGCCCGGCGCAGCTGTGCCGACTGATCGAGCCCATGGAGGGCGTGCCGAAGATCACGCTGCGTGTCCGTCCCACCCATGGCTATGGCAAGCCCAGCAAGGGCGCTGCCGGCTCCAGCCATATCCGCTACCTGGAAGGCGAGGAGCCGCTGCGCCTGACCACCGACGCCCCGCTGGCCTACATACAGCATGAAACGCCGTTCGCCCTGCGCCACCCGGTGAGCCTGGTGATCGGCCTCGACGAGCCGCTGGGCAATGCCCCGGGCGAAGTGGTCCGCGATTACCTCAAGCGCACGCAGAACCACTGGCACGACTGGGTACGCGGTCTGGCCATCTGCTTCGAATGGCAGCCCGTGGTGATCCGCTCGGCCATTACCCTCAAACTGTGCAATTTCGAGGACACCGGGGCGATCATCGCCGCCGCCACCACCTCGGTGCCGGAGGCGCCGGATTCGCAGCGCAACTGGGACTACCGCTACTGCTGGCTGCGCGATGCCTACTTCGTGATCCTCGCGCTGAACCGCCTGGGTGCCACACGGACGATGGAGGGCTACATCGATTTCATCACCACGGTCGCCAGCGGCGACGCGGTGCTCAAGCCGCTGTACGGGATCATTCCCAACCAGGACCTCACCGAACGCGTCGAGCCGGACCTGGCGGGCTTCCTCAATCACGCACCGGTGCGCGTCGGCAACCAGGCCGTGGAGCAGAACCAGCACGACGTGTTCGGCTCGGTGGCCCTGGCGGTGCTGCAGAGCTTCGTCGACGAGCGCCTGCCCAACCCCAGCAGCGAAGGCATGCTGCAACTGCTGGAAAACCTCGCCGCCAAGGCCGTGCATGCCGCCTTCGAGCCGGATGCAGGCATCTGGGAGTACCGCGGCCGCCAGCGCATCCACACCCATTCCGCGTTGCTCTGCTGGGTCGCCTGCGACCGCGTGGCGCGCATCGCCCGGCGCCTGGGCCGTAGCGACGAGGCGGGCAGCTGGATGGACAAGGCCGCCAACCTGCGCGAACGCATCCTCGCCCAGGCGTGGAGCGAGAAGAAGCAGTGCTTCACCGGCGCTTTCGGCCATGACGACCTCGACGCCAGCGTGCTGCTGATGAACGAGCTGGGCATCATCGAGGCCGACGACCCGCGCTTCATCGCCACCGTCGAGTGCATCGGCCGCGAGCTCAACGTCAACGGGCAGATGCTGCGCTACGCCGCGGCGGACGATTTCGGCGTGCCGGAAACGGCCTTCCTGGTGGTCAAGTTCTGGTACCTCGATGCGCTGGCCGCCATCGGCCGCACCGACGAGGCGCGCCAGCTGTTCGAACAGCTGATCGCTGCGCGCAACCGCTACGGGCTGCTTTCGGAAGATTTGCATCCGCACACCGGGGAGTTGTGGGGAAATATTCCGCAGACCTATTCCATGGCCGGGCTGATCAACTCCGCCATGCGCCTTTCCATCGGTTGGGAGGAAGGTCTATGCCGCGCCTCGTGGTGATCTCCAACCGGGTCGCGATACCCGATGAGAACGGCCCGGCGCCCGGCGGACTGGCCGTGGCGGTCGAGGCTGCCATGCGCAACCGCCAGGGCATCTGGTTCGGCTGGAGCGGCGAGAAGGCCGAGGAACCCGGGCCGCCGAGCATGGTCCAGCGCGACAATCTGCAGTACATCCTCACCGACCTGCACCCGCAGGACTTCGACGAGTACTACAACGGCTTCGCCAACCGCGTGCTCTGGCCCATCCTGCATTACCGGGTGGACCTGGCCGAGTTCAACGAGGCCGAGTTCGGCGGCTACCAGCGGGTCAACGAGTTCTTCGCCGAGCGCCTGAGCCCGCTGCTGGAAGAGGACGACGTCCTCTGGGTCCATGACTACCACCTGATTCCCCTGGCCTCGGCCCTGAGGCAGCGCGGCCACGCCAACCGCATCGGCTTCTTCCTGCACATCCCGATGCCACCGGCGGACCTGATCACCGCGCTGCCGCACCACGACGAACTGTTCCGTGCGCTGACGCAATACAACCTGATCGGTTTCCAGACCGAGAACGACGCCAGTAACTTCGCCCGCTACCTGACCCGCGTGGTCGGCGCGGCGACGCCCGATGGCCGGCGTTATCACCTGGAGGACCAGCATTTCCGCGTCGGCGTGTTCCCGGTGGGCGTGGACGCCGCCGGTTTCCGCCGGCTGGCCGAGGAAGCCTCGCAGAGCCAGGCAGCGCAGGACCTGCGTGACAGCCTCGGGGAGCGCGCGCTGATGGTGGGAGTGGACCGGCTCGACTATTCCAAGGGCATCGTCAATCGCCTGGACGGCTACGAGCGCTTCCTGGAGCGCAACCCGGACTGGCACAACCGCGTGACCTGCCTGCAGATATCACCGGGCAGCCGCCAGGACATCCCCGAATATGCCGACATCGACGCCGCCGTGAGCGCGCGGGTGGGGCACGTCAATGGCCGCTTCGGCGCCGTGTCCTGGGTGCCGCTGCGTTACGTGGCGCGCAATCACCAGCGTTCGGACATCGCCATGGTGCTGCGCCATGCGCGGATCGGCCTGGTGACGCCGCTGCGCGATGGCATGAACCTGGTGGCCAAGGAGTTCGTTGCCGCCCAGGACCCGGACGACCCCGGCGTGCTGATCCTCTCCCAGTTCGCCGGCGCCGCCGCCGAGCTGGGCGGTGCGCTGATCATCAATCCCCATGACCGCGATGCGCTGGCCGACGCCATGTTGCAGGCACTGCGCATGCCGCTTAAGGAGCGCCAGGCACGCCACCGTGACATGTACGCCGTGCTGGAGGCCAACGACATCCGCTTCTGGGGGCCAAGTTTCATCGATGCGCTGACGCGGCCGGGCAGGGCGCTGAACTGGCTGTCGAATCATTACCTCGGTCACTGAGGCGCGCAGCCTGAAGTATCCGTAGCAACGCGCCCTGCGCGCGAGCGCGGGCAAGACCGACCCTTACAAGGGAACTGGCGCCGGCCGTCCTGCCACTGAAATGCAAGACCCCGCCGTGGCGGAGTTCTTTTCAGCGCTCATTGGTCAGGACGCTGGCTTCTTGCCTTCGGATTTCGCCCATTGCGACTTTCGCTCGACCTTCACCGCCAGCTGGCCAACGGGGATCTCCTGGATTTCCCCGCCCTGGGAGAGGAAAGCGGCAATCTTTTCATCGAGCTCCGAACGTTCGCGATCCAGCTGTGAATCAGTCATGAAGTCACCTGTGCGATGGGCGCCAAACCGGCCCGGCCAGCCTACACGGGTTTCCCAAATTGCGCCCGAATTGCTCGACCATTTGTCAAAATCGCCACGGGTCGTGAAAAAAAGCTATGAATCGTCGCCAGACCCTGTATTCTGCATGGGCTGCCTGCCCAGTAACGAGTTCCGCGACTTGATGTTCTTCTACAAGATGCTCCATCTCCTCGGCACCTCTTCACTACGCATTCAGCTCATCGCCGGTCGGCATTCGGCCGGCCTTTAGCATTCTTTTAGGAGACAACATCATGTCCGATCGTCAAAACGGCATCGTCAAGTGGTTCAACGCTGAGAAGGGCTTCGGCTTCATCACCCCGGAAAGCGGCCCGGACGTATTCGTTCACTTCCGTCAGATCGAAGGCAACGGCTACAAGTCCCTCGACGAAGGCCAGAAGGTCAGCTTCGTTGTGACTGCCGGCCAGAAAGGCCCGCAAGCTGAACAAGTTCGCGCTGTCTAATCGACTCCGCTGACGAAAGAGCCCCGCTTCGGCGGGGCTTTTTTTTGCCTGCGATTCATGGCGGCGGCGTTTCCTGCGCGCAAAGCAAAACGCCCGGTGCACGGCACCGGGCGTTTTTGCAGGCGCTGGAGCGGCCTTCAGGTCACTCCTGCTGCGGGTCGAACTGCTTGTCGCGGATCAGCAGGGCGGGGATCACGCCGCAGATGAAGTACGCCGCACCCATCACCAGGAAGCCCACGCCGATGGACATCTGGGTGGCGAGGAAGCCGATCACCGCCGGGGCGATGGCCGCGCCGATGCGCCCGATGTTGTAGGCGCCGCCCACTGCCGTGCCGCGGAAGGCGGCGGCGAAGCTCTCGGTCATGTAGGTCGCGTTCACGCCGTACGGGATGCCGTAGAGGAAGCCGAACACCACCAGCATCCAGAGAATGTTCTCCGGGCTGTGGAACAGCACGATCACCGGCAGGAACACCGCGGTACCGAGGGCGCCGAAGGAGAACACTGTGCGGCGGCCGAACCAGTCGGCGGCGACACCCGCCAGGATCTTGCCGAGGATCATCGCCGCGTAGGTGCCGACCAGGTAGGCGGTCATCGCCTTGAAGTTCATGCCCATCTCGGTTTCCAGGTACGACGGCATCCAGTTGTTCACGCCGTAGTAGCCGAACTGCAGGAAGCCGGCGGTCAGCGCCCAGAACAGGAACATGCGGCTGGCCCGCGGGTCGCTGAAGATCTGCCGGAAGGCGTTCTGCCGGGGCGCGGCGGGCTGGCTCGACGGGCCGGCGGCCTTGCGCTGCTGGCGTTCGGCCTGCGCCTGGACCCAGGCGGCGGGCTCGGGGATCAGCTTGCGCATGGCCACCGCCAGCACCACCGGGATGATGGCGATATAGAACAGGTAGCGCCAACCGTGGTCCGGCAGGATCCAGCCGGCCAGCAGGGTAGCGACGATGTAGCCCACCGACCAGCCGGCTTGCAGGGTGCCCAGCACGGTGGTGCGGTACTTGGTCGGCACGTATTCGGCCATCAGCGTGTTGCAGGCCACGTAAAGGGCGCCCAGGCCGAGGGAGGCAACGAAGCGTGCGGCGGCGAACTGCCAGTAGTTGTGGGTCAGGCCGAGCACGGCGGTGCCGACGGAGAACAGTACGATGGTCCAGACCACGGTCCTGACCCGGCCGAAGCGATCGCAGGCCCAGCCGCCGTAGATGCCGCCGAAGGCCATGCCGGCCAGGGTGACGCTGCCCAGGCTGCCGGCCTGGAGGTTGCTCAGGCCGAACTCGGCCTTGAGGCTGGTGAGGCTGTAGGAGAGCAGCATGAGGTCCGCGCCGTCGATCAGCAGACCAAGGAAGCAGAAGGCGAAGACCAGTATCCAGGTCCTGCTCTGTGTGGCGGTTGTCGCCGCCGTGGCGGAAGCAGTGTTTTCCATGAACGAATTACCTGTTGTAGTTGTTGGCGGGCCGGTAGACCGGTCCTCGGTAAGCGTGCGTACGAATCCTGCTGGCGGGCGTGGGGGAGTGGCCCCGCGCCCGCCCCGTGGGGGTCAGGACTGGGCTTCGCGAATCATGTTGCGCGCGATGATCACCTGCTGGATCTGCGTGGTGCCCTCGTAGAGCCGGAACAGGCGGACGTCGCGGTAGAAGCGCTCGATGGCGTACTCGCTGACGTAGCCGGCGCCGCCGTGGATCTGCACGCAGCGGTCGGCGACGCGGCCGCACATCTCAGTGGCGAACATCTTCGCGCAGGAGGCTTCGGTGCTGACGTTGCGGCCCTCGTCGCGCTTGCGCGCGGCGTCCAGCACCATGCAGCGGGCGGCGTAGATCTCGGCCTTGCTGTCGGCGAGCATCGCCTGGATCAGCTGGAATTCGGCAATCGGCTGGCCGAACTGCTTGCGCTCCAGGGCGTACTGCAGCGCGTCGGCGAGCATGCGCTCGGCGGCGCCGACGCTCAGCGCGGCGATGTGCAGGCGGCCCTTGTCGAGCACTTTCATGGCGGTCTTGAAGCCTACGCCCTCGAGGCCGCCGATCAGTTGGCTGGCGGGGATGCGCACGTTGTCGAAGATCACGTCGCTGGTGTGCGCGCCTTTCTGGCCCATCTTGTGGTCCGGCTTGCCCAGGGAAATACCCGGCGTGCCGCGCTCGACGATGAATGCACTGATGCCGCCCGAGCCCTTGATCGCCGGGTTGGTGCGCGCCATCACGGTGTAGATGCCGGCATGCGGGGCGTTGGTGATGAAGCGCTTGGTGCCGTTGAGCACGTAGAAGTCGCCGTCACGCACGGCGGTGGTCTTCAGCGAGGCGGCGTCGGAGCCCGAGTCCGGCTCGGTCAGGCAGAAGGCACTGAGCAGTTCGCCGCTGGCGAGCTTGGGCAGGTAGTGGGCTTTCTGCTCCGGCGTGCCGTCGATGAGGATGCCGATGGAGCCGATGCCGTTGTTGGTACCGATGTAGGAGCGGAAGGCGGGGGAGGTGCGGCCCAGTTCGAAGGTGATGTTCACCTCTTCTTCCATGGTCACGCCCAGGCCGCCGAATTCCTCGGGGATGGTCAGGCCGAACAGGCCCATCTCGCGCATCTGCTCGATGATGTCCTGGGGGATGGCATCGGTCTCGGCGACCTCGTTCTCCCGCGGGATCAGCACTTCGCCGACGAACTGGTGGATGGAGTCCAGAAGTATCTGCAGCGTTTCTGGGTCTCGGATCATGTGCACTCCTCACAAGGCCCGCGAGCGGGCCAGTCTGGCGAGGCACCGTCACCCGAGATTCAGCGAGCGGCGGCACCTATGTTGTTGACCATGTTGATCAGGCGGGGCCCGATGTCGTCCTCGAGCTTCTCGCGGGTCAGCTGGAAGCTCGGGCCGCCGCAGTTGAAGGCCAGCAGCCCGTACTGCGGGTGTACCAAGGGCACGGCGACGGAGTTGACGTCGCGGTGCCATTCGCCGATCGACAGGCAATAGCCGTAATCGGTGAAGTCCCTGAAGGCACGGTCCAGACCCTTGCGGATGGCCGGCCAGTTTTCCGGTTCGCGTTCGCGAATGTGGTCGAGCAGGAATTCCCGCTCGTTCTCCGGCATCGCCGCGAGGCACGCGCGGCCCACCGAGCTCGCCGCCAGCGGCAGGTAACTGCCGATCTGCCGGCGCATCGTCATGTTTCCCTGCCCCTGCACGACGTCCAGGTAGACCATCTGCAGGCGGTCGCGGGCAGCCATGGCTACCGCCGCCTGGGCGTGGTTGGCCAGTTCTTCCATCAGCGGGTGGGCCACCGCGCGGATCGACAGATTCGACAGCATCGCGTAGCCGAAGCCCAGCACGCCGACGTCCAGCTGGTACTTGCCCGAGTGCACCTCGCGCTTGAGGCAACCCAGGCGCATCAGGGTATTGGTCAGGCGTGTCACGGTCGGCTTGGGCAGGTCGGTCTTGCGGGCCAGGTCCTGGTTGCTCAGCACGTTTTCCCGTGGCGTGAAGCAACGCAGGATCTCCAGGCCACGGGCCAGGGCCGTGACGAACTGGCCGCTGTTTTCCTCTTCGCTCAGTGCCGTGGCCGGGTCGTACAGACCCCGTTCCAGCAGGCCGATCTCACCTTCGTTTTTTGTCGGCGCAGCCGAATCCATCTCCGTCTTGTTGCGGCGCATGGTAGAACCCCTATTCACGGAAAATCAATAAAATAAAATACAGTTTCGTCAGGCGAAATTGTAATGGGTCTGAGAGGTTTCGTACAGAAGCCACCTGAAAAATATTGAAGACCCCGTAAACAAAGGCTTTTAGAGGCGGGTCAGAACAACACCGTTTACAGGCTGGATAACGTGTCACTATGATGAAATCAAAATACGGAATGTAGTTTCGTCAGACGAAACAAGTGTGAGGGTGAAGTTCCAATGAATACCAACGTGGTTCATCTCGATATCCGGGCCGATGGCGTGGCGGTTGTCCGCATCGACCGCCCGGAAGCCAAGAATGCCCTGAACGCTGCCGTGCGCCAGCAACTGGCCGAACATTTCCGCGCGCTCAGTGACAACCCGGCGGTGCGGGCGGTGGTGCTCACCGGCGGCGAGGCCTGTTTCGTCGCCGGGGCGGATATCCGCGAGTTCGCCCAGGCCAGCCCCATCGAGATGTACCGCCGGCACACCGAACTGCTGTGGGAAGCCATTTCCCGCTGTCCGAAACCGGTGATCGCCGCGGTCAACGGCTTCGCCCTGGGCGGCGGCTGCGAGCTGGCGATGCACTGCGACATCATCGTCGCTGGTGAATCGGCGCGCTTCGGCCAGCCGGAAGTGAAGCTCGGCCTGATGCCCGGCGCCGGCGGTACCCAGCGGCTGATCCGTGCGGTAGGCAAGTTCCAGGCAATGCGCATCGCCCTGACCGGCTGCCTGATCAAGGCGCCCGAAGCCCTGGCCATCGGCATGCTCAGCGAAGTGGTGGAAGACGCCCATACGCTGCCCCGTGCGCTGGAACTGGCCGCCGAGATCGCTGCGCTGCCGCCGCTGGCCGTGGCGCAGATCAAGGAAGTGATGCTCGCCGGCGCCGACCTGCCGCTGGACAGCGCCCTGACCCTGGAGCGCAAGGCCTTCCAGCTGCTGTTCGATTCGAAGGACCAGAAGGAGGGCGCCGCCGCCTTCCTGGAAAAACGCCAAGCCAGCTTCCTGGGAGAATGAACATGACCCTTTCGTTTGGCAGCGAGCGCATCCAGCGCATCGCCATCGTCGGCACCGGTGTCATGGGCAGCGGCATCGCCCAGATCGCCGCCCAGGCCGGCATCCAGGTGAAACTCTTCGACGCCCGAGAGGGCGCCGCACAAGCCGCCCGCGCCCACCTCGGGCAAACCCTCGCCAAGCTGGCGGAGAAGGGCAAGATCACTGCCGCAGAGGCCGATGCGACCCTGGGCCGCCTGTTGGTCGCCGGGGCCCTGAGCGAGCTGGCGGATTCCGACCTGGTGGTCGAGGCGATCATCGAGCGGCTGGACGCCAAGCAGGCGCTGCTGGTCGAGCTGGAGGCGGTGGTCAGCGCCGACTGCATTCTTGCCACCAATACCTCGTCGCTGTCGGTCACCAGCATCGCCCGTGGCTGCCAGCGCCCGCAGCGGGTGGCGGGTTTCCACTTCTTCAACCCGGTGCCGCTGATGAAGGTGGTCGAGGTCATCGACGGCCTGGCCGGCGATCCGCAGGTCGGCGATTGCCTGATAGCGCTGGCCACGCGCATGGGCCATCGCGGCATCCGCGCCAAGGACACCCCCGGCTTCATCATCAACCACGCCGGCCGTGCCTACAGCACCGAAGCCCTGCAGATGCTCAAGGAAGGTATCGCCGAGCCGGCCGACATCGACCGCATCCTGCGCGAGGGCCTGGGCTTCCGCATGGGCCCACTGGAGCTGTTCGACCTTACCGCGCTGGACGTTTCGCACCCGGTGATCGAATCCATCTACAACCAGTTCTACCAGGAGCCGCGCTATCGCCCGGCGGCGCTGACCCGGCAAATGCTCGAGGCCGGCTTCGTCGGGCGCAAGGCCGGCCGTGGTTTCTATCGCTACGCCGACGGCAAGATGATCGACCCGCCCGCGCCCCAGCCGGTGCCGAGCGTGACGGCGTTGCCGCCGGTGTGGATCGGCGCGGAGAACGACCCGGATCGCCAACGCCTCGGCGAATTGCTGAAGACTCTGGGCGCGAACCTGGAGCAGGGCGCCGAGCCGAGCAGCGAGGCGCTGTGCCTGCTCGCTCCCTATGGCGTGGATGCGACCACTGCCTGCCAGCACTTCGGCACCGACCCGGCGCGCACCCTGTGCATCGACCTGTTGCTGGACCTGCAACGCCACCGCTGCCTGATGCAGAACCCGGCGACTTCCTCGGCAATGCGCGATGCTGCCCATGCGCTGCTGGCGGCTGACGGCGTCGGCGTCACGGTCATCAACGACAGCGTCGGCTTCGTTGCCCAGCGCGTCCTGGCGCTGATCGTCAACCTGGCCGGCGACATCGTCCAGCAGCGCATCGCCAGCGTCGACGACCTCGACGAAGGCGTTCGCCGTGGACTGGGCTACCCGCAGGGCCCGCTGGCCTGGGGCGACAGCGTCGGCCCGGCGCGCCTGCTGCGCATTCTCGAACGCATGACCGGCCTGACCGGCGATGCCCGCTACCGCCCCGGCCCCTGGCTGCGCCGCCGCGCCGCGCTGGGGTTGTCGCTGCGCCACGCCGAGCCCGCGCTGGGCTGAGGCCCGGCGTCACCGTTTTCAAGGAGACTTCCATGCTCAACGCCTATATCTACGCCGGCCTGCGCACCCCCTTCGGCCGTCACGCCGGTGCCTTGGCGCCGGTGCGCCCGGACGACCTGGTCGCCCAGGTGATCCGCGAACTGCTGGCCCGCACCCAGGTGCCGGGCGATGCCATCGAGGACGTGATCCTCGGCAACACCAACCAGGCCGGTGAAGACAGCCGCAATATCGCCCGCCATGCCGCGCTGCTCGCCGGCCTGCCAGTCACCGTGCCCGGGCAGACGGTCAACCGCCTGTGCGCCAGCGGTCTGGCCGCCGTCATCGACGCGGCGCGTGCCGTGACCTGCGGCGAAGGCGAGCTGTTCGTCGCCGGTGGGGTGGAGAGCATGTCCCGCGCGCCCTTCGTCATGGCCAAGGCCGAGGCCGCGTACAGCCGTGACCTGACCGTGTTCGACAGCACCATCGGCGCGCGTTTCCCCAACCCGAAGATCGTCGCCGGGTTCGGCAACGACAGCATGCCGGAGACCGGCGACAACGTGGCCCGCGAATTCGGCATCAGCCGCGAGCAGGCCGACCGTTTCGCCGCCCGTTCGCAGGCCAACTACGAGGCCGCGCGCCAGGCCGGCTTCTTCGCCGAGGAAATTCTCCCGGTCAGCGTGCCCACCGGGCGCAAGACGCCGCCGAATGTCGTGGAGCAGGACGAACATCCGCGTCCGTCTTCCGACTATGCCGCGCTGGCCCGCCTGAAGCCGTTGTTCGATGGCGGCGTGGTCACTGCCGGCAATGCATCCGGCGTCAACGATGGCGCCGCCGCGCTGCTGATCGGCTCGGCCGCTGCGGGCGAGCGCCATGGCCTCAAGCCACTGGCGCGGATTCTCTCGGCAGCGGCGGTTGGCGTCGAGCCGCGCATCATGGGCGTCGGCCCGGTGGAGGCGATCAACAAGGCGCTTGCGCGTGCCGAACTGACCCTGGCCGACATGGACATCATCGAGATCAACGAGGCTTTCGCTTCCCAGGTGCTCGGCTGCCTGCACGGCCTGGGCGTGGACTTCGACGATGCGCGGGTCAACCCCAATGGCGGCGCCATCGCCGTCGGCCACCCGCTGGGCGCTTCCGGCGCGCGGTTGGCGCTGAGTGTGGCGCGACAACTGCAGCGCAGCGGTCAACGCTATGCGGTGATCAGCCTGTGCATCGGCGTGGGCCAAGGGCTCGCCATGGTTATCGAGCGCGCCTGAGCGCGTCAGTGAGGATGTGAAGATGGGTGCTTTGAGCGGATACCGCGTACTCGACCTCAGCCGCGTGCTGGCCGGGCCCTGGTGCGGCCAGGTGCTGGCCGACCTGGGCGCGGAGGTGATCAAGATCGAACGGCCCGGCGTGGGTGACGACACCCGCGGCTGGGGCCCGCCCTACATGAAAGCCGCCGATGGCTCGGACAGCTCCGAGGCGGCGTACTACCAGTCCACCAACCGCAACAAGCTGTCGGTGGCGCTGAATCTGGCCACCGAAGAAGGGCAGGCGCTGGTACGTGCGCTGGCCTGCGAGTGCGACGTGCTGATCGAGAACTACAAGGCCGGTTCGCTGGCCAAGTACGGGCTGGACTACGACAGCCTGTCGAAGGTCAATCCGCGCCTGGTCTACTGCTCCATCACCGGCTTCGGCCAGACTGGCCCGCGCGCCGAGGAACCCGGCTACGACTTCATCATCCAGGGCATGGGCGGATTGATGAGCATCACCGGCGAGAAGGACGGCGTGCCCGGCGCCGGCCCGCAGAAAGTCGGGGTCGCCGTATCCGACGTGATGACCGGCCTCTACTCGGTGGTCGCCATCCAGGCCGCGCTGCTGGCACGGGAGAAGACCGGCCGCGGCCAGCACTGCGACATGGCGCTGCTCGACGTGCAGGTCGCCATGCTCGGCAACCAGAGCCAGAACTACCTTGCCACCGGCCGCTCGCCGGGCCGCCAGGGCAATGCCCACGTCAACATCGTGCCGTACCAGGTGTTCAGCGCGCAGGACATGGACTTCATCATCGCCTGCGGTAACGACAGCCAGTTCGTCTCGCTGTGCGACGCCATCGGCCTGCCGGAGTTGCCGAAGGACCCGCGCTTCACCCGCAACGCCGACCGCGTGCGCAACCGCGATGTGATCGTCGGCAAGCTGGCCGAGCACTTCCAGGGTGACACCGCCGACAACTGGGTGAAGCGCATCCACGCCATGAAGGTGCCGGTGGGCGTGATCAACGACATCGGCCGCGCGCTGGACGAGCCGCAGGTGGTCGCGCGCGACATGCTGGTGGCGATTCCCCATGCGCAGAACCCGGCATTCCGCATGGTCGGCAGTCCGTTGAAACTGTCGGAGACCCCGGTGGAGTACCAGCGCCCGGCGCCCATGCTCGGCGAGCACACCGACGAGGTGCTCAAGCGCCGTCTGGGGATCGATGACGCACGCCTGGCGCAGTTGAAGGCCGAGGGTGTGATCGAGCAACTGGGTCAGGTCTGATGCCGTTCGCGAAAGAGCAGGGCGCCACTCACAGGAAAACCGAATGAACGTGCTGGTCGCCGACCTGTTCGAAGCCGCACCCGAGCTGGAAAAGGTCGTCTGAGCCCGCGCATTCCCGTGCCGGGCCAGCCGACATCGGCCCGGCGTTTTGCCAACACCTCATGTAGATAGAAACAAGAACAATGAATACTCGTCGACTCCCTGTGCTGGTCTCCGGACTGGCGCTGCTGCCCCCGTTCGCCCTCGCCGATTTCCTCGCCGACAGCAAGGCCAGCATCGAAACGCGCAACTTCTACTTCAATCGCGACTACCGCCAGGGCGGCGCCGCTCAGTCGAAAGCCGAGGAATGGGCGCAGGGCTTCCTGCTGCGCTACGAATCGGGCTACACGGACGGCACCGTTGGCGTCGGCGTCGATGCCCTCGGCCTGCTGGGGCTGAAGCTCGACTCCAGCCCGGACCGCTCCGGCTCCGGCCTGCTGCCGTACTCGGCCAGCGACAAGCGCGCCGCCGATGACTACAGCGACCTCGGCCTGACCGCCAAGCTGCGCGTGTCCAAGAGCACCCTGAAGGTCGGCACGCTGCTGCCCAAGCTGCCGGTGGTGCAGTACAACGACACCCGCCTGCTGCCGCAGACCTTCCAGGGCGCGCTGGTGGAGTCGAAGGAGCTCGACGACCTCGACCTGCAGCTCGGCCAGCTGCGCGAAGTGAAGCAGCGCGACTCCTCGAACAACGAGGATCTGTCGATGACCCGCGGCAACAAGCGCAACATCGTCGCCGGCAGCCACCTCACCGGCGACCGCTTCAACCTTGCCGGCGGCACCTATCGCTGGAACAGCCAGCTGAGCACCAGCTACCACTATGCCAACCTCGAAGACCTCTACCGCCAGCACTACGTGAGCCTGGTGCACACGTTGCCGATCGCCGAGGGCCAGTCGCTGAAGTCCGACATCCGCTGGGCGCGCTCCACCGACGATGGCGGCAGCAACGTCGACAACCACGCGCTCAACGCCATGTTCACCTACAAGCTGGGCAACCAGGCGTTCGGCCTCGGCCTGCAGCGCATGTCCGGCGACACCGGCTTCGCCTACCTGTCCGGCACCGACCCGTACCTGGTCAACTACGTGCAGATCGGCGATTTCGCCAACAAGGACGAGCGCTCCTGGCAGCTGCGCTACGACTTCAACTTCGCCACCTACGGGCTGCCCGGGCTGAGCCTGATGACGCGCTACCTGCGCGGCGACCACATCGACCTGCTGAACGGGCAGGGCAACGGCAAGGAGTGGGAGCGCGATACCGACATCGGCTACGTGGTGCAGAGCGGAGCGCTGAAGAACGTCGGCTTCAAGCTGCGCAACAGCACCTTCCGCAGCAGCTTCGGCAACGACATGGACGAAACCCGCTTCATCGTCAGCTATACCCTGCCGATCTGGTAGGGGTGGCGGGCCCCGGGTCCTGGCGATCGGGAGGCTTCGCTCCACGAGTATCCGGGCGCTGCGCACGCAGGCCCGGAGCACACTGCGGGGATACGCCAGGACGAACGGTGTGAACGCCCGTGCTTGAGCGAATGAGGGGATATTTCCTACGTGCGGGTTGTCTCACTGGACGAGGAAAAGTCTGGCCAGGGCCCGTCCCCTCGGCTTATAAAACCCCTTCGCCGCTGCAGACCCGCAGGGATGGCGGCCCCACGAGATCAAGGAACGATGATGCGACGAGCCACGATGATTCTGCTCGCTGCCGCCCTGTTGCAGGGCTGCGCGCACCGTAATACCGGCAACCAGTGCGAAGACAACTTCAGCACCTCGGGTGGTTTCATTGCCGGCAAGACCTACAACTCCAGCGTCGTATTCGAGCACCTGGCCCCCGAAAAGGCCTTCCACAACGCGCAGAAGACGCTGCTGAAGGAAGGCTTCTCCATCGATACCGCAGACGACGAGCGCGGCATAATCTACGCCCACCAGGGCGTCATCCTGAGCAACCGCACGGCGCCCATGAGCATCGTCGTGGAGGAGGCCGGGAAGGGCAGCAAGGTCAGCTACATCTTCACCACCGCGGGTGGCATGTACACGACCGACGGCGCGGTGCGCGAGGGCTTCTGCCGTCTGGCGGACGGAATGCGCGAGTAGCTCGGCCCGGGCCGCCATGGCGTAGGCACCTGGGTCGAAGAGATCTCTTTGCAGGATGGGTGGAGCGCAGCGGTGCCCATGTTGCCGGCGCTCGGAGTCGACGGGTATCGCTGCGCTCCACGCCATCCTACGTACGAGTTACCTGGGATTCCTTTTTGGTGGACGCCATCGCGGACGCAGTCCGCTCCTACGCTCGGGTCAGCCTCTCCACGAGGCGGCGTGTCAGCGGGGCGATGGTCAGCACCAGCGGGAAGGCGATGCTCCAGCTGGTGAGCCAGGCGCCCAGCCAGAGCCGGGCGAAGGCCGGGGCCAGGCCGACGGCGCGCCAGGTGGAGAGGCCGGAGACCAGCAGGGTCATCACGCAGGACAGGATCAGCGCGAACAGCAGCGGGGCGTAGCGGCGGGCGATCATGCGTGGGCCTCCTGCGCGGGCTCGAGCTGTGGCTGCTGAAGGCGGCTGAGGGTTTCGGCGAAATGCTGGCCGAACAGTCTCGCGGTCTTCAGGTCGCCGGGGCAGAAGTCCGGGGCGGTCTTGTCGGCCTGGGCCATCAGCCCGGACCAGGAGCCGAGGCGGTTGGCGGCTTCGTGCTCAGGCACTCCCTGATGCTGTTCGGGAAGGATCGGGTTGCCGGCCCAGAGCATCCCGTGCTGCATGCAGAAGGTGAACAGCGAGATCAGCGTCGACTGCTTGTCGCCGGCCGGCAGCGCCGAGACAGTGAAGCCGGCGGCAAGGCGCCCGCGCAGCTGCTGTTGGCGCCAGAGCGGCCCGGTGGCGTCCATCAATGCTTTCAGCGGTGCCGAGACGCCGCCCAGGTAAGTCGGCGAGCCGAGGATCAGGCCGTGGTAGGCGAGCAGCGCTTGTGGCTGCCCGATCAGCTCCTGCGCCGTGAGCAGTTGCACTTCGCAGCCGGGCACCCGGCGAGCGCCGCTGGCGATGGTCTGGGCGATGCGCTCGGTACGGCCGTTGGCGCTGTGGTAGACGATGGCGATGGTTTTCATGGCTTCTCCGTAGGTGGCACGCAAAGGGGGAAGGCCGTGTGTGGATTGACCTCGACGGCCTTTGGCGTGAACCTACAAGTTCAAGCGAACTTGAAGTCAAGAGGTGTTCCATGGATATCGCTGACGTGGCCAGGCGCTCCGGCGTGCCGGCATCGACCCTGCGTTTCTACGAGGAGAAGGGGCTGATCGTCTCGCTCGCCAGGCCCGGCGCGCGCCGCCAGTTCGCGCCGCAGATTCTCGACCAGTTGGCGTTGATCAGCCTCGGACAATCGGCGGGGTTCAGCCTGGAAGAAATCCGCTCGATGTTCGCCGGCGATGGCGGGACCAACATCGACCGGCAGATGCTCGCGGCGAAGGCGGACGAGCTGGATGCCACCATCAAGCGCCTGCGCGCGATGAGCCGGGGGCTGCGCCATGCGGCGGCGTGCCCGGCGCCCAGTCACGCTGAATGCCCGACCTTCCAGCGGCTGGTGAAGGCGGCGGGGGAGAGTGCGCTGGAGGGGAAGAAGGTACGGGGGCGGTTGAGGAAGGGGAAAGGTGCTGTCTGAGAGGTTTGAGTGGGGATTTCCCTCTCCCCAGCCCTCTCCCTGAAGGGAGAGGGGACTGTCCTGAATGAGCTGCAGCAGCTGTGTTCTGCCGGCTGACTTCGATATCGCCTTGTGCTCAGTGCTAGCTCCCTCTCCCTTCAGGGAGAGGGCCTACCGGCGGGCACCAGAACCCGAAGGTGCGGAAGGTTCCCAACGCCGGCCCTGGCGGCGCTTCGCGGGCATGGTCCGCTCCTGCAATTTCGTAGGGCGAATCACCCGGAACGGGTTATCCGCCGGCTTGGCGGATAACGCCATAGGCGTTATGCGCCCTGCAGCGAGACACCCAGCGCGGCGGATAGCCACTCGCAGAAGCCCATCGCCTGCGCATTGCGTTCGCTCTGCTGGTGCACCAGCAGGGACCAGTTCGGCCCGCGCACGGTCTGCTCGCTGAGTGGCGTGAGCACGCCCTTGCTACGGGCATCGCCGGCCAGCAACTGACTCACCAGCGCGATACCCAGCCCCTGGCTGGCAGCGTCGAGCAGCAGTCCTGGATCGGAGAAGTTCAGTCCCTCGCTGCGTTGGCCCACGTCCGCACCACCCTGCACCTGCCAGTGCGCCCAGTCCATTTCCCGTTCGCCGTGCAGCGTGGTGCGCGCAGGCTCCGGCTGTGTCAGCAGGGAAGGGTGGCAAGCCGGATAGAGACGATCCTCCAGCAGCACGCGGAAGCGGCACTCGGCCTGGGCCGTGAGATCGTCGCGCACCGCGATGTCGATGGTCTGGCTGGCCATCTCCGGAGTTTCGTCGGTGGTCAGCAGCCAGAGGTCGATCTGCGGGTGGCGTGCGTGGAAGTCGGCCAGGCGCGATACCAGCCAGTGCCGCGCGAAAGCCGGGGTGGTGTTGACCACCAGCTGGTTGGGCTTGCGGTACTGGTCCAGGCGGCGGATGCCCACGGCCAGTTGCTGCAGCATCGATTGTGTGGTGCTGAGCAGGTCGGCACCGGCGTCGGTCAGCGCGACCCTGCGCCCGGAACGATAGAACAGCGGCTGCTCGACGAAGCTTTCCAGGCTGCGGATCTGCTGGCTGATGGCCGACTGGGTGAGGTGCAACTCCTCGGCGGCCTTGTGGAAGCTGCCCAGGCGCGCGGCGGCTTCGAAGCCGCGCAGGGCATTCAGGGGTGGCCAGTGTTTGAGCATGATCGATAAGTTCGTCTAATCAGATTTGCGCAAAATCTATCGTTTGTTGTGACGTTTTCACAGGCCTAGCATTGTCACCAGGCGCCGCTTAACCCTTTCCCTCCGATAAAAATTCCTTACCGAAGGTTCGAATATGCATCGCAATGACGATAGGCAGAACGGCTGGCGCATGCCCGCCGAATGGGTCAACCACGCGGCGACCTGGATGGCTTTCCCGCACAACCGTCCGCTCTGGGAGGGTGGCTGGCGCGTCACCCTGGAGCAGGTGCAGGAAGACTTCGCCCGTGTCGCCAATGCCATTGCCCGCTTCGAGCCGGTGAAGCTGGTGGTGGACCCGTCCGCCGCCGCCCGCGCCGCCGAGCTCTGCGGGCCGAATGTCGAGCTGGTGCCGCTGCCCATCGACGACAGCTGGTGCCGCGACTCCGGGCCGACCTTCGTCTGCCATCCGCAGCAGGGCGTGGCCGGCGTGAGCTGGCGCTTCAACGCCTGGGGCGGCAAGTCCGGGCACACCCTGGACGAAGGCCTGGGCCGGCGCATCCTGAATAACCTCGGGCTCGACTGCTTCGGTACGCCGCTGTCCAACGAGGGCGGGGCGATCCATGTGGACGGCGAGGGCACGCTGATCACCACCGAATCGGTGCTGCTCAACCCCAACCGCAACCCCGGCGTGAGCAAGCGCGAGATGGAGGAAATCTTCGCCCGCCTGCTGGGCGTAACCAAGACCATCTGGCTGCCGGGCGACCCGCAGTACGTCACCGGTGACATGACCGACGGCCACGTCGATGGCGTTTGCGCCTTCGCCCGTCCTGGCGTGCTGCTGGTGGATGCGACCCACGATAGCTCCAGCGTCTACGCCCAGGTCGCCAAGGAAAACCGTCGCGCGCTGGAATTGGCCACCGATGCCCAGGGTCGCTCCTTCGAACTGATCGAACTGTTCGAAGCCAGCGCGGCGGTGGACCCGGAGGCGGAAGTGTTCTGCGCCTCCTACACCAACTTCTACCTGGCGAACGGTGCGGTGATCATGCCGGCCTACGGCATCGCGGCCGACGACGAAGCCGCTGCGGTGCTGGCCCGGGCGTTCCCTGGCCGCGAGGTGGTGCCGGTGCGCATCAATAACCTGGCGCACGGCGGAGGCGGCGTGCATTGCATCACCCAGCAGCAGCCGGCCTGGCCGCTCGGAGGCCTGTGATGAGCAAGCTGAACGTCGCTGTCCTGCAGTTTTCCTGCAGCTGGGACCTGCCGCGCAACCTCGCCGAAGCCGAGCGCCACGTGCGTGCGGCGGCGGCTGCAGGGGCGAAGCTGATCCTGCTGCCCGAACTGTTCGCCACGCCGTACTTCTGCATCGAGCAGGACCATTCCCACCTCGCCCTGGCCCAGCCGTATGACGACAGCCCGCTGCTGCAGCGCTTCGCCAGCCTGGCGGCAGAGCTGAACGTGGTGCTGCCGATCAGCTGGTTCGAACGCGCCGGCAACGCCTACTTCAACTCGCTGACCGTCGCTGATGCCGACGGCAGCCTGCTCGGGGTATACCGCAAGACGCACATCCCCAACGCCATCGGCTACCAGGAGAAGGAGTACTTCAGCCCCGGCGATACCGGCTTCCGCGTCTGGGACACCGCCGTCGGCCGCCTCGGCGTGGGCATCTGCTGGGACCAGTGGTTCCCCGAGACTGCCCGCTGCCTGGCATTGCAAGGGGCGGAGATGCTGCTGTTCCCCACCGCGATTGGCTCCGAGCCGGGCGCCGAGCAGCTGGACTCCCGCGACCACTGGCAGACCGCCCAGCGCGGCCACGCTGCCGCCAACCTGCTGCCGGTGCTGGCCGCCAACCGCATCGGCGAGGAAGTAGCGCCCAGTGATGACAGGCTGCGCATGCGCTTCTACGGCTCATCCTTCATCACCGACCACAAGGGCGCGCTGCTGGGCGAAGCCGGGCGCAACGAGACCGCCGTGTTGGTCCGCGAGCTGGACCTCGACCTGGCCCGCGAGGAGCGCCTGACCTGGGGCGTCTACCGCGACCGCCGGCCGGAAATGTACGGCCCGTTGCTCGGTCTCGATGGCCGCCACCTGCATCCGCGCTGGCAAGGAGTCTGACCATGAACAAGCACCTGATGATGGGCGCGCTGGGGTTGTCCCTGGCGTGCTGCCTGCAACCGGCTATGGCCGAAGAGAAGGTCCTGCGCCTGTTCAACTGGGCGGATTACTTCGCCCCCGACACCCTGGCCAACTTCACGAAAGAGACCGGCATCCGCGTCATCTACGACGTGATGGACAGCAGCGAGACGCTGGAGGCCAAGATGATGGCCGGGCACAGCGGCTATGACCTGATCTTCCCCGGCGACACCGTCGCCGAGCGCCTGATGCGCGCCGGCGCGTTGCAGAAGCTCGACGACAGCAAGCTGGAGCACCTGGGCGATATCGAATCGGGCCTGCGCGACCTGCAGACCAGGTATCGGTACTCGCGGCATGCCGTGGTGCCCTACACCTGGGGCAGCATCGGCCTGACCTACAACCAGGCAAAGATCGAGCAGCGCATGCCCGGCGCGCCGGTGAACAGTCTTGACCTGATGTTCAAGCCGGAGATGGCCAGGCACTTCGCCGACTGCGGCATCTCGATGATCGACTCGCCGGACGAAGTGCTCGCCGTGGTGCTCAACTACCTCGGCCGCGACCCACGCAGCGGCAAGCCGCAGGATCTGGCAGACGCGCTGGCGGTGCTCAACGGCATCCGCCCGTATATCCGCAAGTTCCAGTCGCAGCCCGTCACTCAACTGGTCAATGGCGACCTGTGCCTGTCGCTGGGCTACAGCGGTGACGTGATCCAGTCGCAACGCGCTGCCGACGAGGCGAAGAAGCCTGAGCGCTTCGAGTACCGCGTGCCGCGCGAAGGCACTTCGGTCTGGATGGACACCATGGCCATTCCCGCGGACGCGCCGCACCCGGAGTATGCCTACGCACTGATCAACTACCTGATGCGTCCGGAGGTGATGGCGGCGATCAGCAACGCCACCGGCTACCCGACGTCCAACGCCAAGGCGCGGCCGATGGTCGAGGCGAGCATGCGCGACAACCCGGACATCTATCTTGATGAGAAGGCCTACGCGCGACTGTTCCCCGGCAAGGACATCCCGCAACGCGACATGCGTTCGCGGATGCGCACCTGGACCAGCTTCAAGACCGGCACCGGCGGCTGAGGAGGCGAGGATGATGACACGCAGGAACCTGCTCGGCGCCGGCATGACGTTGGCGACGGGCCTCGGGCTCGGCCTGGGCCGCGTCGCCCTGGCGGCGAAGCCCTGGTACATGCCCGACGAGCACCGCAAGCAGGAGCGGGTGTTCGTTGCCTATGCGGCGAGCCCTGACGTCTGGGAAGACATCGCCCCGGACGTCAACGCCACGGTGGCGCGGCTGGCCCGCGCCATCGCCGAGTTCCAGCCGGTGACGGTGCTCTGCCGGCCGGAACAACAGGCCGAAGCCAGGCGCGCGTGCGCCGGCCAGAACGTCGACTTCCTGCCGGTGCCGGTGGACGACATCTGGGTGCGCGACTACGGCGGCTGCTTCCTGGTCAACGACGCGCCGGGCGGCCTGGCGCTGGCCGACTTCAACTTCAACGGCTGGGGCGGCAAGCAGCACGCCGAGCGCGACCGCAAAGTGTCGGCGGCGCTGGCCGAGGACGTGGAGGCACAAGCCATCGTCAGCGAGCTGTGCGGGGAGGGCGGCGGTATCGAGGTAGACGGCCACGGCACGGCGATCTTCACCGAGAGCTGCTGGCTCAACGACAACCGCAATCCGGGCTGGACGCGCCCGCGTATCGAGGCCGAGCTCAAGCACATGCTGGGGCTGCGCAAGGTGATCTGGCTGCCGGGCATCCGCGGCAAGGACATCACCGATGCGCACGTGGATTTCTATGCGCGCTTCGTCGAGCCGGGTGTGGTGGTGGTCAACCTGGACAACGACAAGCGCTCCTACGACTACGAGGTCACTCGCCGGCACCTGGAGATTCTGAAGAGCGCCACCGACGCCGATGGGCGCAAGCTGGAACTGCACAGTCTGCCGCCGCCGAGAAACCCCAAGGTGAACGCCTACAACCGCGACAACCCGGACTTCGCCGCCGGTTACATCAACTACCTGCCGGTGAACGGCGGGGTGATCGCGCCGAAGTTCGGCGATGCGGCGGCCGATGAGCATTGTCACGCCTTGCTCAGCGAGCTGTACCCGGACCGGGAGATCGTGCAGCTGAACATCGACCCGATCGCTGCCGGCGGTGGCGGCATTCACTGTGTGACCTTGCAGATGCCGGCGGTGTAGATCGGTTACTCCGGCGTGCCTTTGTGGGAGCGAGCCAGCTCGCGAACAGAACCTCCGGCGGCATGGATGCGGGGCGGGTTCGCGAGCAAGCTCGCTCCTACAGTGGGGTCTGCTTCGCAGGATGGCGTGGAGCGAAGCGATACTCATCATTTCCAGCTCGAACAGCATGGGTATCGCTGCGCTCCACCCATCCTATGATCGAGAGTTGTGGCGAGATCAGTGCTCGGCGAAAGCCTCGTTCAGCAATGCGGGCAGGGCGATGCCGGCTGCGCTGGCGAGGGCAAAGTCGCGTTCGCCGTGCAGCGGGCCGGGGGCGGGATTGATGTGGAGGACGGTCGCGCGAAGGCGCCAGGCGATCTCGGGAATTTCCGCTGCCGGGTAGACCACGCCGGATGTGCCGATGGAGATCAGCAGGTCGCACTGTTCGGCGGCCTGGAAGGCGTGGGTGAGGGCATCCATCGGCAGGCTTTCGCCGAACCATACCACGCCGGGGCGCAGCGGGCCGCCGCAATGGGCGCAGGCCGGCGGTTGCACGCGGCGGCCGGTCGCGGGTTCGTCCGGTACCGGTAAGGGCGCTTCCGGCTCGCGCTGGCAGTGGAAGCAGCGCGGGCGTTCCAGCTGGCCATGCAGGTGAGTGACGTCCTGGCTGCCGGCGCGCTCGTGGAGGTCGTCGACGTTCTGGGTGACCAGCGTGAGCCTGGGCACCTTGCTCGCCAGAGCGGCGATGGCCAGGTGTGCGGGGTTGGGCTGTGCGCGCCGGACGACGCTGCGTCGCCATTCATACCAGCCCCAGACCAGCGCCGGGTCGGCGCGAAAGGCTTCGGCAGTCGCCAGGGAGGCGGCGTCGAAGCGCTCCCATAATCCTGTAAGGCGGTCGCGGAAGGTGGGAATGCCGCTCTCGGCGGAAACGCCGGCGCCGGTGAACACGACGACGCGACGCGCTTCGCGCAGGGCATCGAGCAGCGCGGAGTCGAAGATCATTGCGGGGCTTCCTGCGGCGTTGGCGCGCTTTCCAGCCGATTGCGCCCGGCAGCCTTGGCGCGGTACAGCGCGCGGTCCGCGACTTCGATGAGAGCCTGCGGGCTGCTGTCGCTGCCGCCGGGCAGGGTAGCAATGCCGATGCTTGCGGTGATGCGGCCCAGCGGGCTGCCGGCGTGGGTGAGGTTGGCCTGCTCCAGGCGCTGCATGAACTGCTGGGCCACTGCCAGGGCGCCGTCCGCACCGGTGTTGGGCAGGATCACCGCGAGTTCCTCGCCGCCGTAGCGTGCGGCGAGGTCGGCAGGACGGCGCACGCTGTCGGCGAGGATGCGCCCGATACGCCGCAGGCAGTCATCGCCGGCGGGGTGGCCGTAGGTGTCGTTGAAGCGCTTGAAGTGGTCGACGTCGATCAGCAGCAACCCCAGCGGGGTATGGTCGCGGTGGGCGCGGCGCAGTTCGGCGATCAGGTGGTCGTCGAAGCTGCGGCGGTTCTCAAGGCCCGTGAGCGGGTCGCGCGAGGCGAGTACTTCCAGCTGGCGGTTGGCCTTGAGCAGGTCTTCGCGGGCATCGCGCAGCAGGCGCTCGGTGCCGATGCGGCGCTGGATGGCGAGGATCAGCAGGCTGCCGATGACCACGATGACCATCAGCAGGCAGAAGGCGATGGCGACCGTGCGCCGTGCATCGGTGCGCCATGCGGCCAGGGCCTCGTCCTTGCCCAGGGCGACCGAGGTCACCAGGGGGTAGCGCTCGTTCTTGCGGAAGGCATAGATGCGTTCGGTACCATCCAGCGAGGAGGCGAAGGTCGCGCTGCCGACCGTGGCGTTTTCCAGGTACCGGGTGAAGATCGGGGAGCGCGAGAGTACGCGGCCCATGTCGCTCTCGCGGAAGGGGTAACGCACCAGTACCTGGCCATTGCTGATGGCCACGCCAATGGCGCCGGTCTTGCCGATGTCGATCTTGCCGAACAGGCGCAGGAAGTCCTGCACGCCCAGGGCGGCGACTATCACTCCGGCGAAGTTGCCCTGGGCGTCGTTGTAGCGCCGGCTGACGGTGATCACCCAGACGCCGGTGGCGCGGCTGTGGATCGGCTCGCCGATGTACGCCTCCAGCGACGGATTATCGCGGTGGTGGATGAAGTAGGCCCGGTCGGCGCTGTTGGACCCACGGGGGAAGGGGCCGTTGGAGGTCATCAGCCAGTTGCCCTGGGCGTCGTAGATGCCGACGCCGTTGAGCTGGGCAAGCAGGTGCTGCTGGCGCTGCACCAGCTCGTTCAACCGTTGCAGTTGCGGGGCGTCACGCCCTTCGTGCTCCAGGCGCTCGGCCAGGCCGAGCAGGAGCATGGAGCTCTGGGTGACGATGCCCTCGACATAGGTGTCCAGCGCCTGGGTGAGGTTGAGGTTGTGGGTGGTGGCTTCCGCCAGCGTGCGTTCGCGCGCCGACCACAGCTCCCAGGCGGTGGCGGCGGCCACGGCAAGGCTGATGATCGACAGCAGGAGAACGGCTAGGCGGATGTCGCGTTTCACTCTGGCCTCATGGGTTGGTCCCGGTGGCGTCGTCACCGGCAGGAAAGCAGGAAGACGTCGGCCGCGCATGGCGGGTTACGTGTCGTTCGTCAGACGCCGGGCATGCCGCTGAGTTGCACGCGGTTGCGGCCTTTCTGCTTGGCGACGTACAGGTGCTGGTCGCAGCGCGCGAGCAATTCGCGCGGTTCCCGCAGGCCAGGCTCGTCGGCCATCGCCGCGCCCAGGCTGATGGTCAGGTAGCGCAGGCTGTCGGGTCGGTAAAGATGCTCGATGCCCAGGCCTGCCACCTGCTCACGCAGTCGTTCGGCCACGCAACTCAAGTCGTCGGTGCTGGTCGCCTCCAGCAGGATGGCGAATTCCTCACCGCCATAACGATAGACGTTGGCCCTGCCGCCACGAAGGGTGCCGACCAGGCTCTCGGCGACCTGGCACAGGCAGCGGTCACCCGCCTGGTGGCCATAGTGGTCGTTGTACGGCTTGAAGTAGTCGATGTCGGCCATCAGCAGGGCGAAAGGCCGGCCATGGGCGCGCATGCCGTGCCAGCTCTCGTTGAGCTGCAGGTCCAGCGAGCGGCGATTGCCCACGCCGGTGAGGCCGTCGGTGGCGGCCAGCTCCTGCAGGCGCAGGTTGAGCGCGGCAAGTTCAGCCCGCTGGCGGCGCTCTTCCAGGTCGGCGAGGAAGGCCTGGCGCACGCCCTTGATGTTGGTCCAGCTGATGAACAGGCTGAACAGCGCGATGGGCAGGTAGACCAGGATGAAGATCAGCAGTGGCTTGGCGGCGCCATCGTGGATCAGCCAGACGTTGTAGAGAATGATCGCGGTGATGATCGCCGAGACCAGCGCGATGCCCCTGAACGAGTAACGCACGCCCAGGTTGCCCAGCAGTACGAACACCACCGAGGCGTAGAGGAAGAAGGGCACGTCGGGCGAGGCGCTGCGCTTGAGCAACTCGAACCAGGCGATGGTCGAGATGATGTCGTGCACCGGCATCAACAGGTCCATCACCAGCACGCTGCGGCTGAAACGGAACACCAGGAAGATGTTGAGCAGCCCGATCAGGCTCAGCCCGGCGCGCAGCAGGAGCGATTCCCTGGCCATGTCCGGGATCAGCAGTGCGTCGGCCAATACGTAGGAATCGTAGGCCGCCATGGCGATGAAGTTGATCGCCAGCAGGAAGCGCCGGTAATGCTGGATCACGTACGCCTTGTAGGCATCCTGCAGGCGCGGTGGAATTTTCCCCTGGTACTGCTGCCGAGGGGCGGCGGGGAACTCGGGTGCGGTCATCGAGAGTGGGAGCCTGTGTCTGCCGTCCAGGGCGAATGCTGGCCAAGGGCTAGAGTAGGGTGCGGCATCATCGCCGTCCAGCGAGTCGATGCATGGGCTGTACCAAAACGTCGGTGACTGCGGATTGGCTCTGTCGCAATGGTCTCTAATGGATCTTTATAGGGTGCCAATGTGGCGGCATGATGTCCGTCATCACCTGCTGTCGAGGCTTTTCATGTACGTACCTGCGCATTTCGAGGAAACCCGCCCGGACGAGCTGCACCGGCTGATTCGTGAGCATCCACTGGGCATCCTGGTCACCGGCCACGATGGCCTGCTGGATGCCAACCACCTGCCGTTCGAGCTGGAGCTATCGGGCGAGAAGCCCCTGTTGCGCGCCCACGTCGCCCGCAACAACCCGGTCTGGCAGGAGGCCGATGGCGAAGAGGTGCTGGTGATCTTCCGTGGCGAGCACGCCTACGTCTCGCCCAACTGGTACCCGAGCAAGCATGAGGCGCACCGCCAGGTGCCCACCTGGAACTACCAGGTGGTGCACGTGCGCGGTCGCCTGAAGGTGATGGACGAGGAGCGCTTCGTGCGGGGCGTGGTCGGCCGCCTGACCCGCACCCACGAGGCCAGCGAGGGGAAACCCTGGAAGATGAGTGATTCCACCCCGGAATTCATCGGCGGCATGCTGGCAAATATCGTCGGCATCGAGGTGGAAATCGGCGGGATCATCGGCAAGTCCAAGCTCAGCCAGAACAAGGAAGAACGTGACCGCCTGGGCGCCGCCGAGCGGCTCGAGCAACTCGGCAGCGGTGAACTCGCCGGGGCGATGAAGCGCGCCCTGGAGTGAGGTCGCGGGCGGCAAGGGCCGTCGCAGACATGTCCGGATGTTTCGAAGGGTTGGCGACTGGGGTGTTTGGAATGTAATAATATTACAATTCAACCGCAGTCGATCCCCCTCCATGACCGTCGCCATCGCGCCTCCCGCAGCTGTTATCACGAAAGCCACCACCCGACTCCACTCCATCGATGCCCTGCGCGGGCTGGTGATTCTCTTCATGCTGCTGGACCACGTCCGCGAGACGTTCTATCTGCACCTGCAGGTGAGCGACCCGATGGACGTGACCCAGACCGACCCGGTGCTGTTCCTCAGCCGCACCCTGGCGCACCTGTGCGCGCCGGTGTTCGTGTTCCTCACCGGGCTTTCCGCCTTCCTCTATGGCGAGAAGCACCAGGGGCGTGCGGCGGTCTCGGCGTTCCTGTTCAAGCGCGGCCTGTTCCTGGTGCTGCTGGAGATCACCCTGGTGAACTTTGCCTGGACCTTCCAGTTCCCACCCAAGGTCATCTACCTGCAGGTGATCTGGGCTATCGGCCTGAGCATGCTGGCGCTCTCCGCGCTGGTCTGGCTGCCGCGTGCCGCGCTGGTGGCGCTTGGCCTGGCGCTGGTGGCGGGACACAACCTGCTGGACGGGCTGCACTTTGCACCGGCGCACTGGGCCCATGTGCCCTGGGCGGTGCTGCATGATCGCGGCTGGATCGAGGTGGGCGATATGCTGCGCCTGCGCACGTCCTACCCGTTGCTGCCCTGGATCGGCGTGATTGCCCTGGGTTACGCCGCCGGTCCCTGGTTCGGCAGCGCCGCCGATGCGATGCAGCGTACCCGCAGGCTCCTGCTGAGCGCCGTTGTTGCGCTGGGCAGTTTCCTGATGTTGCGCCTGAACAACGGCTACGGTGAGAAGCCCTGGGGCGACGGCGATACCGACCTGCAACTGCTGATGAGCTTCTTCAACATCACCAAGTACCCGCCGTCGCTGCTGTTCCTTGCCCTGACCCTGGGTGTCGGCCTGCTCCTGCTGGTGTTCTTCGAGCGCCGCGCGCAGGGTGCCCTGGCCCGCTGGTTGGCGGTGTTCGGCGCAGCGCCGATGTTCTTCTACCTGCTGCACCTCTACGTGCTGAAGCTGCTCTACCTGGCCGCCGTGGCGATCCGGGGCCTGAACCAGGGTCAGTACTTCGGCTTCGACTCGGTGTGGACGGTCTGGGTCTGCGCGCTGTTGTTGATCGTCGCGCTGTACCCGCCGGTGCACTGGTTTGCCCGGCTCAAGGCCCGCCGCCGTGATATCGCCTGGCTCAAGTACCTGTGAGGCTGTGCGGTTCCGCCGTGCTGCTGGCGCTGTCCGCGCCGGCGTTCGGGGAGGTGCAGGGCGAGTCCAGTGGCCTGATCGAGGACAGCCGCTGGAGTCTGCTCAACCGGACGGTGTTCGATCAGCGCGAATACCGCCACGGTGACCGCAACAGCGCCGCGCGCAACGCGTACAAGCCGCGCGGCGAGCGCAATGGCTACGCCGAGGAGTGGGCCTTTGGCCTGATGGGCAGCCTGCAGTCCGGCTTCACCCAGGGCAGCGTCGGGCTGGGGTTGGACGCCCATCTGTACCAGGGCGTGCTGCTGGACAGCGGCGGCGGCCGCGCCGGCAAGGCACGGCTGGTTGGCCTGGAAAACGACGGCCATCCCAAGGACAGCTTCGCCCGAGGCGGCGCGGCGCTGAAGGCGCGGGTCTCCGCGACGACGCTGTGGTGGGGCGAGCAACGGGTGAAAACGCCGGTATTCAGTTCCTCCGACAGCCGTCTGCTGCCGGAAACAGCGACCGGTTTCTTGCTCTCCAGCGAGGAGCTTTCCGGGCTGCGGCTGGTAGGCGGGCATTTCACCGAAAGCACCGACCGCAACGCCTCCAGCCATGATCGCGGCTTCGTGGTGAACTACTCCAATGGGCGCCAGGGCGATGCTTTCGACCTGGCGGGCCTCACCTATGCACCGCAGAAGAACGCGAGCCTGAGCCTGTTCACCTCGCGCTACGCGGAGAGTTGGCGCCAGGACTATCTCGGCGGCACCTTCAGCCAGCGGCTGGGCGATGCTCAGGACCTGTCGCTGAACCTCAATCTCTATCGCAGCCGGGATACCGGACAGGCGCTCTCCGGGCGTATCGACAACACCACCTGGAGCCTGCTTGGCGGCTACGGCCTGGGCGCACACCGGCTGAGCCTCGGCTACCAGCAGGTCGATGGCAACACGCCGTTCGATTACGTGACACGTGGGGCGATCTTCCTTACCAACGCGGTGCAGCTGTCGGACTTCAATGCGCCCAATGAGCGCTCCTGGCAGTTGCGCTACGACCTCGACCTGGCGGCGCTTGGCGTACCGGGGTTGGCGATGGCGGCGGCCTACGTGCGCGGCACGGACATCGACGGCAGCCATGTCGACCCGCGCGGCGGTTACGCGTACCTGGGCTACGGTGAGGGCGGCAGGCACTGGGAGCGAGACCTGATGCTCCAGTACCGGGTGCCGGAAGGCCCGGCGAAAGGGCTGCGCCTGGTGCTGATGCACAACACCCATCGAGCCAATGCGGCACAGGCGGAGCTCAATACCGATCAGTTGCGTGTTGCCGTGGAATACCCGCTGGATGGCGGCTTCTGATCAGAGCCCGCCGAGCAGGTCGTGGGAGTCCAGCAGGCGCCAGGCGATTTCCGGGTTCTTCTCCAGGCCCCGGCGGATCGCCGCGGGAATGGCCTGGCGGGTCTTGCGGCAGAGGCCGGGCTGTTCGTCGAAGTCGAACTCGATGCCGCGCATGCTGCGCACTTCGTTGAAGCCGGGGGCGATGTGCAGGCGGATGCCGAGCTGCTCGAAGAGCTTGTGTTGCAGGCGCTCCAGGTCCGCCAGGTCCTTGAGGTTCTCCAGGCGTTCCAGCAGGCGCTGCTCCTCGTGCCGCGTCAGCAGCAGGATGCGCAGGTCGGCGTTGGGGGTTTCCAGCAGGCGTTCCCGGTCGCAGTTGCAGGCGCCGGGCGGGCATTGCTGGCGGAGCGGGGGAGTGGTGGGCATGTCCCGATCATAGCGGGGGATCGGGGAATTGCGCAGGGGGTTGTGGTTGGATTCCGGCTGACTGCATGGCCCGATCTTCTGCCCAACGGTTCCCGCTCCCTTCAGAGGGAGGGTTAGGGAGGGGGAAGGAGGTTGGGCATGGCATCTGCGCTGATCCTGACCCCATGGCCCTTTCCCCAGCCCTCTCCCTGAAGGGAGAGGGGGTTATCCGAGCGCGCCGGCAAGCGGGTCCGCCAGGGCTTAGTGCGCCGGCTTGCGAATGGTCTTGAGCAGGTCTTCCGGGCTGATCTGCCCGACGATGTTGCTCACGCCTTCGCTGCCCGGTTGCGGCAGGCCGAGGATATGGCCCTTGATCTTGCCGATCACGTGCATCTCGCACGGCTTGCAGTCGAACTTCAGGGTCAGTACTTCGTCGCCGTGGATCAGCTGCATCGGCTGCACCTTGGTGCGCACGCCGGTGACGCCCTTGGCCTGTTTCGGACACAGGTTGAAGGAGAAACGCAGGCAGTGCTTGGTGATCATCACCGGCACTTCGCCCGTTTCCTCGTGGGCCTCGTAGGCCGCGTCGATCAGTTGCACGCCGTGGCGATGGTAAAACGCACGGGCCTTCTCGTTGTACACGTTGTACAGGAAGGACAGGTGCGACTCCGGGTAGACCGGCGGCGGGTTGGTCTCGGCCTTGCGGCCGCCGCGCGGGTGGGCCAGCACGCGGGCTTCGGTCAGCGCCTCGATGGCCTCGCGGCGCAGTGATTTCAGCTGGGAGTTGGGGATGAAGAACGCCTGCGGGGCGTCCAGCTCGATCCGGTCGGCGTGGTACTGGGTGGTACCCAGCTGGCCGAGCAGATCGTGCAGTTGCTCCAGCGCCTGTTCCGGCTTGTTGGCGGCGCCGAACGGGCCGTCGAGGGCGACGCTGACGGTGACGCCTTCCTCGCTGGTGGCGGTCAGTTCCAGGCGTTCCTCGCGCAGCCTGGCGACCCATGACAGGCCGACGCGGCGCTCGGCGGAGGTCTTCTGCAACGCCTGCTGCCAGTTGTGGTCCAGGTTGCGCGACAGCGGGTGGTTCGGGCGCAGGCGGTAGAGGCCTTCGGGCATCTCGTTGGGCTCGACGCGGTAGCGGTAGCGCTTCTCGCCGTCTTCCTCGAACTCGCCTTTGGGTTCTGCGATGTTGGCGCGGAAGCCGACCACTTCGCGCTTCACCAGCACGTTGAGGCCGTCGCCGTTGGACAGCGGGTCCCTGGTCACCACCAGCAGGTCGCGCTTGCCGACCTTTTCCACGGTGCCCACCGGCAGGCCGGTGAAGGTCGGCGAGTCGAAGGCGCCGATGTCGATCTTGCGCTCGCTGACGAAGTAGTCGGTGCTGCCGCGGTGGAAGGTCTTGTCCGGATCGGGCACGAAGAAGTGGTCGGTGCGGCCGCTGGAGGCGCGGGCGAGGTCCGGACGCTCGGCGAGGATGCCGTCCAGGCGCTGGCGGTAGTAGGCAGTGATGTTCTTCACATAGGCCATGTCCTTGTAGCGCCCTTCGATCTTGAAGGAACGCACGCCGGCATCCACCAGGGCACTCAGGTTGGCGCTCTGGTTGTTGTCCTTCATCGACAGCAGGTGCTTCTCGAAGGCCACCACGCGGCCCTGGTCGTCCTTCAGGGTGTACGGCAGGCGGCAGGCCTGGGAGCAGTCGCCGCGGTTGGCGCTGCGGCCGGTCTGGGCGTGGGAGATGTTGCACTGGCCGGAGAAGGCCACGCACAGCGCGCCGTGGATGAAGAACTCGATGGCGGCATCGGTCTCGTCGGCGATGGCGCGGATTTCCTGCAGGTTCAACTCCCGGGCCAGCACCAGCTGGGAGAAGCCGGCCTGGTCGAGGAACTTCGCCCGTTCCAGGGTGCGGATGTCGGTCTGGGTGCTGGCATGCAGCTCGATGGGCGGGATGTCCAGCTCCATGATGCCCAGGTCCTGCACGATCAGCGCGTCGACACCGGCGTCGTAGAGCTGGTGGATCAGCGCGCGGGCCGGCTCCAGCTCGTTGTCGTGGAGGATGGTGTTGATCGTGGTGAACACCCGCGCGTGGTAGCGGTGGGCGAACTCCACCAGCTGGGCGATATCGCTCACCTCGTTGCAGGCGTTGTGCCGCGCGCCGAAGCTCGGGCCACCGATGTAGACGGCGTCGGCGCCATGCAGGATGGCCTCGCGGGCGATGTGGACATCGCGGGCAGGGCTGAGCAGTTCCAGATGGTGTTTGGGCAAGGACATGGTTTCTTCTTTATCAGGCGTGCTTATCAGGTGTGCTTTTCAGGTAGGGCACGGGCAATCACGCATTGTACCGGCCAAACGCTGCGCCGGCATCCGTGGCGTGCCGGGCGGCGTAACCCCTGGTCGCCGGCGATCCGCGGACAGCGCCGCACCCGCTACCGCTCAGATCCTATCGGCTGACGCTTTGCAGGATGGCGTGGAGCGCAGCGATACCCATCAATCCGGCGTACCGGCAGCATGGATATCGCTGCGCTCCACACATCCTGCGTTTGTGCCTACGCGGGCACATCCGTTGTTCCCGGCACTTCTGCAACGCTGTTTCAAGCCCCCTTGCAAAACTGCAAAGTGACCCTGCAACCCTGTCTATTCCGCGCATTGCGGGCATGGATCAAGATTCGTTCGTCCGCTTCTCCCACTTTCAAGGAACCGAATCATGAACACCAAGCAATCCCTGCTCGCCGCCTCCCTCGCCCTGGCCATCGGCAACGTCTTCGCTGCCGGCAACCCCACCGTCGAACACAACACCCAGGCCTTCCTCGAAGCCCTGGAAGCCGGCAAGGGCCAGCCGTTGGAAACCCTCTCGCCCAAGGATGCCCGTGCGGTGCTGACCGGCGCCCAGGCTTCGGTGAAGGTCGACCTCTCCGGCACCCAGGTCAGCGAGAAGACCGTACAGACCGACGTCGGCCCGGTGAAACTGACCATCGTCCGCCCGGCCGGTGCGAAGGGTACGCTGCCGGTGTTCATGTACTTCCACGGCGGCGGCTGGGTGCTGGGTGACTACCCGACCCACGCCCGCCTGATCCGCGACCTGGTGGTGAATTCCGGTGCCGTCGCTGTCTACGTCGACTACACCCCGTCCCCCGAGGCGCATTACCCGGTGGCGATCAACCAGGCCTACGCCGCGACGAAATGGGTCGCCGAGCACGGCAAGGAGCTCAACGTCGACGGCAAGCGCCTGGCCGTGGCCGGCAACAGCGTCGGCGGCAACATGGCGGCGGTGGTCGCACTGATGGCCAAGGACAAGGGCACGCCCAAGCTGCGCTTCCAGGCCCTGCTGTGGCCGGTGACCGATGCCAGCTTCGAGACCGGCTCGTACAACCAGTTCGCCCAGGGGCACTTCCTCACCAAGCCGATGATGCAGTGGTTCTGGGACAGCTACACCACCGACCCGAAACAGCGCGCCGAGATCTACGCTTCTCCGTTGCGCGCCACCACCGACCAGCTCAAGGGCCTGCCGCCGACCCTGATCCAGACCGCCGAGTCCGACGTGCTGCGTGACGAAGGCGAAGCCTACGGTCGCAAGCTGGATGCCGCCGGTGTGGCTGTCACCTCCGTGCGCTACAACGGAATGATCCACGACTACGGCCTGCTCAACGTGGTGAGCAAGGTACCGGCGGTGCAGGCCGCCATGCGCCAGGCCGGCCAGGAACTGAAGGTCCACCTGCAGTAAGCCGCTTACCTCCCTCGCCACGGGGCGGGGGAGGCCACTTCTCTGGAGGGAACCCCATTGAACCAGCCCACGCAGCAAGAATCCGTCACCCTGATCATCCGCCACCGCGCCCGCCCCGAGAGCGTCGCCGCCTACGAAGCCATCCTGCGCGAGTTGACCCGTGCCGCCAGCGAGTTCCCTGGCCACCTGGGCGTGGACGTGATGCGCCAGGGCGAGCATTTCACCTCGGTGCTGCGCTTCGCCAGTGCCAACGAACTGCAGGCCTGGCTCGACTCGCCGCAGCGCCGCGAGCTGATCGAGCGCGCCGACCCGCACCTGATCGACGGTGAACAGAAGGAGCTGCACCGCGCCCACGAGTTCTGGTTCACCACCCCGGACAACCCGCAGAAGCAACCGCCACGCTGGAAGCAGGCCGCCATTTCCTACCTGGTGATCCTGCCGCTGGTGATGCTGGTGCCGCAGCTCTGGCGCCCTCTGTTCACGCAGGTCCCGCTGCTGGGCGGCTTCGTGCCGGCCAACATGCTCATCGTCGCGACCATCGTCCTGCTGGTGGTCTACGTTTTCATGCCACGGGCCACGCGCCTGTTCTCCGCCTGGCTCAACGCCCGCTGATCGAAAGAGGAACATCGCCATGTACGCCGACCTGATCCTGACCAACGGCCGCTTCCACACCGTCGACCGCGAGAAGCCCGAGGCCACCGCCGTGGCCATCGCCGACGGCAAGTTCATCGCCGTGGGCACCGAGGCGGAGGCCATGGCCTTGCGCGCCGGCGCCACCCGCGTCATCGACCTCAAGGGACGCACGGCCATCCCCGGCCTCAACGACTCGCACCTGCACCTGATCCGCGGCGGGCTGAACTACAACCTGGAACTGCGCTGGGAAGGCGTGCCGTCCCTGGCCGACGCCCTGCGCCTGCTCAAGGAACAGGCCCTGCGCACGCCGTCGCCGCAGTGGGTGCGCGTGGTGGGTGGCTGGAACGAATTCCAGTTCGCCGAGAAGCGCATGCCGACCCTCGAGGAGCTGAACCAGGCGGCGCCGGACACCCCGGTGTTCGTCCTGCACCTGTACGACCGCGCACTGCTCAACCGCGCCGCGCTGCGCGTCGTCGGCTACACCAGGGACACCCCGAACCCGCCCGGCGGCGAGATCGTCCGCGACAGCAAGGGCGAGCCCACCGGCATGCTGGTGGCGCGGCCCAACGCGATGATCCTCTACGCGACGCTGGCCAAGGGGCCGAAACTGCCCTTCGAGTACCAGGTCAACTCCACCCGCCAGTTCATGCGCGAGCTGAACCGCCTGGGCGTCACCAGCGCCATCGATGCCGGCGGCGGCTTCCAGAACTACCCGGATGACTACCAGGTGATCGAACAGCTGGAGAAAGACAACCAGCTCACCGTGCGCATCGCCTACAACCTGTTCACCCAGAAGCCCAAGGAAGAACTGGCCGACTTCAAGAACTGGACATCCAGCGTCAAGTACGGCCAGGGCAGCGACTTCCTGCGGCACAACGGCGCCGGTGAGATGCTGGTGTTCTCCGCCGCCGACTTCGAGGACTTCCTCGAACCGCGCCCGGACCTGCCCGGCACCATGGAGGCCGAGCTGGAGCCGGTGGTGCGCCACCTGGTCGAACAGCGCTGGCCATTCCGCCTGCACGCCACCTACGACGAATCCATCTCGCGCATGCTCGACGTGTTCGAGAAGGTCAACCTGGATATCCCGTTTAACGGCCTGCACTGGTTCTTCGACCACTGCGAGACCATCTCGCCGAAGAACATCGAGCGGGTGAGGGCGCTGGGCGGCGGCATCGCCATCCAGGACCGCATGGCCTTCCAGGGCGAATACTTCGTCGACCGCTATGGCAAGCAGGCCGCCGAAGCGACCCCGCCGATCAAGCGCATGCTCGCCGAAGGTGTGCCGGTGGGCGCAGGTACCGATGCCACCCGTGTTTCGAGCTACAACCCGTGGACCTCGCTGTACTGGATGGTCAGCGGCAAGACCGTCGGCGGCATGGAGCTGTACCCGGAGGGCCTGTCCCGCACCACCGCGCTGGAGCTGTACACCCAGGGCAGCGCCTGGTTCTCCAACGAACAGGGCAAGAAAGGGATGATCAAGGTCGGGCAGATGGCCGACCTGGCGGTGCTCTCGGCGGACTATTTCAGCGTGCCGGAGGAAGAGATCAAGGCCATCGAATCAGTGCTGACCGTGGTCGACGGCCGCGTGGTGTTCGGCAGCGGCGACTTCGAGCGCCAGGCGCCGACGGCGATTCCGGTACTGCCGGACTGGTCGCCGGTGGCCAAGGTCCCCGGCCACTGGCGCCCGCAAGCACCGCTGCAGAATGCCGTGCACCAGTGCGTCGGCTCCTGCGGAGTGCATGGCCATAGCCATGAACGCGCCCGCCAGTCGAGCGTGCCGGTGAGTGACTTCCAGGGCTTCTGGGGCGCCTTCGGCTGTTCCTGCTTCGCCTTCTGACGAGGTAAGGGTCCGGTCCCCGGGGGCCGGATACCGATCGCGGACGAAGTGCGCTCCTACGTATCGGGAGAGATCAACGTTCATCCCGCGCGCAGGAGCGGACTCCGTCCGCGATAATTCAGCGCTCGCTCCGTCACAGCATGGATTGCGTCGCCCACGTCACTCCAATTCAACCGGCGAGCGCCCCGTTGGAGGGGGTGGAGCACCGCGATACCCATCGGCTCCACAGCCCGCCCGTTAGAACCCCACCAACTGCCCCACCGCCTGAGCCTGCGGATCATCGCTGCGGCTCACCAGCGCATAGTTGTAACCGCCCTGGCTCCAGTAGCGCGCCAGCAGGTCGCCGTCGGTGCGCTGTCCCTGCGGCAACATCTCATGGCGTGGCCCTGGCGGGCGAATGAAGAAGGTCAACCGCCGGCCCTGGCCATCCTCGTAGATCACCAGTGCCGCCGCACCCTGTTCGGTGGCGAGCAGCCGCGCGCCGACGGTCTTCAATCCCACCTGTTCCAGCGCCGGCGGTGGCGGGGCGTCTTTCAGGTAGCGAGCCAGCCAACCATGCAGGTCGCCTCCATCGCGCAGGTCCAGCCCGTTCTGACTGGCGTCGGCAAACAACCGGTAAGCCTGCACCGCATCCTGCATCGGCAGCATCCCGCGCAGCATCGCATCGCCACGCATCTGCCAACCCCCCATGCCGCCGACGCCCAGCGCGATCAGCAAGGCCGCCGCCGTCGCCAGGCGCGAACGTCTGCGCTGCCGGATCTGCCGGCGAATCCGCGCCGGGTCCAGTTGCTCGGGAATGGCTGCGCGTGCCTGACCGGCAAAGGCCGCGCGCAGCTGCTGTGCATCCTGGCGCCAGCCTTCCACGCGGCGGGCGTCGTCCGGGTGCGCAGTGAGCCAGGCTTCCACCCATTGGCGACGGGCGGGCTCCAGCTGGTCGTCGATGTAGGCGTGCAGATCCTGTTCCTGGGGAATGCCGTCCGGAATGCGTTCGTTCATTTCAGTACCCGCAAAGAAGGGGCCGCCGTCTGGCCTTCGCTCAGCGTGCGCAGCGCCGTGCGGGCGCGCGACAGGCGGGACATGACGGTGCCCATGGGAATATCCAGTGCCTCGGCCACCTCGCGATAGCTCAGGCCCTCGACGCTGACCAGCGTCAGCAGCGCGCGTTGCTCGGCGGGCAGGCGCTCGAAGGCCTCCAGCGTCGAGCGCGCGCTGACGATGTCCTCGGGCGATGCGCTGACCGCGCTGTCCGCGCCGAACAGGCTGAGCAGGCGTGCGTAGCGTTTCGCCCGGCGCTGCCCGTCGATGAAGTGCCGGTACAGGATCGAGAACAGCCAGGCGCGCAGATCGCCATCGTCGCGGCGGCCGGTCCAGGCCGACAGCGCCTTCTCCAGGGTGGCCTGGACCAGGTCGTCGGCGCTGCTCGCGCTGCGGGTCAGCGACAGGGCGAAGCGCCGCAACCGGGGCAGCAGTTCGCGCAGTGAATGGTCGTCCAGTGAGTGCATCGGGGCGCCAGGAATGGGTGGGTTCGAGCGAGAAAGACGACCGCCGCGGCGATCTATTCCCTTCTCGGGGAAAAATAATTTATTCGCCATCGACGGGAATAACCCGTCGCACGGTGCGTCGTACCGGCTCAACGCATTCAGCCTAAGCCTGAGGAGCTGGAAATGACAGAAACCCCACCCAACGTGCCCCTGCGCCTGGCGGCCATCGGCGCCGTGGTACTCGGCGTGGCCGCCGTCTTCGCCTACGTCGCCGGCTGGCTCGACCCGCAGCGCCTCACCCCGGACAAGGTCATCAACACCCTGGAGCACAACGGCGGAGTCTACCCCGGCTACCGGCGCAACCATGCCAAGGGCCTGTGCGTGATCGGCCACTTCGACAGCAACGGCGGCGTGGCCGACCTCTCGCGCGCCAGCCTGTTCTCCGTCGGCCGCGTACCGGTAGTGGGGCGTCTCGCCATCCCCGGCGGCAACCCCAAGGCCAGCGACGGCGCCGCGCCGATCCGCAGCCTGGCGCTGCGCTTCCAACCCGCCGACGGCCAGGAATGGCGCACCGGCATGAATGCCATGCCGGTCTTCGTCGTGCGCGACGTCGCCAGCTTCTACGCCCTGCAGCAGGCCACCGCGCCTCAGCCGGGCACCGGCAAGCCGGACCCGGAAAAGGCCGGCGCCTTCTTCAAGTCGCACCCCGAGACCCAGGCCTTCCTCCAGTGGGCCAAGTCCTCGACGCCGTCCTCCAGCTATGCCAATAGCGCCTACTACAGCCTCAATGCCTTCTACCTGGTGAACAAGGACGGCAAGGAGCAGCCGGTGCGCTGGTCCGTGCAGCCCGAAGCGCCGGTCGAGCCATTGGCCGCCGACAAGCGCGGTGATGCCGACTTCCTCGCCGACGAACTGGCCCAGCGCATCGCCGCCGGCCCGCTGCGCTGGCGCCTGCAGTTCACCCTGGGCGAACCCGGCGACAGCACCGTCGACCCCACCCAGGCCTGGCCTGCCACCCGCCGCACCGTGGACGCCGGCGAACTGGTGATCGAGCGCCTGCAGCCGGAAATCGGCGGTGACTGCCGCGACGTCAACTACGACCCGCTGATCCTCCCCGACGGCATCCGCGCCTCGGACGACCCGCTGCTCAGCGCACGCTCGGCCGCCTATTCGGAGTCCTTCAACCGCCGCACCCGTGAGCAGGCCCAGGAGACCCACTGATGAAACCGACTTACTTCCCGCTCACCCTGCGGGTGCTGCACTGGCTCATGGCCGTGCTGGTGCTCGCCATGCTGCTGATCGGCCTGGGCATGGTCGCCAGTGTTTCGCCGCGCCACGCTGCGCTGGTTGCCATCCACAAACCCCTGGGCGCCGCGTTGCTGGTGCTCGTACTGCTGCGCATCCTGGTGCGCCTGACCCACCGCATCCCCGCGCTGCCCAGCGACATGCCCGGCTGGCAACGCAGCGCCGCACACCTCTCGCACCTCGTGCTGTACGGCCTGCTGCTGGCCCAGCCGCTGGTGGGCTGGACCATGCAATCCGCTGGCGGCTACCCCGTCGTGCTCTGGGGTGGCTTCGAACTGCCGGCGCTGGTCTCGCCGTCGGTGCAGCTTCACACCGTCCTGCACAGCGCCCACACCGTTATCGCCTACGCGTTGCTGGCGACCATCCTCCTGCACCTTGCCGCCGCGCTGTTCCACTGGCTCATCCGCCGCGACGAAGTCCTCCCGAGCATGACTGGCGCGCCCATGCCCAACGACCCAAGCGGAAGACGGCCATGAAAGTACTGATCGCATTGGGTTGCTTCGCCATCACCGGCGCGGCCCTTGCGGCGCCGGGCGTACCGGAGGCGCAGGACTACCACTACGGCCAGAAGCTCGATATCCAGCGTGTGGTGCAGCCGGCGGACTTGAGTTTCTGCGGTATCCGCGAAGTGGAGATGGTCAACGAGGACAGTGCCGGACAACTGCATCGCCTGCGCTACCCGGCGTGGGGGCAGTTCTGCGTCAATGAAGGGTGAACGCTTGTCGGCGAAGAGGAGCGAGATGCCAGGGGCTTTCCCGTGAGTCGCCGCCTTCAGCGGGCCGCATGAGGTACGGAGCAAGCCGGCCGTACTCCGGCAGACCTACCAGCCACCGCAAGTGGCTGGTAGTCGGTTCCTCTCAGGTTACGCCAGCGCTTGCGCCCCCGGCGCCGCCGCACGCTTGTTCACCAGCCGCTGCAGCAGGCCGGAAACCACCACGCCCACCACCGCCAGTATGCTCATCAGGCTGAATACGTAGGTGTAGCCCTGTTCGCCCGGATACTGGTCGAGCAGCGAACCGTAGATGATGTAGGCGAACATGCCCGGCGCGTAGCCGATCAGGCAGCCGATGCCGAAGGCCGAGCCGGTGATGCGCGAGGGGATGCCCACTTCGCTCATCGGCGCCCAGAACACGCCGCGCATGGTGAACACCACCAGGGCGAAGGACAGGGTCGCGGCCATGCCGGCATAGATGTAGCTCTCGCCACGGGGAATGCTGAGGATCACCAGCATCAGCGGCAGCAGCGCGACGAACGCCCACTTCAAGTAGCGGCTCGGGCTCTTCAGGCGCTTGTCGGCGACGTAGCCGCCCAGCGGGCCGCCGAGCACCTTGAGGAAGTACTGGTTGATGATGCCGTAGGCGCCCACCAGCGCCACCGGCAACTGGTACATGTCCTTCAGGTAGGGGATGAAGTAGGTCAGGCCGCAGTAGACGATGTAGACCATGAACACGTTCAGGCTGACCAGCCAGATGCCCGGCGTGCGTACTGCTTCCAGCAGGCCGGAGAGCCCCTGGGTTTCAGCCTTGGCCGGGGCTTCGCCATTGGCCTTGGGGGCTTCGCGCAGCAGGAACAGGGTGAGCACACCCACCAGGATATCAATGCCCGAGTAGAACAGGATCGCGGCTTTCAGGCCGGCGGCGCCGGAGCCCAGGGCGACGAACACGCCCAGGGCGGAGAACGCCACCAGGGTGTCGACCACACCGCGTCCGCCCTCGAGGAATCCGAACATGCGGCTCTGCTCGTCGTCATTGCCCAGGTTGCGGATCGCCTTGAGCAGCGAGGGCCAGAAGATGCAGTCGGCGCAGATCGCCAGCAGGCTGAAGACGATCAGCAACTGGCTGTAGCCGGGGAAGGTCGCCAGGTACACACCCAGCGCGCCCATGCCGATCAGGCCGACGGGGATCAGCCGGCGCGTTTCGAAGCGGTCGGCCAGGAAGCCGCCGACCACGAACAGCGCGGTGGCGACTATGGCGTTGACGCTGAGCAGGGTGCCGATCTGCGTGTGCGTCAGCCCCATGTGTTCCTGCATGGGGATATAGAAGGCGTCCTTGAGGTTGGCGAGCTTGTAGATGGTACCGCCGCCCAGAACCAGGACGATGAAACGGAGCCACTTGGCTTTAGCCTGTGCTGTCATTGTTGTTCTCCACCGTTTACGGATAAGGGTTGGCCGCCGGGGCGGCCGTCGGAATCAGGCGGCGTCGGCCAGGGCCAGTTCGGCCAGCAGGCGGAACGCGTTCAGCAGCCCGCGCACATGGCGCACCTGGTTGTTCGCCCAGCGGTGCTCGTCGGCCAGCATGCGTTCCAGGCTGTAGCCCGGCGGCAGCGGCGTTTCGCTCATCTCGCGATAGGGAATGAAGGGGTCGGCGGCCTCGTCGCTCTGGCGGAAGGCCGGGGCGATGTAGTGGTTCTCCTGCTCGAGGATGAAGGCCACCACCTGCGGCGCGTCGTCGCCGAGCAGCAGCAGCTCCAGCAGCATCCGCGCTCCGGGCAACTGGTCCTCGGGGCTGCCCTGCAGCACGCCGTAATGGCCGAATCCGTTGGCCTCGGGCACCACGCGCACGCCCTTGAGGTGCACCTGGCGGATGAACGGGGCGAGGTGGGCCAGCGCGGGCAGCGGGCGCTCGCAGGCGTTGATCATGTTGCCGAAGTCGAACAGCGCGTTCAGGCGCGGATGCCCGACCTTGTGCAGCAGGGCGGCGATCTCGTCGCTCTTGAGCTCCTCGTGCTGCTCGAAGTCGAAGTTCAGGTCGTGCTCATCGGCGAGTTGCGCCAGGCGTCGCAGGTCCACTTCGATCAGGTCCATCACCCGCGACAGATGCCCCTCGTAGCGCGAGTAGACGCGGATGTTGCGGCTGCCGATGGCCAGGGCCACGGCCACCGCCTGGTCGACGTCCTCGGGGCGGGTGCTGCTGATTTCCACATGCAGGGCGAGGCCCAGGCTGCGGGCCTTCTCGCCGAAGGCGGCGAGTTGCTCGGAAGTCATCTGCGACAGGCTGTTGTGCTCGCCGTCCAGCAGGTGCAGGGAGAGACCGTCCAGTTCATGGCGGTAGGCGAAGTCGAGCATGTCGCCGGGCGTGACCCGGCCCTGGGTCAGGTTGGTCAGCAGCGGGTAGCCGTGGGCGAACAGGCGCAGGCTGTCGAGACGATCGAGCAGGCGGCGGGCGAGTTCGGGAGTCAGCAGGGGCGGGGGCGTATCTGCGGGCGCGGCGTTACGCGCCAGCAAGTCGGCGAATCGGGCTTGGATAGCATTCATTATTGTCATTCCTGATAGCGACGCCGGGGTGGCCGGCGGTGCTTTTATCGCTCCGGAATGGTGCTATCCCTATAGCCATTATTGTTTTGTTCGTATGACCACTTTGCCGACCGCTCCAGGTCGGCCTCAGGACTTGTAACCCATCGCCTTCAGTGCCCGGGCAAACTCCTGCACGCGGCGCCCGGCCTGCTCCTCGGGCACCGCGGCAAAGCCCAGCAGCAGCCCCGGCGGCAGGTCATTGCGGATGCAGTAGTCGCGCAGGGCGTAGGTGTACACCTCATGCTCGGCCAGGCCCCTCGCGACGGCGGTATCGTCGCTGCCCTCGGGCAGCCAGCCGAGCAGGTGCAGCCCGGCTTCGGCGGGCGTGGGCGTGAGGAAACCGCCCAGCTCGCGCTGCAGCGCCTCCAGCACGGCGGCCTGCCGCCCCTGGTAGAGACTGCGCATGCGGCGAATATGGCCGAGGAAGTGGCCGTCCTGCATGAAGTCCGCGGTGGTCGCCTGGTGCAGCGTCGACGGGCTGCGGTCCATCACCGCGCGGATGGCGCAGAACGGCTCCACCAGCGCCTCGGGCAGGATGACGTAGCCCAGGCGCAGCGAGGGGTAGAGCACCTTGCTGAAGGTGCCGACATAGATCACCCGCTCCCAGGCATCCAGCGCGAACAGCGCCGGCAGCGTGCGGCCCACGTAGCGGAATTCGCTGTCGCAATCGTCCTCGACTATCCAGCCCTGGCTGCGTCCGGCCCAGTCGATCAGTTCCTGCCGGCGCGCATAGCTCATGGTGGTGCCCAGCGGGTGCTGCCGCGACGGCGTGGTGAACGCCAGCCGCGCATCCGGCCGCTCGCGCAGGCCCTGCTGCACGTCCAGCCCTTCTTCGTCGATGCGCAGCGGCACCATTTCGCAGCCCTGCGCCTGGAAGGCGATGCGCGCGGCGATATGGCCGGGGTCTTCCATCCAGACGCTGTCGCCGGGGTTGAGCAGCAGCATGCCGAGCAGGTTGAACGCCTGCTGCGCGCCGGAAGTGATCACCACCTGGTCGATGCTGCACTCGATGCCGCGCGCGTCGAACACATACTCGACGATGGCCTCGCGCAAGCGCTGCAGGCCCTTCAGCTCGCCGTAACCGAGCGATTCCTTGGTCCCCTTGCGCAGGTGGCGGTTCATCAGGCGCTTCCACACCCGCATGGGGAAGGCGTCGTAGGCCGGATGGCTGGGCAGGAAGGAGGTGGGGCAATCCGGCGCCCAGGTGCTGTACGAAACGCCGCTGAAGTGCTCGCTGCGCAGCGAATGCACCGCCTGGCTCAGGTTCGACAGGCGCGGCGGCTTGCGCGGCGCATCGGCGGCGCTGCGCCCCTCCCATTCGCTGCCGACGTAGGTACCGGCGCCCGTGCGCGAGGCCAGGAAGCCCTCGGCGGTTAGCTGGTCGAAGGCGTTGAGCAGCGTGATGCGCGACAGCCCCAGCTCCTTGCACAGCGTCCGCGTCGACGGCAGCCGCGTTCCGCCGGGCAGCCGGCCGGAGAGGATCTGCTTGCGCACCTGCAGGTACAACTGGCGATAGAGGGGAATCGGGCTGGAGCGATCCAGCTCGATGCCGGTGAGCAGCATGCCGCCGGGCGTTTTCATTCGGGGTGTGCCTTGCGCGATAGCGAGACCGGAGTGGCGGATTGTGCCCTGGCGTGGGGGGGAGGGGTATTGCCGGTTGGCGGTGGCGCCGAGGATTGCTCATCGACGCCGCGCAGGTGGCAGGGGATCGGGTTCGAGCGTCAGTATCCGCGTGATTCATCCAGCGCCGGCCCGCTCTCCCGCGCACTCGGAGCCTGTTGGGGCACTGAGTGTGCCTGGCGTTTGCGCGCCCATTTGACCAGCCGGCTCATGGCGATGAAGCCAGCAAAGATCAGCATCGGGTAGGCGTAAAGCAACTCGCCCAGGCTGTACTTCCAGGCCAGCGGACGACCGACACCGAGCAAGGCCGCGTAGAACCAGGAAACCGCCGAAACCGTGCCCGCAAGGATGCTCAGGGCCCGCATGCCCGGTTCGAGCTGCAGCAAGGACCCCGCCCGGATCAGAGCGGGCATGACCACCGAATGCAACAGGCTGCCGTTGACCGTGAGCAGGGCGACGATGAGGACCTTGGCCTGCAGCTTGGGGTTCAAGAGGTACTCCAGCCCCTTGGCGGACATATCCAGCAGCACGATGAGCGCGCCGGAAAACCAGAGCATCTGCAGCGCCAGGGTGATGGTGCGCTTCAGCGTCTCCAGGGGCGCCTGCTCGAGGTGAACCGAATCCGAACCCTTCAGGAGCTGCTTGACCATGGCGAAGTCACTGGTCAGGACCAGGCCAATCGCCACGCAACAGGCGATCAGGTGGGTGTAGACCACACCCAGGCGAACGAACTCCATGACTGCTTCGCGCTGCAGCAGCGAAGTCACTACGTGAACGAATTCCATGATTTTTCTCTTGTTTTTGGAATGGGCCGCCGGCTGTGCGGGGCCATGACGAAGCGTTGGGTGGGGTCTTGCGAGCTGCCGTGCAGGTTGGTCCATGTGCGGCGGAATGTTATTTGCAAATAATTCTTACTGGCAAGAACAAAAAGCAGTACCCGCGTGCCGATTCGACGGCGCGCGCAGGTGTGTTCGGGCGTACGGATTGCAGGAGTTCAGGGGGCTTTCCGGCGAAGGGCTGAGCTGGACGAAACCGTGAATGGCAGTAGTGCCTAGGTATGCGCGAGCAGAACCTTGGCGGGAGAAGGATGCCTGCTATGAAGCAGGCGCCCGAGTCGTATCGGGTGTGGTCGCTCCAGCGCGTGGAGTCCTGCGAAACTTCCGCACCGTCTCCACAAACGGCGTCACGATCAGGCTCCACAGCGACGAATACTTCTCGTCATCCTGCTCCCCGGCACCGAATCGGATGGGCTCCGGCGCGCGCTGGGTGACGTAGAGCGTGCCGAACATCCAGTCCCACAGCGACAGGTTGATGCCGAAGTTCCGGTTGAAGTGGCGGGGCGCGTCGCTGTGGTGGATCTGGTGCTGCGCGGGGCTGTTGATCACGTGTTCGACCAGCGGCCCGAACGACAGCCACACATGGCTGTGGCGCAGGTTGGTCGCCAGCACGTTGAACAACAGGATCATGTAGGTCACGCCGAACAGCGTATAAGCGCTGATCTGGCCGCCGCAGGCGTACCAGAAGATGCCGGCGTAGGCGCCCAGCAACACGATCCCGGCCAGCTTCGCCGCCACCTTCTCCACGAAGTGCACGCGGCTCGCCGTGATCGACGTCAGCACCGCCGCCGAGTGATGCACCTTGTGGAAGGCCCACAGCCAGCGCGAGTGGAAGGCCCGGTGCACCCAGTAATTCTTGAAATCGCTGACCAGGAACACCCCCAACCCATAGAGCAGGGAAAGGCCGAGGTTCTCGCCCACCTGCGGCCGCGCACCCCACAGCTGGGTAAAGAAGGCGATGTAATCGCCTGAGCGCAGGATGTAAGGATCGACAAGCCTGACAATGGGCACCAGCAATGCCACATTGAGCATCCCGCGCACCAGGTAGTAGCGGTAATCCAGCAGCGCCGAGCGATGGAAATTCACCCGTGCGCCGCCGATGAACTGCCAGAACGACGCCGCCTGCGTCAGCCCGCGCTGCCGGCGATAGTGGAACAGGGCGTAGGCGATGGCGTAAGAACACAGCAGGAACACCACGCCGACGCGACCGCTCAGGTCGAAGAGGCCGGAGAGCTGGTTGGCCACGGGCTCAATGACGAGGGTGGTCAGGTGCTGGTGGAAGTGAGGGAGATCAGGCATGAAGAGTTACGCGCTGCTGAGCACTGCACCAGCATATTCGTGCTGTGGCAGTTGCAAAAGGGGCAGGGTAGTTGATTGGACAGGAGGACTCCGGCGCGTGGAGACGAATGCTGTGATGGGTTTGATTTCATCAATTGATGTCGCGTCAGCAATCGGCCAGAAGCGGACACTCATCTATGCTCGATGCCAGGCCCACTGCTCAAGGATGAACAAAGATGCCTTATGTCTAAGAGGTTAAGGTCATGCAAGCCATAGGCAATAGGCAATAGGCAATAGGCAATAGGGGGCGTGCTACCATATCGCCACCCTCTCCCCCAGAAGTCTTTTCTGCCTCCAGGGAATCGCCATGGACGATGTAGTGATAACGCATTTGGATGTGTACCAGAGCTGGCAAGATCATCTCTTCAATTTCAGTCTCGACGATCCCAAGACGAACGCACCCGGGCTGCGCAAGCCGCAACTGGCTGCGCTTTATGCCACCCTGGGGCACTTGGTGGTTGATCCCTCTTCGACCGCCACAGTGGTCATGCCGACCGGTACAGGGAAGACCGACACCATGCTTGCGCTGATCATCGCTGCGAGGATGGCCAAAACATTGATCCTGGTTCCCTCGGACGCTCTCAGGACTCAGTTGGTGGGCAAATGCGCGGAGATGAAGACGCTCCGTACCGTGGGGGCAGTATCGGAAACCGCGCGCAATCCCATTGTCGCAGCCATCGATTCGAAGCTGTCAGAGGCGCAGGTTGCTGAGTTGGCCGCAGCCAACATCATTGTGGCCACTCCCCAGGCCCTGCTGCTATTCGAAGACGCCGCCTTGGGCGCACTGGTGAACATGTGCAGTCATCTGATGATCGATGAAGCTCACCATGTCGTGGCAGCCAGTTGGAACCGAATCAAAACCGCCTTCAGGGGCAAACCTTGTATTCAGTTCACAGCGACGCCATTCCGGGAGGATGGTCTGGCGCTGGCCGGCAAGATCATCTACAACTACCCGCTCCGGGATGCGCAGCTTGATGGCTATTTCAAAGGCATCGAGTTCCATCCGGTACGAGAATACAACCTCAAGCTGTCCGACCAGGCCATCGCAGACAAGGCTGTTGAGCTGCTCCGGGCTGACCTCAAGGCCGGGTACAACCATTTGATGATGGTGCGGGCCAAGTCGCACAAGCGGGCGACAGACCTGTTTGAGATTTATAAGCAGCACGCCGACCTAACGCCAGTCCTGATTCACAGCAATGTGCCAAACCGATCCAGGGTGATGGCTGAGATCGTGAAGAAGAAGCATCGGATCATCGTCTGCGTCGACATGCTTGGCGAAGGCTTTGATCTGCCCGAGCTCAAAATTGCAGCCATTCATGATCAGCACCAAAGCCCTGCGGTGACGCTCCAGTTCATCGGCCGGCTGACACGGGTAGATGCGACCCTTGGTGATGCCAAGTTCGTGGCGAACATCGCGAACCAGAAGACCGACCACCAGATGGCTGACCTCTATAAGGAGAGTGCTGACTGGGGTGCAGTCATTCGCAACGTGAGCGAGCAAAAGGTCAGCCGAGAAATTGAGAAGGCGGACTTCAACGAGCAGTTTGCTGACGGTGACGATGCCCAGGTGATCTTTGGGCTGAACCCGAACCCCAAAATCAGCGCCGTGGCGTATCACGTCTCCCCTAAAGACTGGACACCACAGCGGGCGCAGCATCTGGATGGGCGCAGAGAAACACTGCAGTTCATCTCGATCAATGATCAGGCCGATACCGTCATTGCCGTTACTCGGCGAGAGACGCTGGTTGGGTGGGCTCAGACCGAAGAAATCGTCGATACCAACTGGAATCTGTACATCGCTTTCTACAACAAGGCGCAGAAAACCCTGTTCATTCACACTTCGGGGGACGACACACAGGCAACTCGCTTTCTGAACCTGGTGGCCAAAGACTCTCGTCGCATCAATGGTGAGCCGGCCTTCCGTACGCTCCACGACATCAAGCTGATGAAGCTGCAGAACGTTGGCCTGTCCCGCGCCCGGAAAGACCTGCGGTTTACGATGCACGTGGGGCGCGATATCAATCAGGTGATCAGCGATATCGAGAAGGGCAATGCAACAAAGTCCAACATCTTTGCCACCGGTTTTGAGGATGGCGAACGAACCACGGTGGGCTGCTCGCACAAGGGCAAGATCTGGGAGATGAACTCCTCTCCGATCAACTACTGGGTCGAGTGGTGCAAGCGCATGTCGGTCAAACTCAACGACAACACCATCGACCCTGCTGACGTGCTCAAAAATGTCATGCGTGCTGACCAAATCAAGGACAGATGGCCAGAAGGCCTGTTCTACGCCGACTGGCCTGTGTCGATCGCGATCGAAAACGAGCAAAGGATCTCGCTGTATTTTCAAGGAGAGACTTTCAACCTTCTCGACGTCGAGCTTGGTATGCCTGAGTACAGTGGTGCGCGGACGCTGGAGATCCCCGTCTTGGTCGCGGGTAACGATGGTGAGGAGCGTCGCCTCACTTCTATCGCCATCAAGCTGTTGGAGGATGGATACAAAACCTCCTGCCCAGGCGTGAAGATCCTTTACCCCCACGAAATGCCACTGGATACCTACCTGGATGCAGAGCCGCTTGTATTGCTCAAGGTCGACGGTTCCATGGTGCAGGGCAACTACCGTCAGTACTCGCTCAACAGCATGGATGTAAAACTGCCTGCCGGTTTGCTCGAACCCTGGGACTGGGGCACGACGAAAATCCATCAGGAGTCCATGCGTGCGGAGCGACGTAAGGACTCGGTACAGGGCTTCACCTTTGACAAGATCGCTGATGACTACTCCTTCGTCTTCAACGATGACGGCAAAGGCGAAATTGCTGACCTGGTGGCAATTCGGGAAAACAAGGACGCCATCTACGTCGACCTTTACCACTGCAAATTCTGCCCTATGACGGATGGCGTGGCTGCGCCTGGGGCGCGAGTCGCCGACGTCTATGAGGTATGCGGTCAGGCGTCGAGATCGGTGAAATGGCTGTACACGGGCGATAAGTTCTTCAACCGACTGATGGATCGCTACCAGCAATCACTGCTGAAGGACTTCGACAGAATCCTGAAAGGCACGCCTCAGCAGCTGGAGATACTGCGCAACAAATGCCACGACCATGAGCTGATCTTCAAATTTGTGATCGTCCAACCCGCGATATCAGCGAAGAAGGTGTCGAAGGAGCAGTTGGCCGTCCTGGGAACGAGCTACTCATACATCAAGAGCATCTCGGGCTCGGACATCAAGGTCATTGTTAGTCCTTAATTGACTTGCACCAGCGGAATAGCAGCTGATTCCGCTGATGTCATGCTGTGATTCGCGCCTCCGATACCGACTTCGCTTTCGCCATCGCAAGCTTGTGGCAGCCTGAAGCGTCCTAAACTTCCACAAGGTGCTCGATCACCGCTTCTGGCCCAGGCTGCGTAAAAACGTTTTCACGAACGATCGCTGCTCAGAAAATAAGCAAATTTCGCGTAGCAGCGTGAGTCTCGAAATTGAGCGGGCGTTTTTACACAGCCTCGGCTGGTTTCAGCCCCCTCCCGAACGGCTGCTAAGGGTCGGTAGCGGCCTCTCGCCGGCACGTCCGATGGATGACCTGGCTTGACCTCCTCCGGCCTTACCCATAACCTCCCGACGCCCCTGTGAAAGCGACAGGGGTCGGGTTTGGCGACTCGGAAAACTACCTAGGCGCGGTGACGCTTTGTCAGACCGTGACGTGTCAGCACGTCCGCGGTTCTGTGCTATGGCGGGCCGCACAGGGAGACCTTCGGGTCTGCCGGGACCTAGGTAGCCGGTTCGCCAACCCTGTGTGGCTCTGCCTCCCTCATCGTTTGGCGACGATCAGGGCGGTGGTTTCTCGAAACTACCTAGGAAAAGCATATGGACGACATCTACGTTCCCACCGTTTTCCACCGCTACAACCGTTCCCTGCGCGGCGTGCTGATCGACAACCAGCCCTGGTTGGTCGCCCGCGAGCTGGGCTATCTGATCCGCGAGCGGGTCGAGTCTTACGTTCTTCGTCTGGATGAGGACCTTTTTCGCGAAGCGCGCCTGGTGACGGGTGGTGGCGAGGAGGTCGCGTTGCTGGTCAGTGATTTCGGCGCCTTTCATGTGCTGCATCGGTTTCGCGATCCGGAGCATCGGGAGTTGCGCAAGTGGATCACCGGGCATGTGTTGCCGGTGCTGAGGGATCAGGGGCCGGGCAGGGCGGGATTCCCGCAGCGCATGCAGGCAAGAGGGGAAGGCCGGGCGCTGGCGGTGCTGGATTGGCAGGGCGAACTGTGGGTGCCGATGGAGGAGGTGCCTCGGTTGATGCGCGAGGAGCGGCGGGGAAGATGGTGGCGGAGGGAGTGATGCCCGTGCTGCGTTAAGTGGGTTCGCGAGCAAGCTCGCTCCTGCAGGTTCAGGGGAAGGTCGGCGCTGGACGCTGCCCTCTCCCCAGCCCTCTCCCTGCAGGGAGAGGGGGCCGTTTGGCGTGTGGGGATGGGGTGGAGTCAGCCGGTCAGAAACGGTGATTCCGGCTCTGGCGCGTTCACGCAGCCGGCGGGGTGCCTTCGGCGTTGGCGACCACGGCGTCGATCTGGATTGCCGCGCCCTTGGGCAGGGCCGAGACGCCAACGACGCGGCGCGCCGGAGTGCCGCCCGGGAAGTAGGTGGCGTACACCTCATCCACTGCGGCGATGTCGTCGATGCGGGTCAGGAAGACGTTGACCTTCACCACGTCGGCCAGCGCATGGTCGATGCTTTCGACGATGGCCTTGAGGTGCTTGAAGCACTGTGCGGCCTGTTCCTTCACGCCGCCTGCCACCAATTCACCGGTCTTCACGTCCAGCGGCAGCTGGGCGGAGATGTGGTTGTAGTGGGAGAAGGCGACCGTCTGGGTGGAGTAGGGGCAGCGCGGTGCGGCGTCGGTGTTGTGGGCCTTGATGACGATGCCGTGGCGGTCTTCCACGGCTTGCGGCGGGGTGCCGTCGCCATGGGAGACCACGGCTTCGATTTGCACCAGGGCGTCCAGCGGCAGGGCATTCGCCTGCACCACGGTACGCGCCGGGAAGTAACCGACGGCGCGGGCGATGGCCGAGTCGGGGAAGAAGGTGGTGTAGACCTGGTTCACGGCATCGACGTCGGCAAGGTTCTTGACGAAGACGGTGATGCGCACGATGTCGTCGAAGGGCACGTCGATGCCTTCGAGGATGTTCTTGATGTTGCGCAGGCACTGCGCGGTCTGTTCCTTGATGCCGCCGGCCACCAGCTTGCCGGTGCGCGGGTCGACGGGCAGTTGAGCGGAGAGGTTGTTGTAGTGGGAGAAGGCGACCGACTGGGTGGAGAGTGCATTCAGCGGCGCGTTCTCGGTGCTGCCTTCGACCTTGATGAGGTCGCCGGCTTGCGGGGCGTTGGGGATGGTGCCTTCGCCGCAGGTGATGAGGGCTTCGACCTGCACCTTGGCGCCCAGCGGCAGGGCTGACACCCCAACGGTGGTCAGGGTCGGCAGGTAATCCGGGAAGAAAGCGGCGTGGACCTTGGCGACGGCTTCGGCGTCGGCGATGTCGGTCAGGAAGATCGAGATGCGCACGCTGTCGTCGAGCGTGTGGCCGATGCTTTGCACCACGGCCTGGAGGTTCCTGTAGCACTGCTCGGCCTGCTCCTTCGCGCCGCCAGCGACCAGTTTGCCGGTGGCGGGGTCGATGGGAAGTTGTGCGGACAGGTTGTTGTAGTGGGAGAAGGCGACGGTCTGGGCATACGGGCCGATGCCCTGGGGTGCCTTGTCGGTGTTTCTCGCCAGTACTGCGTTGTAGCCACTCATAGGGTTGCTCCCTGGTCTGCTGGGAATCCGTGGGTTTCGTGGCAAAGGCTAACGTCGCTTCGCTATCGGTCGTTGCCACTGTTGGTCAGACGACGGATATCGAACTCGTCGAGAGGTGCGCAGACTATCGGGTCAAGGAGGGCGACCCCTTTGACTTAAGGCAAGGGTAGTGGGGTCTGTTTACCGGGTTGTTTCAATTGGCGATGGGCGTTAGTCGGGATGGTTTGCACGCGTTTCACTGGAGGGGGGGCTGGGCGTTTCCCTCTCCCCAGCCCTCTCCCTGAAGGGAGAGGGTTAGGGAGAGGGGCTTTGCGCAACTCAAGGTCAGAAGATGTAATCCGTGGTCAGGAAGCTCGAATCCCGGTCGCGGATGATCTGACTGATCAGCGCCTTGTTGGCATCGGTGAAGCGCGTGGCGACCAGGGTGCGGATGGAGAAGGTGCGCAGGGCGTCGTGCACGGAGAGGGTGCCTTCGGCGGAGTTCTTGCGGCCGTTGAAGGGATAGCTGTCCGGGCCGCGCTGGCACTGGGCGTTGATGTTGATGCGGCCGACCTGGTTGACGAAGGCGTCCACCAGCGGGCCGATCTGCGCCGGGTCGTCGCCGAACAGGCTGAGCTGCTGGCCGTAGTCGGACTGCAGCACGTAGTCGATCACTTCATCCAGCTCGCGGTAGGGCACCACGGGCACCAGCGGGCCGAACTGTTCTTCGTGGTAAATGCGCATGTCCGCACTGACCGGGCTGAGCAGCGCCGGGTAGAAGAAGCTTTCGCGGCTTTCGCCACCGCCGGGGTTGATGACCTGGGCGCCCTTGGCCAGCGCGTCCTGCAGCAAGGTATTGAGGAAGTCGACCTTGCCCGGCTCGGGCAGCGGTGTCAGCGCTACGCCTGGTTCCCACGGCATGCCGGGTTTGAGTTCGGCGAGCTTGGCGCTGAACTTGTCGAGGAAGCCGGGCAGTACGTCTTCGTGGACGAAGAGGATTTTCAGGGCAGTGCAGCGCTGGCCGTTGAAGGAGAGGGCACCGGTGATGGCTTCGCTGACGGCGTTGTCGAGGTCGACACTGGGCAGGACGATGCCGGGGTTCTTGGCGTCCAGGCCCAGGGCGGCGCGCAGGCGGTGCGGGCGCGGGTGGAGCTTCTTCAGGTCGGCGGCGCCGGAGTGGGTGCCGATGAAGGCGAAGACGTCGACCTTGCCGCTGGCCATGAGCGCGCTGACGGTCTCGCGGCCGCGCCCGTAGATGACGTTGATGACGCCCGGCGGGAAGTTGTCGCGGAAGGCTTCGAGCAACGGGCGGATCAGCAGCACGCCGAACTTGGCGGGCTTGAAGACCACGGTATTGCCCATGATCAGCGCCGGGATGAGGGTGGTGAAGGTTTCGTTCAGCGGGTAGTTGTACGGGCCCATGCACAGCGCCACGCCCAGCGGCACGCGGCGGATCTGCCCGAGGGTGCCCTGTTCCAGCTCGAAGCGGCTGGAGCGGCGGTCCAGCGCCTTGAGCGCCTCGATGGTATCGACGATGTAGTCGCAGGTGCGGTCGAACTCTTTCTCCGAGTCCTTGAGGTTCTTGCCGATCTCCCACATCAGCAGCTTGACCACGGCTGTGCGCTGCTCGCGCATGCGGGCGAGGAAGCGTTCGACGTGGGCGATGCGCTCGGCCACACGCAGGTTGGGCCATTCGCCCTGGCCGTTGTCATAGGCCGCGACGGCGGCGTCCAGCGCGGCGAGCGCGGCGTCGGCATCGAGCAGTGGCGTGCTGCCGAGGATGACCTGCTCGTCACCCTGGTCGGTGGCGAGGAACACCGGGCTGCGCACCGGCGCCAGGGGACCGTCCCAGCGGCGCAGTTCGCCGTTGACCAGGTACTCGCGCTGCTCGACGGGCGCATCGGGGCGCCAGGCGTCGGGGATGTCGGTGAGGCGGGGGAACAGATGGTCGAGCTTGTTGTTGTCGGGCATGACTCATCCCTCGGGGAAGGTGGCGACGGGGCTGTGTAGGACGCATGACCGCTCGCGGTCCTGCGCCGTACGGAATGTCCTGGAGCCTAGCTTGGCCCAGGTAAATCGATTCAGCAAAACTTCTGCACGGGTGTAGGGCGAATAACCGCTTGCGGTTATCCGCCGGCTTCAGGGTGTGCAGGTGGCTGCGGCGGATAACCCGTTCCGGGTTATGCGTCCTACGGGTGCGAGGAGCTTGGCTGTGGCGTCGGCGCAGGTTGCAGCAGTTCCTGCTGCTCGGCGTAACGGGCGCGGATGTCGAAATCGCGGGGCCAGGTGGGTTGCGCGGGGGCTTTCGGAGTTGCGGAGGAAGTCACGGGCGATACCTCGTTGCAGGAATCCGGTGGGCGGGCGGTTCGGGGCTCGCCGGGTGTTTTGGCGTGGGTGTTGATGGGTATCGCTGCGCTCCACGCCATCGTACGGGGCCACGGTTAGCCTCATTCGTAGGATGGGTGGAGCGAAGCGATACCCATCGATCAGCGCATCAGACGAACAGCGACAGCAGCAGGATGAAGCCCAGGCCGACCACCGAGAGGATGGTTTCCATGGCGGTCCAGGTCTTGAAGGTCTCCATCACGCTCATGTTGAAGTACTGCTTCACCAGCCAGAAACCGGCGTCGTTGACGTGGGACAGGATCAGCGAGCCGGCGCCGGTGGCCAGCACCAGCAGCTCGCGGTTGACGCCGGGGATCAAATCGATGACCGGCACCACGATGCCCGCGCCGGTGATGGTGGCGACGGTGGCGGAACCGGTGGCGATGCGGATCACCGCGGCCACCAGCCAGGCCAGGAGGATCGGCGAAATCTGCGCGTGCACTGCCATGTGGCCGATCACGTCACCCACGCCGCTGGCCACCAGCATCTGTTTGAAGCCGCCGCCTGCGCCGATGATCATCACGATGGCGGCAGTGGGCGCGAGGCTCTGGTCGAGCAGCTTGAGGATCTTCTTCGAGTCGAAGCCGCGGGCGTGGCCGAAGGTATAGAGCGACAGCAGCAGGGCCAGCAGCAGGGCGGTGATCGGGTGGCCGATCATGTCCAGCCAGGCACGGACGATGTGGCCGTCGGCGAGCATGACGTCGGCAAAGGTCTTGAGCAGCATCAGGAACACCGGCAGCAGCACGGTGAACAGGGTGACGCCGAAGCTGGGCAGGTTGCTGGTGTCCGGCTCGTGGGCGATCTGTGCCACCAGCTCTTCATTGGGCTGGCCGGGGATTACCTTGGAAATCCAGGCGCCGAAGATCGGGCCGGCGATGGCGGCAGTGGGCAGAGCCACCAGCAGGCCGTAGAAGATGGTCTTGCCGATGTCCGCGCCGAACACGCCGATGGCCAGCAGCGGGCCCGGGTGCGGCGGCACCAGGCCGTGCACGGCGGAGAGGCCGGCGAGCAGCGGGATGCCGATCTTGATCAGCGACACGCCGCTGCGCCGGGCGACGATGAACACCAGCGGCACCAGCAGGATGAAGCCGATCTCGAAGAACAGCGGGATGCCGACCAGGAAGGCGGCGAGCATCATCGCCCAGTGCACGCGCTGCTTGCCGAAGGCCTGGATCAGCGTGCGGGCGATCTGATCGGCGCCGCCGGACTCGGCCATCATCTTGCCGAGCATGGTGCCCAGCGCGAGGATGATGCCGACGAAGCCGAGCACGCCGCCGAAACCGTCTTGGAAGGATTTGACGATGGTCGCCACCGGCATGCCGGAGGTCAGGCCGAGGAAGCCGGCGGCGATGATCAGGGCGACGAAGGGATGGATCTTGAAGCGGGTGATCAGAAGGATCAGGCCGATGATGGTGACCACCGCGTCCAGCAGCAGATAGGTCTCGTGGGACATGCCGAGCATGGGGCTCTCCTGTTGTTGTCGTTGTGTGCCGGAGCGGCTCTTCTCTGGGGACAGAGAGTTGGGTGAGTTGAGATAGCGCTATCTCGGGTGGGCAGGCGCTATCGGGATCAGTCGCTGGAGTGCTGGCGCCACCAGAGGTGGGCGGCCTCGGCCAGGTCTTCGACCGGGCGGGTGGCATCCAGGTGCAGGGTCAGCGGTTCGCTCAATGGCGGTTCGAGGGCGGCGAACTGGCTGTCGATCAGGCTGGCCGGCATGAAGTGGCCGGGGCGGGTGGCAACCCGTTGCGCGGCGGTTTCCGGCGTCAGTTCAAGGAACACCACGCCCAGGCCGGGCACGGCGCGGCGCAGGCGTTCGCGGTAGATCAGCTTGAGCGCGGAGCAGGTGAGCACCGGGCGCTGGCCGGCAGCGATGGCTTTCTGCAGCTCGGCGGCGAGGGTGTCGAGCCAGCCGGCGCGGTCATCGTCGGTGAGCGGGATGCCGGCGCTCATCTTCTCGATATTGGCGGCAGGGTGGAAGGAGTCGCCTTCGATGGCGTAGGCGCCATTGCGCAGGCACAGGGCCTCGCTGACGCTGGATTTGCCGCATCCGGCGACACCCATGATGAGCACGGCGTCGATGGCGGTGGTCATGGAGGGCCTCATGGCTGAGACAGCGCTGTCTTTTTTGGGCGTAACGAAAAGCATCGGCTGCCTCCGTATTCTTGTCATTCTAGTCGGTGTGTCTCGCGCTCTCGGCAGAGGTGATCTGACGGCGGGCGAGGGACCGGCTGAGCCGGCCTCAGGCAATTGCCCTGGTCGCGAGACAGCGCTACCTTAGTGCCTCGATTTTTATTTGGCAATACGCCTGATGACCGCCCAGAAGAACGATAAGAAGAACGACAGGAACTCCCGCACCACCGGAAAACCCACGCTCAACGACGTGGCGCGCCGCGCTGGAGTAAGCCCGATTACCGCCTCGCGGGCCCTGCGCGGGGTGAGCACGGTGGCCGAGGAACTCTCGGAAAAGGTCCGACAGGCGGCCAGCGAACTGGGCTATGTGGCCAACCCGGCTGCCCGAGCGCTGGCCTCCAAGCAGAGCCACAACATCGTGGTGCTGGTGCCGTCGCTGGCGAACCAGTTGTTCATCGAAACCCTCGAAGCCATCCATGCGGTGATGCATCCGCGCGGCCTGGAAGTGCTGATTGGCAACTACCACTATTCCCGCGACGAAGAAGAGAACCTGCTGCGCAACTACCTCGCCTACCAGCCGCGCGGCCTGCTGCTGACCGGCTTCGACCGCACCGAGAGCGCGCGGCGGATGATCGAGGCCAGCGGTGTGCCGAGCGTCTACATGATGGACCTGGACCCCGGCGCGGGCCTGCACTGCGTAGGCTTCTCGCAGATTCGCGCGGGGGAGGCGGCGGCCCGGCACCTGCTCAAGAGTGGTCGCAAGCGCCTGGCCTATATCGGCGCGCAGCTGGACCAACGCACCCTGCTGCGTGGCGAGGGTTACCGCCGCGCGCTGCAGCAGGCCGGCTGCTATGACCCGGCGCTGGAAATCCTCACGCCGCGCCCGTCTTCGGTGGGCCTGGGCGGCGAGCTGTTCCGCCAGTTGCTGGCCAGCCAGCCGCAGGTGGAAGGCATCTTCTTCGGCAACGACGACCTCGCCCACGGCGCCTTGCTGGAAGCCATGCGCCACGGCATCCGCATCCCCGAACAGGTGGCGGTACTGGGCTTCAACGACCTGCCCAGTTCGGAATTCATGGTGCCGCGCCTGTCCAGCATCCGCACGCCGCGCAAGGCCATCGGCACCCATGCGGCGGAACGCCTGCTCGACCTGATCAACGACAAGCCGGTGAGCGAACCGGTGATGGACCTGGGGTTCGAGTTGATGGTGCGCGAGAGCAGCTGAGCACCGGCGCTCCTACATAAAGCAGTCCGCAGGGAGCGCCGGCCAGGCATAAAAAAGCCCGCTGGAGCAGCGGGCATTAGTGCGGAGGCAAAACATCCCGGCGGGCAAGCCGCCGGAGCAATCACTCAGTACGCATCGCTCATCCCATCGGTGATGGCGATGCCCTGCTTGCGCATTTCCTGGATCAACCCGGCGCGGGTGCCCGGCAGGTTGAGCAGGGCCTGGTAGCGCGTGGCTTTGACTTCCTCGGCGGTGTAGGGCTTGAACTCGGCGGGCATGCTGTCGCCCGCCATGCCTTCCTTGCGCAGCAGCCAGTTGAGCAGGTCGGCGAGCTGCGCGTCGTTGAGCGCGGACTGGGACATGCCCGGCACTCGCACGAGGAATTGCCGTCCACCGTCGACCTTCAGGAAGTTGCCCACGAAGCCGTGCAGGCGCGGCGTGTCGTTGGCCTTGCTGCCGCTGCCTTCGGTGAGATGGCAGCCGGCGCATTGCAGCTGGTAGTTGGTGGCCGGGCTGTAGCTCTGCTGGGAGATCGGCTTCTGCACCTCCTCGTTGCCGGGCGCCGGCCGCTGGTGCGGATCGGGGATCGCACGGGCCTGGGCGATGGGGGCGACCAGGCTGCAGAGCAGGGCGCCGACAACGAGACTGCGCATGTGACTTCTCCCGACCTAGACCGCGACGCCGCGGATGATGGTGACGGTGCAGTTGTAGATGCGCGACTCCGCGCCCAGGCACCAGTTGACGTCGTTGTTGTTGAACGGACGGTACAGCGGTTCCTCGCTCTCGTTGCGGGTACAGGCGCACTGGGAGCAGCTGTGCTTACCGCAGCAGTCGTTGTAGGAAATGATGTAGTCCTTGCCGTCTGCCGGATTACGGCAGGTACCGATCCAGGTCACCTGGGATGCATCGGTGCCGGGCGGGCAGGAGGTGGTGGTGCCGCCGCAGCAGGAGCAGAGGAAGCCGTCGATGGAGCAGTAGCGCCAGTAGTCGCAGCTGTTCGGGTCGCCGGGATCGCCGGCCTTGGGCGCCTCGGCGGCCAGCGCCTTGGAGGTGCGGTCGATCGGCAGGATGATCGGCAGCGCAGCGCCGGCCACTAGCAGCGAGCCGAAGCGGCCCAGCAGCTTGCGCCGCGAAGTGACGTTGGCCACCTGGCGGGAGGAGCGCTCGAACAGGTTGTCGAGGAATTTCATGCTTGTTCTCTCCGTGATCAGTGGCTGTGGCCGTGGCTGGCGTCGTGGGTGTGTACGCCGTTGTGGCTGTGGCCATTCATGTACTGCTGCAGGGTGGCGCTGCCCAGGTGCTCGACCTCGAACAGGCTGTCCAGGTGCTCGCGGGAGTTCACCAGGCCCTTGGCGCGCAGCACGCCCTTGCTATCGATCAGTGCGGCGTAGGGCAGCTTGCCGATCTGGTAGGTCATGCCGACTTCCGGGCCGACCACGTAGGCGGCTTTCTCCAGGCCATGCTCGGCGATCAGTGCCTGCTGGGCGGCCATGTCGCCGTCGCTGACGTAGACCACGTCCAGCTCGCCGACCTTGTCCTTGGCGATGGACTTGATCGCCGGCAGCAGCGATTTGCAGATCGGGCAGGTCGGCGAGAGGAAGAACAGCAGCTGGCCGCGCTCGCCTTCGTAGCCGAAGTTGACCGGGCGACCATGGCGGTCGGCGGCGGTGACTTTCGGCGCAGGCTCGTTGACGGCCACGCCCTTGTCGACCATCAGCGCGCCGGCCGGTGCGATGCGGCCATGCAGGACGCCGATCTGGCGCACCAGCGCCATCACGGTGAAGGCGAGGGCGATGAGCAGCACCCAGAGAAGAATGTTGGAAACGATCAGGCCTTCCATTTGTTCACCTTCCGATGAGTTTGAGCAGACGGGGATGGTTCGCCAGCAGGCTGTCGGCCGCGGCGTACAGGAGCAGGGTGACGGCGCTGGCCGCAAGGATCACGAAGGCGTCGAACACGCCCAGCTCGCGAGCCTGCGGGCTGCTGGCGGCGAGCAGGCCGAGACCGGCGATGATCGCGTTGCGCAGCAGCAGCACCGGGCGCAGCGGTTGCATCTGGCCGGGGCCGGAGCAGCCGCAGTCGATGTCGCGGCGACCGCGCCAGAGGTTGATGCCGATGGCGCCGGCATAGAACAGGATCAGCGCCGTGGCGGCCAGGGCCGCGACGTGGCGGCTCGCCGGCACCAGCAGGGCGAAGGCGATGACGCCCTCGACCACTGGCAGCACGCGGGCCACCGGGCCGACCAGCGAGGCTGGCAGCAGGCCGTAGTCTTCGACCTGGCGGGCGAAGCGCATCGGCGCGCGCAGCTTGTGGCTGGCGGCGCTGGCGAGCAGCACCGCGACGGCCACCGCACTGGCGATGATCAGGATCGGATCGGAAAACATATCCGTACCTCTCGGTTGGCTTTCTTGAAAGGCTTAGTGGCTCAGGACCAGGATCGGGGTCTTGGCGATCTTGTCCATGGCGCCGTTGTACTTGCCGGTCTTCAGGTCGAAGATCTGCAGGCCGCCTTCGATGTCGGTGCCCAGCAGCAGCGGCTTGTCGTCGGTGGTGGCGTGCAGGCTCCATACCGGCTTGGGCGCTTCCAGGGTGCCGATCTTCTTCTGCGTCTTCAGGTCGTAGACCCAGATGAACGGGCTCGGGTCTTCCCATTTGCCGGCGCTGTGCTCTTCATGCATCAGCACGTACATGCGGTTCAGCTTGGGCGCTACGGCCATCAACTGCCAGCCGCCGGTACCCCAGCCTTTCCTGCGCTCTTCGTCGGTGGTCAGCGACCAGCTCGGCAGCATCTTCGGCTTGTCGCCGGAGACGTCCACCGGCTTGACCATGCCGTCGGTGGTCACGAAGAAGTGGGTTTCGCCCACGGCCAGGCCGCGCTCGTTGAGCTTTTCTTTGTTCGGGTCGAAGAACGGCGTCTGGCTGCGGCCGGTTTCCTTGCCGTCGTCGCCGATCCGGGTGATCTGCAGCTGGCCGTCACCGCACAGCGAGGCGAAGGCGCGCTTGCCCACCGGGTAGTTGAGCACGCAGCCGCTGATGGCGATTTCGCTGGCGACCTTTTTCGCTTGCGTGTCGACCACGGTGACCGAGGTGGACGGGGTGAAGTTGTAGATGTAGACGAAGCGATCGTCGGAGCTGGTGCCCAGGGCGTACTTCTGGGTCAGGATCGAGGCGCGCTTGGCCGGGATTTCCACTTCCCACTTCGGACGCAGGTTCGAGGTGTCCCAGGCGGTCAGCACGTCGGTGCGCACGCCACGGGTGCCGCGGGAGTAGAAGGTATCGGCGGAGTACAGGGTCTTGGCGTCGTGGCTCAGGGTGGACGGAGCGACGAAGCCGGTGCTGACCATGCCGAGCATCTTCTTCTGCTCGGGGTCGACCACGGTGACGCGGCCGGCGATGAAGTTCTCGAACTCCACGTCGACGATGTACGCACGGTGCGGCGAGGGCGGGAACGGCAAGACGGTCTCACCGATGCTCTCGGTCGGCAGCTCGGCTTGGGCTGCGCCCATCGCGAGGCACGTGGCCAGCGCGAGGACCGATGGAGCGAGGAACCTGGCGACGCTCATTGGCGGGTACTCCCTTTTTCTTGTTGGCGGGCTATCTGTTGTTATCAGGCTGCCTGCCGGGGGCGGGCAGCGGACGGAACATTGAGGAGAGTCTGCCTGCGTCGGTGCGCGCCGGACTTGTTGTCCGTGCCATTTCCTTGTCTGGGGGTGACAGGGTGTCGCAGGGGGAAAGTGCAGACTGCCGTTGCGTTTCGAGAATGGAAATCCGCCGAACGGCAGAGGCATGGATCAAGGCGTCGTCAGTTTTTGGTGCGAAAAAGCTGCATCGTGCCCCGAAAATCCGCACAATGCACATTTGAGCTATCTTGAAACGCCGTTACACCCACCGGAAGTGTGCATTGTGAACAGTTCACAATGTTCGACATGCTCAAAATTTCCGCGTCGTTCCTGATTGGCTTTTCCGGCCCGCTATTTGCGTTGGCCGGGAGTCCTCAACCAATCCTCGCGGAGACCCCCTTCAATGAGTTCCCCCAGTGAGTTCCCCCTGAGCGCGACGCCCCGGGAAGGGCGCAAGGGCCTGCTGCCCATCGCCATGGTCCTGTTCAGCTTCACCTTCTTCACCGGCACCATGTTCGCCGGCGGCAAGATCGGCATGGCCTTCGACTTCGTCGACATGCTCTGGGTCGCCTTCATCGGCAACGTGCTGCTCGCCATCTACGCCGCCGCCCTGGGACTGATCGCCTCGCGCAGCGGCCTGAACACCGTGCTGATGGGCCGCTTCTGCTTCGGTGAGCGCGGCAGCAAGCTGTCCGACTTCCTCCTCGGGTTCGCCGAACTGGGCTGGTATGCCTGGGGCACCGCCACCGTCGCCATCGTGCTGGTCAAGATGCTGAGCCTGCCCGAGTGGCTGAACATTCCTCTGATGGTGGTGTTCGGCCTGCTGTTCTCGATCACCGCGATCATCGGCTTCAAGGGCCTGGACATCATGTCCCGCGTGTCGGTGCCGCTGATGTTCATCCTGCTGGTGGCGTCGATGGTCATCGCGACCAACCACGCCGGCGGCTGGAGCGGCCTGCTGGCGAAGGAGCCGAGCCAGACCCTGACCTTCTCCGCCGCCGTGACCATGGTCTTCGGCACCTTCGCCAGCGGCGCGACCCAGGCCACCAACTGGACCCGCATGGCGCGCAGCGGGCGCATCGCGGTAATCGCCAGCGTGGTCGCCTTCCTCATCGGCAACGGCCTGATGATCGTCGCCGGCGCCTGGTGCGCCATCGTCTACCAGAATGCCGACATCGTCGAAGTGATGGTGCTGCAGGGGCTGTCCTTCGCCGCGGTGATCATGCTCTGCCTGAACCTGTGGACCATCCAGGGCCCGACCATCTACAACGTCTCCGCCGCCGCCTGCCACCTGGTACGCAGCGAGCGCCGCCGCAGCATGACCCTGCTGGCCGCCGGCATCGGCATCATCCTGGCCATCGGCGGCATGTACGAATGGCTGATCCCGTTCCTGGTGCTGCTGGGCTCGATCATCCCGCCGCTGGGCGGCGTGATCATGGCGGACTACTGGTACCGCAATCGCGGCGAATACCCGGCGCTGGTGGGCACCCACATCCCGGCGTTCAACGTCTCGGGCCTCGCGTCCTACGCGGTCGGTGCGGGCCTGGCCTATGCCTCGCCGTGGATCGCGCCGCTGGTGGGCATCGCCGCTTCCGCCATCTGCTACATCGTCCTCACCGAAGTCACCCGCGCCCGCGCGCCGGTGGCCGAGCCGCGCGCTTGAGCCTGAGCGTCGAGGAAATCCTCCGTCTGCCGGGGCTGGAAAGCCTCGTGCTGCGGGCCGGCGCGCGCAATCTGCATCGCAGCGTGCGCTGGTCCTACGTGGCGGAGAACGTCGGCATCGCCGACTGGGTGATGGGTGGCGAGCTGGTGTTCGTCACCGGCATCAACCACAGCCGTGACGAAGCCAATCTGCTGCAGCTGGTGCGCGAAGGCGTTGCCAGCGGCATCGCCGGTATCGTCATCCTGACTGGCGACGAGTTCATCCAGCGCATTCCCCAGTCCGTGATTCAGTTGGCCGAAGCCGAGGGCCTGCCGCTGATCGAGCAGCCCTACGCGCTGAAGATGGTCATCGTGACCCACCTGATCGGCACGGCGCTGGTGCAGATGACCCAGGTGAAGACCTCGCGCCGGGACATCCTTGGCCAGCTGCTGAGCGGCGACTTCCCCAGCCTGGAGATCGTCCGGCGCCGTGCGCAACACCTGGAGTTGCCGCTGGAGGTCCCGCGCCATCTGGTGGCGTTGCGGCTGTCCGGCGTCGACACATTATTCCAGCGGCACGAACCGGAAGAGGCCGAGCGTGCGCTGCAGCAGACCCGCCAGCGCTTGCTCGACCATCTGGAAAGCTGGCAGCAGGCACGCCGCGAGCGCCTGCCGGTGGTGATCCAGGGCGACCTGTTCGTCCTGCTGCTGGCCGACGTCGAGCGCGCTGAACTGCAGGCCCTGGCGGCCGGACTGCAGCAGGAGATGGCGCCGCTGCGCGCCTACCTCGGTCTTTCCGCCTGCGCCGATAGCTGCGCGGAATATCCCCGCGCGCTGCTCGAAGCTCGCCAGGCGCTCGACGTCGCCGAAGGCATGCAGGCGCCCGGTGGCTTCTGCGACTACCGTGAGCTGGGCGTGCTGCGCCTGCTGCGGGCGATCCCCGATCGCGCGGTGGTCGACCAGTTCATGAAGGACACCCTCGGCCCGCTCAACGATGCGGGTCGAAAACAGCCGCACCTGCTGATCGAGACGCTCGATGCGCTCGTCCAGGAGAACGGCAACGCCCTCAAGGCCGCACAGCGCCTGGGCATCCACCGCAACACCCTGAACCAGCGGATCGCGCGTATCGAGGCCCTGAGTGGCCAGTCCCTGGACGACGCGCAGTTCCGCCTGAATACCTCCGTGGCGCTGCTCATCTGGCGCATGTCCAGCGCGCCGCGCCACGAATAGCCTGAAGAGGAACAAGAGCCCATGAAAATCATCAACGCCTCGCTGCGCAAGCAGACCGGCCTGTTCACCATCCGCTGCGAAGGCGACGTCATTGCCGAAGTCGTCCAGCAAGCCGGCACCGTCGCCGCCAGCGGCGACGACATCGACGCCCGTGGCAACCTGGCCATCGCCCCGCTGGTGGAGCCGCACATCCATCTGGACGCCACCCTGACCGCCGGCGAGCCGGAATGGAACATGAGCGGCACGCTGTTCGAGGGCATCGAGCGCTGGGCCCAGCGCAAGGAAACCATCACCCATGAGGACACCAAGTCCCGTGCCCACACCACCATTCGCATGCTGGCCGCCCACGGCATCCAGCACGTGCGCACCCACGTCGACGTGACCGATCCGACCCTGGCCGCGCTCAAGGCCATGGTGGAAGTCCGTGAAGAGGCGCGCCACCTGGTGGACCTGCAGATCGTCGCGTTCCCGCAGGAGGGCATCGAGTCCTACGAGGGCGGCCGCGAGCTGATGGAAGCGGCGATCCGCCTGGGCGCGGACGTGGTCGGCGGTATCCCGCACTTCGAGAACACCCGCGAGCAGGGCGTCAGCTCGATCAAGTTCCTCATGGACCTGGCCGAGCGCACCGGTTGCCTGGTGGACGTGCACTGTGACGAGACCGACGACCCGAACTCGCGCTTCCTCGAAGTGCTCGCCGAGGAAGCCCGCGTGCGCGGCATGGGCGGCCGCGTCACCGCCAGCCACACCACGGCCATGGGTTCCTACGACAACGCCTACTGCTCCAAGCTGTTCCGCCTGCTCAAGCGCTCGGGCATCAACTTCGTCTCCTGCCCGACCGAGAGCATCCACCTGCAGGGCCGCTTCGACACCTTCCCGAAACGCCGTGGCGTGACCCGCGTGGCCGAGATCGACCGCGCCGGCATGAACGTCTGCTTCGGCCAGGATTCGATCAAGGACCCGTGGTACCCGCTGGGCAACGGCAACATCCTGCGCGTGCTGGATGCCGGCCTGCACATCTGCCACATGATGGGCTTCGACGACCTGCAGCGTGCCCTGGACCTGGTCACCGACAACAGCGCCCGCGCACTGAACCTGGGCGCGCGCTATGGCATCGCCGCCGGCCGTCCGGCCAACCTGCTGGTACTGGGAGTTGAGAGCGACTATGAGGCGGTGCGCCAGCAGACCAAGGCGCTGTACTCGATCCGCCATGGCCGCGTGCTGATGAAGCGCGAGCCGGAGCGGGTGGAGCTGGTCGAAGGCTGAAACCCGCGTAGGGCGCATAACGCCGAAGGCGTT
>NZ_JAKSXG010000008.1:0-322478 GCF_022380625.1 Pseudomonas sp. DP-17
ATGCTCAATTTAATGAGCTAAAACTCTCGAATTCACGAGTGTTACTTGCGTTGCTGATAATCAGTCGATCATCAGTCTTACATCACAAGCACCCACACGAATTGCTTGATTCAACTTGTTAAAGAGCGTTTGGCTGAGGCTTTCGTCTCAACCGAGGCGCGCATTCTACGCTAACCTCATCTTTCGTCAAGCTTTATTTTTCGAAAATTTCTTTTCTACTCAACCGCTTGCGCATCAGCGAAGGAAACCTTCTCATCAGCGGGAGGCGCATTCTACAGCGATCATACTCACTGTCAAGCACCTCGGCGATCTTCTTTTCAGCGAGCCACCGAAGCAGCTGGAGAAAAGCGGCAAGTGAATCACCTGCCTGACCACCACTCTCAACTTCGAATCTCTGTAAGTACTTGATTTTCAAGTTCTTTCAGCGCTTCGTCGCTGGGAGTGGTGCGCATTATAGGGAGTTTAAATGGGCCGTCAACGACTAATTTAAACTTTCTGCAAAAAACTGTCCGGGCGATCAGTTTATCGCCACGCCCTGCCCTACCAATCGGCGCTCCTGGCGCAGCAGATAGGCGCCGACCAGAAGGCCAACCACACACAGCGCCACTACATAGTACGCCGGGCCCAGCGGGTCTTCCTTCATAAGGAGGGCAACCACCATGGGCGTCAGCCCACCGAAGATGGCGTAAGCCAGGTTGTAGGAGAAGGACAGGCCGGTGAAGCGCACTACCGCCGGGAAGGCGTTGACCATCACATAAGGCACCGCGCCGATGACGCCAACGCACAGACCGGTAACCGCATACAGCGGGAACAACCAGTCTGGGTGCGCCTTCAGGCTGGTGTAGAAGATCCAGGAGACGACACCCAGAAGAATGCTGCCCACTATAAAGGTACGCCCCGCGCCGAAACGGTCGGCGAGGCGGCCGGCCAGGATGCAGCCGACGCTCAGGCAAACGATGGCCAGGCTGTTGGCCTTCAGCGACGTGGCAGCATCGAAGCCATAGACAGTCTGCAGTACCGACGGAGTCATCAGGATCACCACCACGATACCGGCGGACAGCACCCAGGTCAGCAGCATGGACAGCACAATGGCCGGACGGTGCTCACGCACCACAACGCCGAGCGGTACTTCCTCGGCCAGTTGCTTGCGCAGTTGCAGCTCGGCGAATACCGGGGTCTCGTGCAACCAGCGGCGCAGGTAGACGGAGAACAGTCCGAAGATGCCGCCGAGCAGGAAGGGAATGCGCCAGGCGTAGCCCTGCACTTCCTCCGCGCTGTAGACACTGTTGATCAGGGTCGCCACCAACGAACCGATCAGGATGCCCGCGGTCAGACCCGACGTGAGCGTGCCGCAGGCATAGCCCACGTGGCGATGCGGGACGTGCTCGGCGACGAACACCCAGGCGCCCGGCACTTCACCACCAATGGCCGCGCCCTGGATGACGCGCAGCAGCAGGAGCGCCAGCGGTGCCCAGATACCGATCTGCGCGTAGGTGGGCAGCAGGCCCATGATCAGCGTAGGGACGGCCATCAGGAAGATGCTCAGGGTAAACATCTTCTTGCGGCCCAGCAGGTCACCGAAGTGGGCCATCACCACGCCACCCAGCGGACGGGCCAGGTAGCCGGCGGCGAACAGGCCGAAAGTCTGCAACTGACGCAGCCAGTCGGGCATGTCGGCGGGGAAGAACAGCTTGCCGACCACGGTGGCGAAGAATACGAAGATGATGAAGTCGTAGAACTCGAGAGCGCCGCCCAGGGCGGACAGCGAAAGAGTCTTGTAGTCGCTGCGGGTCAACGGACGTGACGCGGGCGCGGCAGGAGCGTTCACAGAAGGCATGGTGCTTGTTATCTCTGCAGGCAAGGAGGCTGCGGCCGGCAGCCGCAGGTGCCGCACCATAGCAAATTGCGCGGAGGCGACACAGCGGCCGCGCCCGCGGGAATTTCACCCCATCCTGCGGTCGTCGCGCCGGTCCTCCCTCTATATAATGCGGGCAGGCCGATCAAAAGCTGTCCCAAGGCCTTGCGCCGGCAGGTGTCTTGGGAGAGTTTTTCCATACCCTCACCATGAGTACGCCGGGGGCAAGAGGCCCTTACCTATGATCGAGCTCGAACAAGAAGATCCTATCCCGCAGGGCGACCTTGCCTTGCAGATCACCGCCCTGCCGCGCGAGACCAACGGCTTCGGCGACATCTTCGGTGGCTGGCTGGTGGCGCAGATGGATCTCGCCGGAACCGCCATGTCCAGCCGCATCGCCGGGGGCCGCGTGGCCACGGTGGCCATCGACCGTATGGCCTTCCTAGTCCCGGTCGCGGTCGGCGCGCAGCTCTCCTTCTATACCCAGACCCTGGAAGTGGGCCGCAGCTCGATCCGCATGCTGGTCGAGGTCTGGAGCGACGACCCGCTGTCCAGCGAATGGCGCAAGGTCACCGAGGCGGTGTTCGTCTTCGTCGCCATCGACGGCAGCGGCCGTACCCGCCCGGTTCCTCCGCGTCGTGGCTGAAAACTGAAAACGCCGGCTTTATCGCCGGCGTTTTCGTCTCTGCTTTACGGAATCAGCGCTGCGGCTTTCCGCGCACCGGCGCTCCTTCCGCCTTATAGTAGGCGGCGGTGCTACGTGGCAGCGCCGGGCGGCCGCGCACCTTATCGGCGAGCTTTTCGGCCATCATGATGGTGGTGGCGTTGAGGTTTCCGGTGATGATCAGCGGCATGATCGACGCATCGATCACCCGCAGCCCTTCCATGCCGTGCACGCGGCCTTCGCCATCGACTACCGCCATGTCGTCCTCGCCCATCTTGCAGGAGCAGGACGGGTGGAAAGCCGTTTCCGCGTGTTCCCGCACGAAGGCGTCAAGTTCGGCGTCGCTCTGCTTGTCCAGGCCCGGGCTGATCTCGCGGCCGCGATAGGGGTCGAGCGCCGGCTGGTTCATGATCTCGCGCGTGATGCGGATGGCGTCGCGGAATTCCTGCCAGTCCTGCTCGCAGGACATGTAATTGAACAGGATGCTCGGATGCTTGCGCGGATCGCGGGAGGTCAGGTTGATCCGCCCGCGGCTGGGAGAGCGCATCGAGCCCACGTGGGCCTGGAAACCGTGCTCGCTGACTGCATTGCTGCCGTTGTAGTTAATCGCCACCGGCAGGAAGTGGTACTGGATGTTCGGCCATTCGAATTCCGGGCGGCTGCGGATGAATCCGCCTGCCTCGAACTGGTTGCTCGCGCCCAGGCCGGTACCGAGGAACATCCACTGGGCGCCGATCTGCGGCTGGTTCCACCATTGCAGCGCCGGATACAGCGACACCGGCTGCTTGCAGGCGTACTGGAGGTACATCTCCAGGTGGTCCTGCAGGTTCTGGCCGACACCGGGCAGATCATGCACGACCTCGATGCCGAGATCGCGCAGCAGCGGGGCCGGGCCGACCCCGGAACGCTGCAGCAGTTGCGGAGAAGCAATGGCGCCGGAGCACACCAGCACTTCGCGGCGCGCGCGAACCTCCTTCAGCGCATTGTCATTCCCATGCAGATAGGTCGCCCCGATAGCGCGCTTGCCACTGAACAGGATGCGGTCGGTCAGCGCGTGGGTGACGATGGTCAGGTTCGGCCGCTCGCGGGCCTGGTCCAGGTAGCCACGAGCGGTACTGGCGCGACGACCTTGCGGAGTGACGGTACGGTCCATAGGACCGAAACCTTCCTGCTGGTAGCCGTTGAGGTCCTCGGTACGCGGGTAACCGGCCTGCACGCCGGCCTCGACCATGGCGTGGAACAAGGGATTGTTGCCGGCCTTGGGCGTGGTAACGCTCACCGGGCCGCTGCCGCCGTGGTAGTCGTTGGGGCCGATGTCGCGGGTCTCGGCCTTGCGGAAATAGGGCAGGCAGTCGAGATAGGTCCAGTCCTCCAGGCCCTTCTCCTGCGCCCAGCCGTCGAAGTCCATGGCGTTGCCACGGATGTAGCACATGCCATTGATCAGCGAAGAGCCGCCCAGACCCTTGCCGCGCCCGCATTCCATGCGACGGTTGTTCATGTGCGGCTCAGGATCGGTCACATAGGCCCAGTTGTAGCGGCGGCCTTGCAGCGGGTAAGCCAGCGCCGCTGGCATCTGCGTGCGAAAGTCGGCTCGGTAGTCCGGACCACCGGCTTCGAGCAGCAGCACGCTGACGTCAGCGTCCTCGGTCAGGCGGGTAGCCAGTACGTTACCGGCGGAACCGGCGCCGATGATGATGTAGTCGTATTCCTGGGACATGCAGGCCTTCCTCTTTTTCAGGCACGACACCGCCCGCGACGCGTGCGCCGGTGTCTGCGTGTTGGGGATGGCCGGTGGTCAGGGAGTCATGCCTGCGACCGGCCTTTCATGGCTCGATCGCGGCGATCAGAACACCGAGGTGTAGTCGCCCAGCTCAACCTGTACGGATTTGATGCGAGTGTAATGAGCCAGGGTGGTCAGTCCGTTCTCACGACCGACACCCGATTGCTTGTATCCGCCAACCGGCATCTCGGCCGGCGACTCGCCCCAGGTGTTGATCCAGCAGATGCCCGCTTCCAGGCGGTGGATCGCCCGGTGCGCGCGGGCCAGGTCCTGGGTCACGACGCCGGCGGCGAGACCGTACTCGGTGTCGTTGGCGCGGCGGATGGCCTCGTCTTCGGTGTCGTAGACGAGGATGCTCATGACCGGCCCGAAGATTTCCTCGCGGACGATGGTCATCTCGTCCGTGCAATCGGTGAACACGGTCGGTGCGACGTAGGCGCCCTTGCCGAACTCGCCCTGGGTGACGCGCTCGCCACCGCACAGCAGGCGGGCCTTCTGTTCCTTGCCGGACTCGATGTAGGAGAGGACGCTCTCCAGGTGCGGGAAGCTCACCAGCGGGCCGAAGTTGGTGTTCTCATCCTGCGGGTTGCCCAGGCGGATGCGCTTCACGCGCTCCAGCACCTTGGCCTCGAAGCGCGCCTGCAGGTTGCGCGGGATGAACACGCGGGTGCCGTTGGTGCAGACCTGGCCGGAGCTGAAGAAGTTGGCCATGACGGCGATGTCGGCGGCGCGGTCGAGGTTGGCGTCTTCGAAGATGATCAGCGGCGACTTGCCGCCCAGCTCCATGGTGACTTCCTTGAGCGAGGAACTCGAGGCGCTGGCCATGACCTTCTTGCCGGTGGAGGTGCCGCCGGTGAAGGAGATTTTCTCGATGACGGGGTGCTCGGTCAGCCACTGGCCGACTTCGCGGCCGCTGCCGGTGAGTACGTTGAACACGCCATCGGGCAGGCCGGCCTCGGTGTAGATCTCGGCGAGCTTCAGCGCGGTCAGCGGGGTGACTTCGCTGGGCTTGAAGATCATCGCATTGCCGGCGGCCAGGGCCGGGGCGGATTTCCACAGCGCGATCTGGATCGGATAGTTCCAGGCGCCGATACCGGCGACCACGCCCAGCGGCTCGCGACGGGTGTAGACGAAGCTGGTGTCGCGCAGCGGGATCTGCTCGCCCTCGATGGCCGGCACCAGGCCGGCGTAGTACTCGAGCACATCGGCGCCGGTGACGATGTCGACGAAGCGGGTTTCGGCCAGCGGCTTGCCGGTATCGAGGGTTTCCAGCTCGGCGAGCTCGTCGTTGCGCTCGCGGAGGATGTCCACGGCGCGACGCAGGACGCGCGAACGCTGCATGGCGGTCATTGCCGCCCAGACCTTCTGCCCTTGCACCGCCGCCTGCACGGCGCGCTCGACGTCTTCCTTCGAGGCGCGTTGTACCTGGGCGAGGACTTCACCGTTGGCCGGATTGATGGTCTCGAAGGTGGCGCCGCTGGTGGCTTCCACGTAGCGACCGCCAATGTAGAGCTTCTGTACTTCGAATCGAGCCATGGTGCAGGTGTCCTCTCTTATAGGTGTCAGCGCAAGGCTGCGCCCGCTATCCGGGGCGCTTGGCCAGTTGTTGGTCGAGATAGTCGTAGGCAATGGCCAACGCCTGCTCGGTATCGAAGGCGTCGCCCGAGAGCGCGCCCCGCAGCCAGAGTCCGTCGATCAGCGCGGCCAGCCCGCGAGCGGCGCTGCGGGCCTGGGCCAGCGGCAGTTCGCGGCGGAACTGGCTGCACAGGTTCGAATACAGCCGGTGGTCGTTGATCCGCTGCAGGCGGCGCAACTGCGGCTGGTGCATGCTGCTGGCCCAGAACGCCAGCCAGGTCTTCATCGCCGGGCCGTTTACCTGGGAACTGTCGAAGTTGCCGGCAATGATGGCCCGCAGATGCGAGCGCGGTTCGTCGTTGCGCAAGGTAGCGCGACGCTCGGCGACGGCCTTGCTCAAGGCCGACATCAAATGTCGCATCGTGGCGTCCAGCAGCCCGTTCTTGTCCTGGAAGTAGTGGCTGATGATGCCGTTGGAGACCCCCGCCAGGCGGGCGATCAGGGCGATGCTGGCGTCACCCATGCCCACCTGGTCCACCGCCTCCAACGTGGCGTGGATCAATTGGGAACGGCGAATCGGCTGCATACCGACCTTGGGCATTTCGTCTCTCCTCTTCGCCTGGACGTACCTGTGCCGTCCGGCGAGTTGTGGGCCAGTCTATTTTGTTTTTATTGAACGTTCAATCAACTAAGAATAAGCTGCGCTCCGTGAACCTCTCCGAGCCTTGTGTGCAAGCAGGCCCGAGCCGTTCATCGCCACGCCATTTTCCAACCTTCAAGGATCGCAGAATCCAGGCGGGAAGTGTCGGGTGGCAATGCTGTGTCTGTGGTTTGCGGCCCGTCGCCGTGCCTTAGTCGCGCTCGCCGGCGGCCGCCATGCGTTCACTGTCATGGGGTCATCCTCCAAATGAGTACTGCTTCGCCAATAAAAACAAACGAGCAGGTACGTCTGAATCCGATCGTGTTCTACGGTTCCACCGTGCTGATCCTGGTTCTGACCGCCGCCCTCATCCTCTTCCCCGACAGCGCCGGAGCTGTCCTGAACCGTACGCAGACGTGGCTTTCGCACAGCTTCGGCTGGTACTACATGCTGGCCATCGGGAGCTACCTGTTCTTCGTCCTGTGGGTCGCCTTCTCGCGCTACGGCCAGCTGAAACTCGGCGCCGACCACGAGAAGCCCGACTTCAGCTACGGCGCCTGGGCCGGCATGCTGTTCTCCTCCGGCATCGGCATCTCGCTGCTGTACTTCGCCGCTTCCGAGCCGATCGACCACCTCTATCATCCGCCGGAAGGCGTGGCCGGCACCCCGCAAGCCGCCCGCCAGGCACTGCAGCTGACCTTCCTGCACTGGGGCGTGCACGGCTGGGCCATCTACGCGCTGGTCGGTCTGGCAGTGGGCTATTTCGCCTATCGTCACCGCCAGCCGCTGGCCCTGCGTTCGGCCCTGCTGCCGATCCTCGGCGAGCGCTGGGTGAGGGGCGGCGCCGGCCATGCGGTGGACTGCTTCGGGATCTTCGTCACCCTGCTGGGCCTGGTGACCAACCTGGGTATCGGCGCGCTGCAGGTCTCTTCGGGCATCGAGTACCTCACCGGCATGGAGCACTCGAAAACCACCCTGCTGATCGTGCTGCTGGTGATGAGCCTGGTAGCCACGCTGGCCGCGGTATCGGGTATCGAGAAAGGCATCCGCCGGCTGTCCAACCTGAACATCGTGCTGTTCAGCTCGCTGCTGCTGTTCGTGCTGGTCTGCGGCTCCTCCCTGGAACTGCTCAACGGCTTCGTGCAGAACCTGGGCGACTACCTCAACGGCCTGGTGCTCAAGACCTTCGACCTCTACGTCTATACCGGCGGCGGCGCCGGCAAGAACGAAGAGTGGCTGGGCCTGTGGACCCTGTTCTACTGGGCCTGGTGGATTTCCTGGGCGCCCTTCGTCGGCATGTTCATCGCCCGTATTTCCCGCGGCCGCACCGTGCGCGAGCTGGTCATGGGCGTGCTGCTGATCCCGCTGGGCTTCACCCTCGCCTGGCTTTCGGTGTTCGGCAACAGCGCGGTCGACCTGGTGATGAACCACGGCGCCGCCGACCTGGGCAAGGCCGCGCTGGAGCAGCCGTCGATGTCGATCTACCTGCTGCTGGAGCACTACCCCTTCGCCAAGATCGTGATCGGCATGTCGATCTTCGTCGGCTTCGTGCTGTTCCTCACCCCGGCCGACTCCGGCTCGGTGATGCTGGCCAACCTCTCGCGCCAGGGCGGCGACCTCGACGAAGACGCCCCGCACTGGCTGCGCATCCTCTGGTCGGTGGTGATCACCCTGGTGACCATCGGCCTGCTGTTCGCCGGCAACTTCACCGCCATGCAGACCGTCGTGGTGCTGGCCGGCCTGCCGTTCTCGGCGGTGCTGATCCTGTTCATGTTCGGCCTCTACAAGGCCATGAAGCAGGATTACGAGGCGCTGCACGGGCAAGCCCCGTCGTCGGCCCTGGCGCCTGCAGCCTGATCTCCCCGGCGGCGTCGCCGACGCCGCCCGCCTGCCCAGGCAGGCCCTTCAGCCCGGCTTCGTGCCGGGCTTTCTTTTGCGCATTGCGAGCCAGGACCTTGTACCCCGCGCCTTAATGAGCCCCGCATGATCTCGCTCAAGCACGGACGAGCAGGCAGGGCTATGGTTGCAGCCACACCCCTCGCAAGGATCGTCGCCATGTCGCAACACCCGCTCTGGCAGGCCTTGGGCCGCCACTGGAAATGGATCGCCCTGCGCGGCGTCGCCGCCCTGCTGTTCGGCATCCTGGCCATGGTCTGGCCGGGCATCGTATTGACCGTGATGGTGCTGTTCTTCGGCGCCTACGCCTTCGTCGACGGCCTGTTCACGCTGATCGCCGCCGCGCAGATGCGCGAATCCGGCCGGCCCTTGTGGCCGCTGGTGCTGGTGGGGCTGCTGGGGATCGCCGCCGGGCTGGTCGCCTTCCTCTGGCCGCAGCTGACCGCACTGGGCCTGCTCATGCTGATCGCCGGCTGGGCGCTGGTGATGGGCGTACTGCAGATCATTGCCGCGATCCGCCTGCGCAAGGCGCTGCAGAACGAATGGTGGCTGGGGCTTTCCGGCGCGGTGTCGGTGCTGTTCGGCGTGCTGATGATCGGCAATCCGGGCGCCGGAGCGCTGGCCGTGGCCTGGGTGATTGGCGCCTACTCGGTGTTCTTCGGCGTGCTGCTGATCCTGCTCGCGCTGCGCCTGCGCAAGACTTCGACATTCAATGCCTGAGGAGCGCGACTGGTGCCTGCTGCGCCTGGACGACAATGGCAACCGTTTCGTCATGCGCCGCCAGCTGACCCGCGCCGAGGCCGAAGCCCTGGCGCGGGACTACCAGGCCCGCGGCCACCGGCAGACCTACTGGGCGGAGCGCGAAATGCCCCGCCCGGCTTGACTCAGCAACCGGTCAGGCGCGCTTCCACGCGCTCGGCGGGGAAGAAGATCGGCCGCAGACGCACGCCCACCGTGTTGCCGAAGAACGCCGCCACCAGCCAAAGCCAACCGTGCAGGCTGCCCGAAGCGATACCGCTGAAGTACGCGCCGATGTTGCAGCCGTAGGCCAGACGCGCGCCATAGCCCAGCAGCAGGCCACCCATCACCGCCGCGACCAGCGAGCGTGCGGGAATCTTCAGGCTCGGTGCGAAACGCCCGGCGAGACCGGCGGCCAGCAAGGCACCGATCATGATGCCGAAGTCCATCACACTGGTGACGTCCTGCCACACCGGAGCGGCCAGCGCCTTGGCGTTGGCGTCGACCTGCCAGAAGGCCCATTGGTCAACGGCGATGCCAAGACTCTCGAACGCCTTCGCTCCCCACAGCGCGAAAGCCGAGGTGACGCCCCACGGACGCCCGGCCAGTGCCAGGGTGGCGAAGTTCAGCAGCGCCAGCGCGACCGCGCCCCACACCAGCGGCCAGGGGCCACGGAAGAGTCGCCCGATGCCCTTCTCGCCGTTGCTGGCGATCAGCTCCAGTACACCGTGGCGACGGCGTTCCAGCACCACGCTGACGGCGGCGATGGCGGCAAACAGCGCAAGGCTCACCGCCAGCGCCGGGAGCAGCCCAAGGGACTGCACGATGGAGGTCGGCGGCAGTGACGGCAGGGCGAACCACCAGCCGATGTGGTGGGTGGCGATTACCGAGCCGATGATGAAGAACAGCAGCGTCACCAGCATCCGCGCATTGCCGCCGCCCACGGTGAACAGCGTGCCGGAGGCGCAGCCGCCGCCCAGCTGCATGCCGATGCCGAAGATGAAGGCGCCGACGATCACCGAGGTGCCGGCGGGCGACACCAGCCCTTTCACCGGTTCGCCGAACAGCGTGCCGGCGGCCAGCGCCGGGAAGAACAGCAGTACCGCGATGGCCAGCATCACCATCTGTGCGCGCAGGCCGGCGCCACGGCGTTCCCGGATAAACACGCGCCAGGCGGAAGTGAAGCCGAAAGCCGCGTGGTAGAGCGTCAGGCCCAGTGCGCCGCCGACCACGAACAGCAGCGCCTGTCGGCCGCTCACGGCCTGGGCGAGGAACAGCGCACCCGCCAGCAGCAGGAGGAAGGCGACCCAGAGCGCGCTGGACTTGCGCTCGGGGACAGTGGACAGGGCTAGGCTCATGGCGGCTCCGATGTTTTCGAGAGGGGCGATAGTTTAGGGAGCGTCGCGCCGCCCGCCAACTTCGTAAGGAAGCTAAGCAAATAGCTGGGGGTTACAAGAGGCTGTCAGCACTTCCCCTCGGCGCCCCGACTGCCCTCTGCCTGAAGGGAGAGGGCTGGGGAGAGGGTCCGCCGCCCACCTGGAGGGCCAGGCCAGTCGACATCTGCCCCTATATCCATGCCTTGCGCAGTGCCTTGAGCGCCTCGGCGATGCGCGCCTCCGGCACGGCGGCGAACCCCAGCACCAATCCGGCGCGCTCATCCGCCGTCTCGCCGGACTCCGGCAACCAGTAATCGCTCAGCGCATTCACTTCCACGCCCACCGCCAAGGCTTGTTGCACCAACTCCAGTTCCCGCTCGCGGCTGTCGACGCGCACGCAGAGGTGCAATCCGGCTTCCACCGCCGGCATCGGCGCGCAGCCGACGACCTCAGGCCAGCCGCGCAGCAGCGCATCGCGACGGCTGCGAGCGGCCCGACGCATACGGCGGACATGGCGCTGGAAGTGTCCTTCGGCAATGAAGTCCGCCATTACCCGCTGGGTGCCAACCTCGGAATGACGTACATCCAGCGCACGGCGGCGGGCGAAGGCCTGCGCCAGCGCCGGCGGGACGACCAGGTAACCCAGGCGCAGCGCCGGGAAGGCGATCTTGCAGAAGGTGCCGACGTAGAGCACGCGGTCATGGCGATCCAGCGCCGCCAGCGGCATCAGGGGAGTCCCGCTGTAGCGGTATTCCCCGTCGTAGTCATCCTCGACTATCCAGCCGCCGCTGCGCTGGGCCCATTCCAGCAGCTCCAGGCGCCGCGCCAGCGACAGGGTCACACCGGTGGGATACTGGTGCGACGGCGTGACATAGACCAGCCGGCAACCCGGCAACTGCTCCAGCTGCGCCGTGCACAGGCCATCGGCGTCCACCGGTACGCCGTGCAACCGCGCCCCCGCCGTGGCGAAAGCATGACCAGCGGCGCGGTAGCCGGGATTCTCGATGGCCGCGCCCTCACCCTCGGCGAGCAGTACCTGGGCGCACAGCGCAATGCCCTGCTGGGCTCCGCTGGTGATGATGATCTGCCCGGCGTCGCAATGCAGGCCGCGGGTAGTCCGCAGGTAGGCAGCAACCAGTTCGCGCAGGCGCTGCTCGCCGGCCGGGTCGCCGTAGCCCAGGCAATCAAGCGGCGGATCGCGCCAGAACCGCGCCTGCAGCCGTGCCCAGGTGTCGAACGGGAAGAGGTCGAAGGCCGGCACGCCGACCCGGAACGCCCGCGGCGCGCCGGTCGGCGGCAGTGGCAGATGGTGCCGCGCGAGGCGCTCCAGGGACGGCGCATCCGGGCTGCCAGCTTCGCCACGAATCACATCGACCGAGGGCTGAACCCGTTCCGCGACGTAGGTGCCATCGCCCGTGCGGCCCTCGATGTAACCCTCGGCGTAGAGCTGCTCGTAGGCGCGCACCACGGTATTGCGCGAAACACCCAGCGATGATGCCAGGTCCCGGCTGGCTGGCAGACGCGAGCGGGCGGCCAGGCGACCATCGAGGATGCGCTCGCGCAGTGCCTGGAACAGCTGAACGCCCAGGGGGCGGGCAGGATCGAGGCGGATGCCGGAAGGGTTGAAGGGCAACGGGACACTCATGGAGAAGGCTTCCAGGACGGCGGCAATGGCTCTCTTGATTTCACCATGAATGGCTCTTTAGTAGAACCAATTCCGGACCTAGTCTGGGAGCATTCCAACGCACACAAGGTTGTCAGCATGTCTTCCGCCGTCGATATCCGCCCGATCACCGCCGATGATCACGCCGCCTGGTTGCCGCTGTGGCAGGGTTACCAGCGCTTCTACAAGACCCGCATCGACGAGGCCACAAGCGCCGTCACCTGGCAGCGCTTCCTCGATGCGGCCGAGCCGATGCATGCCGCCCTCGCCTGGCGCGACGGCGTGGCCATCGGCATGGTGCATTTCATCTACCACCGTTCCTGCTGGACCCAGGGCGACTACGTCTACCTGCAGGACCTGTACGTTGCCGAGGGCCAGCGCGGCGGCGGCATCGGCGCGCAGCTGATCGAGCACGTCTACGCCGACGCCCGCGCCAACGGCGCCTCGCGCGTGCACTGGCTGACCCACGAGAGCAATACCGACGCCATGTTCCTCTACGACCGGATCGCCGACCGCTCCGGGTTCGTCCAGTACCGCAAGATTCTCTGAGCCGGAGCGCCCATGAACGAACAACCCCTGCTGAACTGGCGCCCCGCCGCCAGCCCCGAACGTCGCACCCTGGCCGGTCGCCACATCAATCTGGCGCCGCTGGATCCGGCTCTCCACGGCGATGACCTGTGGCAAGCGCTGCAGGGCCCGGACTCCGATCCGGCGCTGTGGGACTACCTGCCCTACGGCCCCTTCCCCGAGCGCGCGCCTTTCGATGCGTGGCTCGCAGGCAATGCAGCGAGCAACGATCCGCTGTTCTTCGCGGTGATCGACCGCGCGAGCGGCCGGGCGGTCGGCCTGCTCAGCTACCTGCGAATCTTCCCCAAGGACGGCAGCATCGAGATCGGTCACATCGCCTATGGCCGCGTGATGCAGCGCTCGCCGGCCTCCACCGAGGCGGTCTACCTGCTGGCACGCTGGGCCTTCGAGATGCGCTACCGGCGCCTGGAATGGAAGTGCAACGCGCTCAATGCCCGCTCCATGCGCGCCGCCGTGCGCCTGGGCTTCGTCTTCGAGGGCACCTTCCGCCAGGCCACGGTGGTGAAGGACCGCAACCGCGACACCGCGTGGTTTTCCATCATCGACCGCGAATGGCCGCCCTGCCAGCGGGCGTTCGAGCGCTGGCTGGACGCTGCCAACTTCGATGCCAACGGCCAGCAGCGCGAACGCCTCGAAGCCCTGCGCCAGAGCTGATCTTTTCATTCTCCGGGAACTGCCTGAGGCGCGAAGGATCGGTGATACTGAAACTTTCGCACCGCAGTCCCGGAGACCACCATGAGCAGCGACATCCAGCCCCCCCGCGTCGAGCAGGTACAGATCGATCAACTGTCCTGCTGGCGTATCCACACCGCCCATGGTGAAGCCCTGATCGCTCAGCAGGGTGCGCAACTGCTGAGCTACCAGCCCCACGAACAGCCGCCGCTGGTCTGGCTGAGCGAAACTGCCGAGTACCGTCACGGCCAGTCCGTTCGCGGCGGGGTACCGGTGTGCTGGCCCTGGTTCGGCAACCTGGACCGCAACCCGGTGGATATCCGCACCGCCTACCAGGGCGACAAGCCGCCAGCCCACGGCCTGGTGCGCGCGCTCGACTGGCAGCTGGACGACATCGCCGACGAGCAGGGCCGGCTGTCGGCGCACTTCAGCTTCGACGCAAGCCAGGGCCTGCCGGGCTGGGCGCACTCGGCGCGGCTGGAGCTGGTGATGCGCTTCGGCGAACGCCTGACCCTGGAGATGACCACCCACAACCTCGGCGACAAGCCGCTGCCGCTGACCCAGGCGCTGCATACCTACTTTGCCGTCAGCGACTGCCGCCAGATCAGTATCGAAGGTCTGCAGGGCAACCGCTACCTGGACGCCATGGAGAACTGGGGGGAGCGCCAGCAGCACGGCGTGATCCGCATCACCGGCGAGACCGATCGCGTCTACCTGGACGTGGAGAAGACCCTGGTGATCCAGGACCCGCTGTGGGAGCGCTGCATCCACGTCAAGGCCGGCGGCTCGCGCTCGGCGGTGGTGTGGAATCCGTGGATCGACAAGGCCGCTCGCCTGTCGCAGATGCCCGACGATGCCTGGACGGAAATGCTCTGCATCGAAACCGCGCGGGTAATGGACGACGCCATGAGCGTGGCGCCGGGCCGTAGCGAGACGATGAGCGTGGAAATCTGGAGCGAGCCGCTGAAGGCCTGATCACTCAGCGGTATGACCGCGACGCGGTGGTTACAGATCGCTCTCTTCCACCGGTCGCACCTTGGCATCGTCGATGGCATAGGCGGCGTCGGCCAGATCATTGCTGACCTTCTCCACCTTCAGCGTGCCGCTGACCCAGATCGGATTGTAGATATCGTCGATCTGGATTCCCTTGGGGTAGCGCACCAGCACGATCTGGTTCGGCGGCGGCGGCGGCACGTGGATGCAGGCGCCTGGGTACGGCACCAGGAAGAACTCGGTCACGCGGCCCTTGGCGTCGTTCTCCAGCGGCACCGGGTAACCGCCCAGGCGCAGCGCCTTGCCATTCAGCGCCGCCACAGTCCTGGTCGAATACATCACCTGCGGCAGCTTCTTGTCGGACTGTTTCAGCCCGCCCTTGTTGGTGAAGGTGCCGTTGGCCTCGGGGCCGTTGTGGGTGATTTCCGGCATGTCTTCCAGCGCCTTGCGGTCGCTCGGCGGCATCAGGGACAGCCAGTCGGTTTCGGGGAGTTCGGCGGCGGACGCCAGGGAAGTGAGCACTATCAGGCAGCAGGCGAGCAATGGTCGGCGCATCGTGGACTCGAAGGGCCCGGTCGGGCACAGGCGGTAAGGGCTTCCTGCGCCCTCCCCCATGGCGGGAGAGGGGCGGAAATCACCGTCAATTCTTCTTGATCAGGCCGTAAATGACCAGCAGCACGATGGCGCCGATCACCGCGCCAATGAAGCCCGCCGCCTGGCCGGCCGCGTAGATGCCCAGTGCCTGGCCGCCGTAGGTGGCCAACAACGAGCCGCCGATGCCGATCAGGATGGTCATGATCCAGCCCATGCTGTCATCGCCAGGCTTCAGAAAGCGAGCGATGAGTCCGACGATCAGGCCGATGACGATGGTTCCGATTAATCCCATGACAGTCCCTCCTTGTGGGTTGAGCGCGGTGGGTGCGCGCCTGTCATGGGACAGTGTAGGAAACACCGGCGTTCCGTGTTTCGCCGCGTGCCAGAGCGACCGAGAGTGTTTCGCGAGCCTTACAGCACTCCGCCGATCGCCCATGAAAAAAGCCGCGTCAGTGATTGACGCGGCTTTTTCGTACAGCTGACCGTCAGGCCTTGGCGATCAGCGCCTCGACTTCGGCAATGCGCGCCTTCAGGGTCGGCAGGTCGGCGCTGCGCAGGGTGGCATGGCCGACCTTGCGCCCGGCCTTGAAGGCCTTGCCGTAGTGGTGCAGGTGGCAGTCGGCGATGTTCAGCACCTCGGCCACCGGCGGCACCTCGCCGATGAAGTTGAGCATGGCGCTCTCGCCCACTTTCGCGGTCGAGCCCAGCGGCAGGCCGGCGATGGCGCGCACGTGGTTCTCGAACTGGCTGCACTCGGAACCTTCGATGGTCCAATGACCGGAGTTGTGCACGCGCGGGGCGATTTCGTTGGCCTTCAGGCCACCATCGACCTCGAAGAACTCGAAGGCCAGCACACCGACGTACTGCAGCTTGTCCAGCACGCGGCCGACGTAGTCTTCGGCCAGCTTCTGCAGCGGGTGGTCGGTGCTCGCCACGGACAGGCGCAGGATGCCGTTCTCGTGGGTATTGTGCACCAGCGGGTAGAAGCGGGTCTCGCCATCGCGGGCACGTACCGCCACCAGCGAGACTTCGCCGGTGAAGGGCACGAAGCCTTCGAGGATGCAGGGCACGCTGCCCAGTTCGGCGAAGGCACCGCTGACGTCCTCGGCCTTGCGCAGGACCTTCTGGCCCTTGCCGTCGTAGCCCAGGGTGCGGGTCTTCATCACCGCCGGCAGGCCGATGCTGGCCGCCGCGGCGTCGAGGTCGGCCTGGGACTGCACGTCGGCGAAGGCCGGGGTCGGAATCCCCAGGTCCTTGAACATGGATTTTTCGAACCAGCGGTCGCGGGCGATACGCAGCGACTCGGCGTTCGGATAGACCGGCACGAACTGCGAGAGGAAGGCCACGGTCTCGGCCGGCACGCTCTCGAACTCGAAGGTCACCACGTCGACTTCATCGGCCAGCTGGCGCAGGTGTTCCTGGTCGCCGTAGTCGGCACGGATGTGCTCGCCCAGGGCTTGCGCGCAGGCGTCCGGCGCCGGGTCGAGGAAGGCGAAGTTCATGCCCAGCGGGGTGCCCGCCAGGGACAGCATGCGGCCCAGCTGGCCGCCACCGATGACACCGATCTTCATGGTCGTACTCAGGCCTCGCGCGGATCGGGATTGTCCAGCACCGTCTCGGTCTGGGTGGCGCGGAACTGCTTCAGCGCCTCGTGGTATTGGGGGTACTTGGCACCCAGGATGCTGGCGGAGAGCAGCGCGGCGTTGGTCGCACCGGCCTTGCCGATGGCCAGGGTGGCGACCGGGACGCCCGCGGGCATCTGCACGATGGACAGCAGCGAATCGACGCCCGAGAGCATGGAGGACTGCACCGGCACGCCGAGGACCGGCAGGTGGGTCTTGGCGGCGCACATGCCCGGCAGGTGGGCGGCACCGCCGGCGCCGGCGATGATCACTTCGATGCCGCGGCCATCGGCCTCTTCGGCGTACTGGAACAGCAGGTCCGGAGTACGGTGGGCGGAAACCACCTTCACTTCATACGGAATGCCGAGCTTGTCCAGCATGTCTGCGGTGTGGCTCAGGGTGCTCCAGTCGGATTTGGAGCCCATGATCACGCCAACCAGTGCGCTCATCGTCGTGCCTCTCTCAAGTGCGCTCTTGGGCGCGTCAGAAACCAACAAGCCACGCTCGTTAAAGGCGTGGCTTGTACGTGGCCAAACCGGCGGGCAGTGCCGGCTTGAAGGCGGCGCAGTATACCGCAAAGGATGTGGCACAGTGCACTGGGCATGACCGTTGGTCCCGATTTCGTCATTCCGCCACCGACAAGGCCTAAGACGACCCCGGAAACGACTTCGGAAAAGCTTGCCGCAGCTCAAGATGGCCTAGGCTCAGAGGCTCAGACTCGTCTGACGACCCTGCCCGGATGGGGCAGGTCCCTCACCCTTCAAGGAGCGAGCGCAATGTCCACGACCCTGCCCACGACCATGAAAGCCGCTGTCGTCCACGCCTTTGGCGAACCGCTGCGAATCGAGGAAGTCAAAGTCCCGCTGCCCGGCCCCGGGCAGATCCTGGTGAAGATCGAGGCCTCCGGCGTCTGCCACACCGACCTGCACGCCGCAGAAGGCGACTGGCCGGTGAAGCCGAGCCTGCCCTTCATCCCCGGTCATGAAGGCGTCGGCTTCGTCGCCGCGGTCGGCGCCGGCGTCACCCGCGTGAAGGAAGGCGATCGCGTCGGCGTGCCCTGGCTGTACACCGCCTGCGGCTGCTGCGAACACTGCCTGACCGGCTGGGAGACGCTCTGCGAGAGCCAGCAGAACACCGGCTACTCGGTGAACGGCGGCTACGCCGAATACGTGCTGGCGGACCCGAACTACGTCGGCATCCTGCCCAAGCAGGTCGGCTTCCTGGAAATCGCGCCGATCCTCTGCGCGGGCGTCACCGTCTACAAGGGCCTGAAGGAAACCGGCGCGCGCCCCGGCCAGTGGGTGGCGATTTCCGGCATTGGCGGCCTGGGCCACGTGGCCGTGCAGTATGCCAAGGCCATGGGCCTGCATGTGGTCGCGGTGGACGTGGATGATGCCAAGCTGGAGCTGGCGCGCAAGCTCGGCGCCAGTCTGACCATCAACGCGAAGAAGGAAGACCCCGTCGAAGTGGTGCAGCGCGACATCGGCGGCGCCCACGGCGTGCTGGTCACCGCCGTTTCCAACAGCGCCTTCGGCCAGGGCATCGGCATGGCCCGCCGGGGCGGCACCGTGTCGCTGGTCGGCCTGCCACCGGGCGACTTCCCCACGCCGATCTTCGACGTGGTGCTCAAGGGCCTGCACATCACCGGCTCCATCGTCGGCACCCGTGCCGACCTGCAGGAAGCCCTGGACTTCGCCGGCGAAGGGCTGGTGAAGGCCACCGTCAGCGCCGGCAAGCTGGATGACATCAACGGCATCCTTGATCGGATGCGTGCCGGGCAGATCGAAGGACGGATCGTCGTCGAGATGTAAGCGCAGCAGGCTCTACGCAGGACGACGTGGAGCGCAGCGATACCCATCAATGGCGGCGTTGGCTGCATGGGTATCGCTGCGCTCCACCCTTCCTACAAAAGCGTCCGGCCTCGGCCTCAGAATTCCACCGTCGTCGAAATCTCGAACTGCCGCGGCTCGCCGACGGCGACGTAGAGGTTGTTCGCCGCCGACGGGTAGTAGGTGCGATCGAACAGGTTCTTCACGTTGAACTGGAAGCCGACGTTGTGGCCACCCAGCTTCGTGTCGTAGCTGGCGAAGGCATCGGTAACGGTATAGGACGGCAGCTCGAAGGAGTTGGCCGGATCACCCGCGCGCTTGCCGACGTAGCGCGGGCCGCCGCCCAGGCGCAGGTTGTCGCCGCCGAGGATCGAACCGGCGTCATACACAGCCGCCAGCGAGGCGGTTTCCTTCGCCACGTTCTGCAGGCGGTTGCCCTCCAGCTCAGGGTCCTCGGTCACTTCCGCGTCCAGCCAGGCGTAGCTGCCAAGCAGGCTCCAGCTCTCGGTCAATTGCCCGGTCACGTCCAGTTCCGCGCCATAGGAGCGCACCTTGCCGGCGGTGCTGACGCGGCTGTCGCCATTGGCATCGAGCTGGGTGACCATCACGTTGCGCTTGCGGATGTCGAAGAAAGCCAGGTTGGCAGTCACGCGGCCGGGAATGTCGAGCTTGCCGCCGACTTCCCAGGACGAAGCCTGCTCAGGCTGGATCGCCGAGTCGATCACCTCGCCGGTGGAGAGCGGCGCGATGGTGGAGTTGGGCTTGAACGACTGGGTGTAGCTGCCGTAAAGCGACATCTCGTCGTTGACCTTGTAGATCACCCCGGCGCGCGGCACCCATTTCTGCCCGCTGATGTCGGTGTTGGCCTTGAATGGCCGGCCGCGCCCGGCGTACTGGTCGTACATCTGGTAGCGCCCACCGGCCACCAGGATCCAGTGGTCATCCAGGTGCCAGGAGTCCTGCACGTACAGCGAATCGCTGCGCAGCTTGTCGGTCTGGTCGCTATCCGCCGGGCTGACGCGGGTGGCGGGGGAGATCTGCCCATAGACCGGATCGAGGTAGTTCAGGGTGGTGTTCCTGGTGTCACGGATCAGGTCGGCGCGGTAGATCTTGCGCTTCTCGCTGTCGATGCCGAAGGTCACTTCATGGCGGAAGCCGCCCAGTTGCAGGTCGCCGTTGAGCCCCGCGGTGGCGAAGCTGTCGCTGCTCACCGCGCCGTGGGTGCCGTCGACACGGCGCGTCACGGTGCCCTTGGCGCTGTCCACCTTGGTCACCCGCGCCTGGTTGTCGTTGTAGGTTTCGCGGGTCCAGCCGTAGGCGAAGTGCGCTTTCCAGGCGTCGTCGAGGCGATGCTCGACATCCAATCGGGTCAGATCGGAGCGGCCCTCGGTGATGTTGAACGGCTCGTCCAGACGGCGCGTACGCGGAATATCCAGCGGCTTGTTGGTGCGCGGGTCGATGGCAGTGCCGCGGTCGAACGGCGTCTTGAACTCGCGATGTTCGTAGCTGAGGTTGACCGTGGTGTCCTCGCCGAACCACGCCAGTGAGGGTGCAACCAGCGTTTCGCGCTGCTGACCGAAGTTGCGCCAGTAGTTCTCGTCCTGGTGATCGACGATCAGCCGGTAGGCCAGGTTGGTCTCGCCCAGCGGGCCGGTGGTGTCGACCTGCGCGCCGCTGCCCTGCTTGCCATGGGCATAGGTCGAGCCACGCAGGGTGACGGCGTTGTACTGCTGCAACTGTGGCTTCTTGCTCACCACGTTGACCACACCACCCGGGTCCTGGATGCCATAGAGCAGCGAAGCCGGGCCCTTGAGCACTTCGACATGATCGGCGGTGGCGGTGAGGTTGCGGCCCAGCACCGAGGGCAGCCCATCGCGCATGATCGAGCCGTCGCGGTTGTCACCGAAGCCGCGTTTCATCACCGCGTCCTGGGTGCCGCCGAGGGTGTTGGCCTGGGTCACGCCACTGATGTTGCCCAGCGCATCGTCGAGGTTGCGCGGCTTCTGGTCGCGCAGCGCCTGGGCCGGGACGGTGACGATGCTCTGCGGGGTTTCCAGCACCGGCGTGTCGGTGCGACCGATGGAGGCCACCGGCGCCGGCTGATAGCTGGTGGCAGCCGCCTGGCCGGTGACAGTGGTATCGGTGAGGCTGAGAGTGTCGGTGGGCAGGCGTTCCAGGGTCAGGGTGTGGCCGTCGAGGGCGCGGAAGCGGTAGCCGGAACCGGCAAGCAGACGGTCCAGCGCGTCACCGGCGCTCAGCTGTCCGGAGACCGCCGGGGCCTTCAGGTCATACGGCGCCTCATCGGTGTAGACCACGCTCAGGCCGGTCACCCGGCTGAACTCGTTGAGTGCCTGGGGCAGCGGCTGGGCGGCGATGGCGAAAGGGAATTTCACTTGCAGCGCGGAACTGGCGGCGGCTCCTTCCGCCCATGCGGCCGGTGTCGGCACGGTGGCCAGGGCAGTACCGAGCACCAAGGCGGCGAGCGGCTTCAGGGACAGTTCGGGGATAGCGCGGCGCAGCGGGGTCATCGGGGCTCACTTGCTCGAAAGGGTCGATTCCACATGCGAATAACTCGCATTCATGACCACTACACGGAGCAGCCGCCTCGGTACCTCACCCCTTTTTCGAAAATATTTTCGCGCTCAACGAATCAGCACGAAACGCCCCAGCAGCGGCTGCTGGCGGAAGCCCACCACCGCTTGCAGCGAATCCAGCGCGGCCTGCGGGTCGCTGCTGCGGAAACTGCCGCTGACCCGGCGCTGCGCCAGCTCCTGGTCGAGCAGCAGGATGCGGCCCGGATAGTAGGTGCCCAGACGTGCCAGCACCTCGCCCAGCGGCGCGCGGTAGAAGGTCAGCCAGCCCTCCCGCCAGGCCAGCGCGGCCTGGGCGTCGGCGGGCTGAGCATTGCCCAGCTTCGTGCCATCGATGCCGACGCGTTCGCCCGCACCGAGTACCACTTCCGGCCCCCCGACCGCATGACTGCCACGCACCGAGACGCGGCCTTCAGCGACGGTCACGCGGGTCTGCTCGCCCAGGCGACGGACTTCGAACTCGGTGCCCAGCACCCGCGCCTCGCCTTCGCCCGCCCGCACCACGAAGGGCTTCGGCAGGTGCTTCACGGCGAAGGACGCGGCGCCGCGCAACAGGTCGACGCGGCGTTGCTCGCCCTCAAGGGACACGGCGACGGCGCTGTCGGCATCCAGGGTCAGGCGCGAGCCGTCGTCCAGGGTGACCTCGCGCACTTCGCCCGGCGCGCTGACGTAATCGGCCGAGAGGTCGGTGACCCAATCGCCCGGCGACCACCAGCCGCCGACCCAGAGCATCAGCAGCAGGCAGGCGGCGCTGGCCAGCGGATAGCACCAGCGGCGGGGATCAACCCGCGTGCGGCGGGTAGCGGGGCGGTCCATCTGCGCCAGATAGGCGTTCAGGGCATCGCCCTCCTCCGCTGCCAGCCGTTGCGCCGGTACGGCGCTGGCCCGCCACAGTGCATCGACTTCGGCATAAGCCCTGGCATGCCGGGGATCAGCCGCCAGCCAGGTCTGGAAAGCCCCCAGCCAGGCTTCTCCGCCGCGATCCTGCAAGCGCAGCAGCCACTGGCGCGCCTGACGCTGGGCGTCCTCGGGCGAGGTGGCGATAACGGGCTTCATCGGTCGGCGGCTCCACGGCGAACAGCCGGCTCGGCGGGCTCCAGGCTCGCCTTGCAGGCATCGAGGGCGCGCATCATATGTTTTTCCACAGCGCTCTGGGAAAGCCCCATGGCCGTGGCGATCTCGCCATAGGTGCGGCCGTGCACGCGGCTGAGCAGGAAGATGTGGCGGGTGCGCTCAGGCAACTGGCGCAGAGCGTCTTGTATGAGCTCCAGTGTGGCGCCGGCCTGCACCGCCTGTTCGGGCGATGGCTGCGCGTCGTCGTCATCGGGCAGCAGCGCGCTCAGGGTGCGGCCGCGCGAGTCCTCGCCGCGCAGGTGATCGATGGCGAGGTTGCGCGCGCTGCGCAGCAGGTAGCTGCCCAGCTCCTCCACCGGCGCCTGCGGGCGCTTCCAGAAGCGCAGGAACAGATCCTGCACCAGGTCCGCCGCGGTGGCGCGGCAGCCGACGCGGCGCTGCACCAGGGCCTCCATGCGCGGGCGCTGGGACAGGAACACCTGCAGGAAGTCCTCGCGCGGCAGCGCCTCGGCGGGCGCCGGGGCGTCCGCGGCGCGGGAGTCGGCCGGGAGGTCAGGATGGGACATCTTCAGATGCAGGCTCGCCAGCGGTCCGCACCGAAGACGGCGCGAGGGAAAAACCCTGGAAAGCCGCAAATGATAATGCTTATCAAATAAACGGAACAGCCCCGGTCGTCCGCCTCGCAAGGCGGATCAAGGCGTCTCGTCCAGCCCCAGGCCGCCTTCGAGCTTGCGCCACAACAGGCGGATCTGCGCCTTGCGCACCAGGGCGCAGCGGTACAGGCGGATTTCCTGCGGGACGATCCAGTGCGGGCCGCCGCACAGCGCCAGCTCGCCGCGCGCCAGCTCGGACTCCATGCTCAGGCGCGGTACCCACGCCACGCCCATGCCCTGCAGCGCCATGCTCTTCAGGCTGTCGGCCATGGCCGTCTCATAGACGGTGGTGTAGCGCAGGTTGCGCTGGCGCAGCAGCAGGTTCACCCCGCGACCGAGGAAGGCCCCGGCGCTGTAGGCCAGCAGCGGCACGCTCTGGCCGCTGTCCAGGTCGTAAAGCGGCACGCCGGCGGAGTTCACCGCACACACCGGCAGCATCTCGGTGCGCCCCAGGTGCAGCGAGGGGAAGACTTCCGGATCCATCTGCAGCGCAGCGTCCGGGTCGTAGAAGGCCATCATCAGGTCGCAGCCGCCTTCGCGCAGCAGGTGCACCGCTTCGCCGACGTTGGTCGCCACCAGGCGGCTGGCGATGTTCAGGCCCTCGGAGCGCAAGCGCGAGATCCATGCCGGGAAGAAACCCAGCGCCAGGGAGTGTGCGGCGGCGAACTGAAGCACCTCGCCCTGCCCGCCCTCCAGATGGTGCAGGTGGCGCACCACCTGGCCGAGCTGCTCGACCACCGCGCGGGCGGTGACCAGGAACAGTTGGCCAGCCTCGGTCAGTTCGATGGGCGTGCGCTGACGGTTCACCAGGGTCAGGCCGAGGGCATCCTCCAGGCTGCGGATGCGCCGGCTGAACGCGGGCTGGGTGACGAAGCGCTTTTCAGCGGCCTGGGAAAAACTGCGGGTGGTGGCCAGGGTGCTGAAATCTTCCAGCCATTTGGTTTCGAGGTTCACGTCAACTCCAACGCTGTCACACGTTGATCGATTGGTCAGGAGCCGGGCGCGCGTAGCACAGTCATACGCTCGTCGTCATCAATTCGTCACAGGGTACATTATGCCGTTCGTGCATGAGACAGCCTTTAACAGCATTGGCCGACGAAAGGCGAAATCCTTAGTCTACCGGGCATCGCGGCACTGGCCGTGTTCCTTTGAGACAATCTCTGTCATGTCCCCTGTTGCATCGTTCCGCATCGAGAAAGACCTCCTCGGCACCCTCGAAGTACCTTCTGACGCCTACTACGGCATCCAGACCCTGCGCGCTGTGAACAACTTCCGCCTCTCGGGCGTGCCGCTGTCGCACTACCCGAAACTGGTCGTCGCCCTGGCGATGGTCAAGCAGGCGGCAGCCGATGCCAACCACAAGCTCGGCCACCTGCCGGCAGACAAGCACGCCGCCATCAGCGAAGCCTGCGCCCGTCTGATCCGTGGCGACTTCCACGACCAGTTCGTGGTGGACATGATCCAGGGTGGCGCCGGCACCTCGACCAACATGAACGCGAACGAAGTCATCGCGAACATCGCGCTCGAAGCCATGGGCCACGCCAAGGGTGAGTACAAGTACCTGCACCCGAACAACGACGTGAACATGGCGCAGTCGACCAACGACGCCTACCCGACCGCCATCCGCCTGGGCCTGCTGCTCGGCCACGACACCCTGCTGGCCAGCCTCGATAGCCTGATCCAGGCCTTCGCCGCCAAGGGCGTCGAGTTCGCCGGCGTACTGAAGATGGGTCGTACCCAGCTGCAGGACGCGGTGCCGATGACCCTGGGCCAGGAGTTCCACGCCTTCGCCACCACCCTGGGCGAAGACCTCGACCGCCTGCGTCGCCTGGCGCCGGAACTGCTGACCGAAGTGAACCTCGGCGGCACCGCGATCGGCACCGGCATCAACGCCGACCCCGGCTACCAGAAGCTGGCCGTCGAGCGCCTGGCTGAAATCAGCGGCCAGCCGGTCGTCCCGGCCGCCGACCTGATCGAAGCCACCTCCGACATGGGCGCCTTCGTGCTGTTCTCCGGCATGCTCAAGCGCACCGCGGTCAAGCTGTCGAAGATCTGCAACGACCTGCGCCTGCTGTCCAGCGGCCCGCGCACCGGCATCAACGAGATCAACCTGCCGCCACGCCAGCCGGGCAGCTCGATCATGCCGGGCAAGGTCAACCCGGTGATCCCGGAGGCCGTGAACATGTGCGCCTTCGAAATCATGGGCAACGACCTGGCGCTGACCATCGCCGCCGAAGGCGGCCAGCTGCAGCTGAACGTGATGGAGCCGCTGATCGCCTACAAGATCTTCGACTCGATCCGTCTGCTCCAGCGCGCCATGGACATGCTGCGCGAGCATTGCATCACCGGCATCACCGCCAACGTCGAGCGCTGCCACCAGCTGGTGGAGCACAGCATCGGCCTGGTCACCGCGCTGAACCCGTACATCGGCTACGAGAACTCCACCCGCATCGCCAAGATCGCGCTGGAAACCGGCCGCGGCGTTCTGGAACTGGTTCGCGAAGAGAAGCTGCTGGACGAAGCCACCCTGGCCGACATCCTGCTGCCGGAAAACATGATCGCCCCGCGCCTGATTCCGCTGCGCGCCTGATCACCCGCCCGGCGCGAGCCGGGCACGTCTCACCGGTTGAGGGGGAGTATTCCTCCCTCACCTTTCAGGGATTGGTTACCCCCGGTCCCTTCTTTTATGCCCGGCGCGGCGGACTTGTCCGAAGCGCCACGTCTCACCGGTTGAGGGGCCTTGCGGCCCACTCTCCTTTAGAAGGGACACCGCTTACCCCGGTGTCCCCTTTTTTTTGCCTGAAATTTGGACATGGCGGAAAACATCGCGGACGGAGTCTGCTCCTGCGCAGTTTCAGGTTTCGTAGGAGCGGACTCCGTCCGCGATTGGCATGAATCGCACCAGGAAACGCGCGAGGATCAATCCTGCCGTTGCAGGTGATCGAGAATCCGCCGGTTGAGGGCAGCGATACGCTCCACGGCGTCCGCCTCGTCGCACTCGGCATCCGACGCGCCCAGCTGACGGGCACAGAGGTTGAGCGCGGAAAGCACCATCAGCTCATTGCTGGTGACGTAGGGGAATTTCTTCTTGCTGGCGGTGATTTCCGCCTGCAGCAGCGCGGCCGCATTCTGCAGCCGGCGCTCTTCACCGGCCGGCGCCCGGACGCTGTACTCGCGTCCGAGGATGCGCAGGACGCGGACGCCGTCGCCACTCATGCGTGGGCGCGGCTGTCGCTGACGCGGCGGACCAGCGCCTGCAGACGGGTGGCGGTCGCGTTGTGCTTCTCTTCCTGCTCCATCAGGGACAGTTGCAGGCTGTCGTTTTCCTCACGGGCCTTGAGCAGCTCTTCACGCACGGCGGCGTTGTCCTGCACCAGCACTTCGTTCTGCTGCAGCAGTTCGGCGACCAGCTGTTCAAGTTGTTCGAGGGTGGAATCGAGCATGGGAGCCTCCGCAAAGCTTTTCAAAGGGTGCGGAGGATAAAGAAAGGGGCGCGGCGGGGCCAGCGGAAACGGCGTTCTTCTGACAAGCCGTATGCTGTCAATTCAATAGCTTACGAGGTAATTCTCGTGTTATTTCAATGTCTTCCTTGCCCCAGTACGCGTTTGGACCCGCCCATCGCGGACAAAGTCCGCTCCTACGGCAAATGCTGAGCGTAGGAGTGGACTTTGTCCGCGATCGGTATCAGGCCACTCCGTACTCAAACACGAATGACGCCCTCTTCGCGCAGCAGCTTGAAGATCGCCTCGGCGCCCGCTTCCGGCGTGACGTCATTGAGCACCTGCCCGGTGCCGCCGGAAGCCTTGGCGGTGGCGGCTTTCATGCGCTCGGCGCCGGTCTTCGCCTTGATGACTTTCAGGCGTTTGGGCCGTGGGCGCGCCGGTTGCAGGTTGCCCTCGGCGAGCAGCGGGTCATCGACCACTTCCACCTCATGGGCTTCCAGGTAGCCGCGGCGGGCCGGACCGAACGCGCTCTGGCGCGCCACAGGCGCGGCATTGTCGACGCTGGCGACAAAGGGCAGACGTACCTTCAACCGGCGCCGCTGGCCACGGGGCAGGGCTTGCAGCACCTGGGCGCTGCCGCCGTCCACTTTCTCCACTTCCGCCAGGCCGACCACCAGCGGCCAGCCCAGACGCTCGGCCAGCAGGAAGGGCAGCATGCCGGAGCCTTCGCCGGTTTCCGCCTGGGTGCCTGTGAGCACCAATTGCGCGTCGCTGTCGCCCAGGTAGGCCGCCAGTGCCGGCAAAGCGTCGGCGCCAGCGGGCTGCTCCAGCACGGCCAGCTCGTCTAGGCCCATGCCGAGGTAGCCGCGCAGCGCTTCTTCCCCGGCGTCGCCGGCATGCACCACGCGCAGGCGCTTGCCGGCGAGGCTCATGCCCAGCTCTACCGCGCGCGCATCCTGGTCGGCGCGGCGCGCGCGACCGGAGGCCGGGTGGGCGCCGATGGAAACCAGAGCGACGATGTTCAGGTCATTCATGCTGAAATCTCGACGTAGGGCGAATAACGCTGCGCGTTATTCGCCGATTTGGCCGTGATGGCGGACAAAGCCTTCGGCTTCATGCGCCCTACCGGGGAACTCAACTCAGGCCGCATCGCGCGCCGCTCCATTGCGATGGGCCTCGGCCAGGGCCATCAGTGCCTTGAGGATCGCCGTGGAATCGCCGATCACCGAGAGGTCGGCGCGTTTGATCATGTCGCAGCCCGGGTCCATGTTGATCGCCACCACCTTGTCGCAGGAGCCGATGCCCTGCAGGTGCTGGATCGCCCCGGAAATACCCACCGCCAGATAGACCCGCGCGGTGACCCAGGTACCGGTAGCGCCGACCTGGCGGGCGCGCGGCATGTGGCCGTCGTCCACCGCCACGCGGGAGGCACCTTCGGTGGCACCCAGCGCCACGGCGGCGCGGTGGAACAGGTCCCAGTCCTTCACGCCATTACCGCCGGAGAGGATGAACTCCGCCTCGGCCATGGGGATCTGCGCCGGGTCCACGGCCACCGGGCCGAGGTCTTCGATGCGCGGGAGGTTGCGGGCGACGCTGGAATCCAGTTCGACCGCGCGGGCTTCGTGGCGGGTTTCGCTGACCGGCTCGGCACACTCGGCGGCGGCCAGGATCAGGCGTGGCAGCCCACGGTGCAGGTCCTGCTGGCCGGCGCCGGCACGGCCGACGCAGCGCTCGCCTTCGGCCTGCCAGACGCGGGTCGCCGGGCGCTCGCCGAGGCTCGCGGCCAACCGGCGGCCCAATTCGCCGCCACCGCTGCGGCTGTCGGGCAGCAGCCAGTGGCGCGGGGCAAACTGACTGTTGACCGAACGCAGCGCCAGCACCCGTTGTTCAGGGGCGTAGCCGTCATACTCGTTGCCTGCGATCTGCAGCAGGCGGTCGACGCCAGCGGTATCGAAGGCGGGTTCCTTGTGTTCGCCGAAGATCACGGCCAGCACCGCGCCGTCATTTCCTGCGAGCTTGCGGGCCAGGCCCAGCAGGTCGCGGTCATGACTGGAAAGGCGGCCGCCGACCATGTCCGGTACCACGGCGATCAGGAAGGCCGGTTGCTCGATCGTCACCAGCGGCAGCTGCACCACTTCCGGCGCGCTGCTGCGCTTGCCGCCGGTGCCCTGCTGGCCACCGGAACGGTCGATGCGCTTGACCCCGTTGGGGCCGATGAAGCCGACCGCGTGCGGATTCTTGCGGATCACGCCATTGGGGCCCATCCAGCGGCTTTCGCCTCCCTGGGCGGACTGCATGGCCGCGTGCAGCGGGTGCAGGCGGTTGCGGGCGATCCACTCGGCGCGGGGATCGCGGCGGATGATGTCGCTCATGGCTGGACCTCCAGCGCGAAGGTGCTTTTCGTAGGAGCGAGCTCGCTCGCGAACGGGTCAGCACCGAATTTCGGGCGGTTCGCGAGCAAGCTCGCTCCTACAGGTTCAATTCCGCAGGGGCGGGTATCCATCAATGCACCTCCACCGCTTCTTCACGGCGCGCCAGCGAGGGCTTTTTTGCCGGCACCTCGGTGGCCTCGATGAGGACCTCGGCGACCAGTTCGGCGATGTCCTTGATCTCCGGACGCGGGGCGACCACGCCTTCGAGCATCGCGGTGCACTGCGGGCAGCCCACGGCCACCAGCTCGGCGCCGGTCTCCTTGATGTCGGCCATGCGCATGTCGGGAATCCGCTGCTTGCCGGGGATGTCGGTGATCGGCGCACCGCCGCCACCGCCGCAGCAGCGCGAGCGGAAGCCGGAGCGCTCCATTTCCTTCACCTCGATGCCGATCGCCTTGAGCACATTGCGCGGCGCTTCGTACTCGCCGTTGTAGCGGCCGAGGTAGCACGGGTCGTGGTAGGTCACGCTGTCGGCCTTGCTCTGGCCGAGGTTCAGCGAACCCTTCTGCACCAGCTCGTCGATGAAGGTGGTGTGGTGCAGCACCTGGTAGTTGCCGCCGAGGGCGCCGTACTCGTTCTTCAGAACGTGGAAGCTGTGCGGGTCGCAGCTGACGATGCGCTTGAAGCGGTACTTGGCCAGGGTGGCGATGTTGCGCTTGGCCAGGGTCTGGAAGGTCGCCTCGTCGCCCAGGCGACGGGCCACGTCACCGCTGTCGCGTTCTTCCAGGCCGAGCACGGCGAAATCGACATGGGCGGCCTTGAGGATCTTCACGAAGGCGCGCAGGGTGCGTTGGTTGCGCATGTCGAAGGCGCCGTCGCCGACCCAGAACAGCACGTCGGCCTGCTGCTTGTCGGCCAGCAGCGGCAGGTTCAGGTCCGCCGCCCAGTTCAGTCGGCCGCCGGGGGCGAAGCCGCCGGGGTTGTCGGTGGCGATGAGGTTTTCCAGCACCTCGGCGCCCTTGTTCGGGGTCGCGCCCTTTTCCAGGGTGAGGTGGCGGCGCATGTCGACGATGGCGTCGACGTGCTCGATCATCATCGGGCACTCCTCGACGCAGGCGCGGCAAGTGGTGCAGGACCACAGCGTCTCGGCGTCCACCAGGGCCTTGCCATCGAGCGCGACGATCGGCTGGTGCGGACCACCGCTGTGTTCGCCCAGCGGTTTGCCCGGATACGGGGAGCCGGCGAAGTTCGCGTCATTGCCGCCGGCCAGGCCGATGACCATGTCCTGGATGAGTTTCTTCGGGTTCAGCGGCTGGCCAGCGGCGAAGGCCGGGCACATGGCCTCGCACTTGCCGCACTGCACGCAGGCGTCGAAGCCGAGCAGCTGGTTCCAGGTGAAGTCGGTGGGTTTCTCCACGCCCAGCGGCGCCATGGGGTCGGCCAGGTCCAGCGGCTTGAGGCCGGTGGAGCGACCGCCACCGAAGCGCTCGGCGCGGCGGTGCCAGGCCAGGTGCAGGGCGCCGGCGAAGGCATGCTTCATCGGGCCGCCCCAGGTCATGCCCAAGAACAGCTCGGACACGCCCCAGGCCACGCCGACGGCGAGGATGGCAGCGAGGAACCAGCCGCCGAAGCCTTCCGGCAGGATGCCCGCCACCGGCAGGGTGGCGATGAAGAAGCTCGCCGAGAACATCAGCAGGCTCTTCGGCAGGCGCATCCACGGGCCTTTCGACAGGCGCGACGGCGGGTCGAGACGGCGCTTGGCGACGAACAGCGCGCCACAGAACATCAGCGCGGTGGCGGCCAGCAGGGCGAAGCCGAGGATGCGGCTGTGCAGGCCGAAGCCGTGCACCAGGATGGCCAGCAGCGCGGCGGCGACGAAGCCGCCAGCGGTGGCCACGTGGGTCTTGGACATGTACTTGTCGCGCTCGACCACGTGGTGCAGGTCCACCAGGTAGCGGCGCGGCATCTTCAGCAGGCCGCCGATCCAGTCGACCTGGGCGGGCCGGCCACGACGCCACATCGAAAAGCGCTTCACGGCGCCCAGCACGGCGAGGCCGAGGGCGGCGAACAGCAGGATGGGGAGGAGGATGTTGAGCATTTCTGGTCTCCCTACGGGACCTCAGGGGGCACTGGGCAAGCTCCCTTTCCCGCTGGCGGGAGAGGGCGGGGGGAGAGGGTCTTCCCGGTCGGCCCGGTCACTCGGCCCACCGCCCTCTCCCCGCCCCTCTCCCTGAAGGGAGAGGGGGCTGTCCGTGCCTGCCGGACATCACAAGGCGTGTCTTAGAAGTCCTTGCACAGACGCAGTGCGTCATAGATCGCCGCGTGGGTGTTGCGCTGGGCCACGCAGTCGCCGATGCGGAACAGCAGGTAGCCGTCGCCCGGTTCGCTGAGGCACGGCTGCGGCTTGATCGCGAACAGCGCCTCGACGTCGATCTGGCCCTTGTTGCGCGAGCCCTGCTTGAGCGCGTAGTACAGGCTCTCGTCCGGACGCACGCCGTTCTCCACGACGACCTGGTCGACCACCCGCTCCTCTTTGGCGCCGGTGTATTCGTTCTCCAGCACCGCCACCAGCTTGTCGCCCTCGCGGTAGACCTTCTCCAGCATCAGGTCGCCGGTCATGATCACTTCCTTGGGGTACATGCTGCGGTAGTAGGTCGGGAAGGTGGTGCCGCCGATGGCCACGCCCGGCTTGATGTCATCGGTGACGATCTCGACCTGGGCGCCCTTGTCGGCGAGGAAATCCGCCACCGACATACCGCTGAATTCGCAGATGGTGTCGTAGACCAGCACGTTCTTGCCCGGCGCGACCTTGCCGTCGAGGATGTCCCAGCTGCTGACCACCAGCCCTTCGGCGGCGCCCCAGTGCTCGTTCTGCTCCAGGAACGGATGGCCGCCGTTGGCCAGCACCACCACGTCGGGGCGCAGGTCCAGGATGGTGTCGGCGTCCGCGCCGGTGCCCAGACGCAGGTCGACGTTCAGCCGCGCCAGCTCCAGCTGGTACCAGCGGGTGATGCCGGCGATCTGGTCGCGCTGCGGGGCTTTCGAGGCGGTGGTGATCTGCCCGCCGAGCTGGTCCTTCTTCTCGAACAGGGTCACGTCGTGGCCACGCTCGGCGGCGACGCGCGCCGCTTCCATGCCGGCCGGGCCGCCACCGACGACCACGACCTTGCGCTTCACGCCGGTGGTCTTCTCGATGATGTGCGGCACGCCCATGTATTCACGGGAGGTGGCGGCGTTCTGGATGCACAGCACGTCCAGGCCCTGGTACTGGCGGTCGATGCAGTAGTTGGCGCCGACGCACTGCTTGATCTGGTCGACCTGGCCCATCTTGATCTTGGCGATCAGGTGCGGGTCGGCGATGTGCGCGCGGGTCATGCCGACCATGTCCACGTAGCCGCCTTCGAGGATGCGGGTGGCCTGGTTCGGGTCCTTGATGTTCTGCGCGTGCAGCACCGGTACGTTGACCACTTCCTTGATGCCGGCGGCCAGGTGCAGGAAGGGCTCCGGCGGGTAGGTCATGTTCGGGATGACGTTGGCCAGGGTGTTGTGGGTGTCGCAGCCCGAGCCGACCACACCGATGAAGTCGATCATGCCGGTGTCGCTGTAGTACTTGGCGATCTGCTTCATGTCGTCATGGGTCAGACCGTCCGGGTGGAATTCGTCGCCGCAGATGCGCATGCCGACGCAGAAGTCGTCGCCGACCTCCTTGCGCACGGCCTTGAGCACCTCCAGGCCGAACTTCATGCGGCCTTCGAAGGTGCCGCCCCACTCGTCGGTCCGCTTGTTGACGCGCGGGCTCCAGAACTGGTCGATCATGTGCTGGTGCACGGCGGACAGCTCGACGCCGTCCAGGCCGCCTTCCTTCGCCCGGCGTGCCGCCTGGGCGTAGTTGCCGATCACCCGCCAGATCTCTTCCGGCTCGATGGTCTTGCAGGTGGCGCGGTGCACCGGCTCGCGGATGCCGGACGGCGACATCAGGGTCGGCCAGTTGAAGCCGTCCCAGCGCGAGCGGCGGCCCATGTGGGTAATCTGGATCATGATCTTGGCCCCATGCTTGTGCATGGCGTCGGCCAGGTTCTGGAAGTGCGGGATGATGCGGTCGGTGGAGAGGTTCACCGAACTCCACCACTCCTGCGGGCTGTCGATGGCGACCACGGAGGAACCGCCGCAGATGGCCAGGCCGATACCGCCCTTGGCCTTCTCCTCGTAGTACTTCACGTAGCGCTCGGTGGTCATGCCGCCATCGGTGGCATACACCTCGGCGTGAGCGGTGGAGAGCACGCGGTTGCGGATGGTCAGCTTGCCGATCTGGATCGGCTGGAACATTGCCTCGAAAGCCATTGCGGCATCCTCACGGGATCAGAGGTTTCTTGTTGTGGTGGCGGCCCTCGGGCCGCCCGTGCCGAAGTCGTGGATCAGAGGGGTTTGACGACGAACAAGCCGTCGTCATGGCCTTCCTCGGCGCCGCTGTAGACCTGCTCGGCCACAGTGCGGATGTCGCTGCCGCGCGCCTGGAGGATCTGGTCCATGGCGCCGGCGAACCAGCCGGTGAACATGTAGTCGACCTTGCGGTTGACCTTGCCGTAGACGTAGACGAAGGCCGAGTGCTTCAGGCGCACCTGGGCCGTGCCCTTGTCGAGGTCGATCTGCTCGATCTGGAACAGGCCCCAGCCGCGCTGGGACAGGCGCTTCATGTAGTGCTCGAAGACTTCCACACCGACCAGGCCATGGCACTCGGCTTCCTTCTCGCACCAGTGCCAGGCGGATTTGTAGCCGGCCTTGTAGAGGATTTCGGCGTAGCGCTCGGCGCCCAGCTCTTCCTCGATACCCATGTGGTTGTTGACGAAGAAGTGCCGCGGTACGTAGAGCATCGGCAGGGCGTCGGTGGTCCAGACGCCGGTTTCGCTGTCGACTTCGATGGGCAGTTCGGGGGCGTGTTTGGCCATGGCGGCAAGACTCCAGAATTTGTGTGTGCGATTGCGCTCTCCCCAGCCCTCTCCCAGATGGGAGAGGGAGCTATCCGTGCATGCGGACGGTCAGGTGCATGCCGGCGGCTCTGCTCCCCTCTCCCGCTTGCGGGAGAGGGGCTGTGGGGAGAGGGCGCTGTTGAGGTTGAATCACTCGCCCCAGACGTCCTTCAGGACGCGGACCCAGTTCTCGCCCATGACCTTGCGCACCACGCGTTCGGGCATGCCGCGCTTGAGCAGGGTCTCGGTGAGGTTGGGGAATTCGCCCACGGTGCGGATGCCCAGCGGGTTGACGATCTTCCCGAAGTTGGTGAGGCGGCGGGCGTAACCCTTGTCGTGGGTCAGCCACTCGAAGAAGTCCTGGCCGTGGCCCTGGGTGAAGTCGGTGCCGATGCCGATGGCGTCCTCACCGACGATGTTCATCACGTACTCGATGGCTTCGGCGTAGTCGTCGATGGTCGAGTCGATGCCCTTGGCGAGGAAAGGCGCGAACATGGTCACGCCGACGAAGCCGCCGTGGTCGGCGATGAACTTCAGTTCGGCGTCGGACTTGTTGCGCGGGTGTTCTTTCAGCCCCGACGGCAGGCAGTGGGAATAGGTGACGGGCTTCTTCGACTCGAGGATGACTTCCTCGCTCGTCTTGGAACCGACGTGGGACAGGTCGCACATGATGCCGACGCGGTTCATCTCCGCGACGATCTCGCGGCCGAAGCCGGAGAGGCCGCCGTCACGCTCGTAGCAGCCGGTGCCGACCAGGTTCTGGGTGTTGTAGCACATCTGCACGATGCCCACGCCCAGCTGCTTGAAGACCTCGACGTAGCCCAGCTGGTCCTCGAACGCATGGGCGTTCTGGAAGCCGAAGAGGATGCCGGTCTTGCCCTGCTCCTTGGCCTTGCGGATGTCGGCGGTGGTGCGCACCTGCAGCACCAGGTCGCTGTTGTCGCGGATCAGCTTGCTGCTGGAGACGATGTTGTTCACCGTCGCCTGGAAACCTTCCCACACCGACACGGTGCAGTTGGCGGCGGTCAGGCCGCCCTTGCGCATGTCCTCGAACAGCTCGCGGTTCCACTTGGCGATGATCAGGCCATCGATGACGATGCTGTCGGCGTGAAGTTCGGCTGGGCTCATCTTGGCGTCTCTCTATTCAGGCAAGGCTGGTGCGGCGGGACTTGTGCCGACGCTTTGCAGGCAGGATATCCCTGCCCCCGCAGGCGACCCGGTTCGAAAACGACCAGGGTCATACCGAAAGCGTCAACCTCGCGACATGGGCGACAGCGTTTGCGTCGCGCAGGAGAATGCGTCCCGCACGAAGGCTCGGAAGCCGCGGATTACAGAATAAGGAGGTGGTTCAGAGCCGAGACGCAGGATGGCGTGGAGCGCAGCGATACCCATCAATTTGCGATCGCGGGCCGCGCCGATGGGTATCGCAAGCTCCACCCATCCGACAACGAGCCCACAGGTAACCTTTGAGCGAAGCCATTCAGAGCGTGAGGCGAATCAGTCAGCGCTTGCGCCAGCAGGCGAAGAGGTTCCACGCCACCAGGCCGGTGACGAAGGCGGAGCTGCTGTAGAAGAGCATGGCGTCCAAGTGGATTCCTCTTCAACGACAGCGCCCCCGCAAAGGGGGCGCTGGGTGGCGGGGTCTTACTTCTCGGCGACCAGGCGGGCGTGGGCGGATTCCTCGCCCAGGTTGTTCAGCATGCGCTCGCTGTACCAGTCGAGGAAGTTGATCACGCCGAACTCGTAGGTCTTGGAGTACGGCCCCGGCTGGTAGGCGGTGGAGTTGATGCCGCGCTGGTTCTCTTCGGCCAGGCGACGGTCCTGGTCATTGGTGGCATCCCAGACTTCGCGCAGGCGCGCCACGTCGTAGTCGACGCCTTCCACCGCATCCTTGTGCACCAGCCACTTGGTGGTGACCATGGTCTGCTGCGCGCTGATCGGCCACACGGTGAAGACGATCAGGTGGTCGCCCATGCAGTGGTTCCACGAGTGCGGCAGGTGCAGGATGCGCATCGAGCCCAGATCCGGGTTCTGGATGCGGCCCATGAGCTTCTTGCTGCCCTGCTTGCCGTCCATGGTCATGGACACGGTGCCCTGCAGCAGCGGCATGCGCACGATGCGGTTGCGCAGGCCGAAGCTGGCGTGGGCGTAAGGAATCTTCTCCGCTTCCCAGGCCGTGGTACAGGCCGCGACCTGGTCCTTGAACGCCTGACTGGCACGCGGGTCGGTGACGTCGTCCCACTCCAGCAGGGTGTTCAGCAGCTCCGGGTGCGAACCGTTGCAGTGGTAGCACTCGCGGTTGTTCTCCAGCACCAGCTTCCAGTTGGCCTTTTCCATCAGCGTGGTCTGCACCGCGACCTTGGTGTTCTCCATGTCGTACGGCTCCATGTAGTGCTCGAGCGTACGCAGGAAGTCATCGATGGCCGGCGGGTTCTCCGACAGCGAGATGAAGATGTAGCCGCCGGCGGTCTTCACGTTCACCGGTTTCAGGCTGTAGTCCTTCATGTCGAAGTCGGCGCCCATCTCGGTGCCGGCGAACAGCAGGCGGCCGTCCAGTTCGTAGGTCCACTGGTGGTAGGGGCAGACCAGCTTGGCGACCTTGCCCTTGTCGCTGACGCACAGGCGCGAGCCGCGATGGCGGCAGACGTTGTGGAAGGCATGGATCTGCCCTTCCGCGCCGCGCAGGACGATCACCGGGTTGTCGCCGATCTGCAGGGTGAGGAAGTTGCCCTTGGCGGGGATCTCGCAGGTCATGCCGGCGATCAGCCACTCCTTGTGGAAGATCTCCTGCATGTCCAGCTGGAACAGGCGCTCGTCGTTGTAGAAGGGCTGCGGCAGCGAGAAGCTGTGATCGCGGCTGCGCAGCATCTCGGCGGTGGCCTTGCGGGCCGGCTCCAGCGGATCGCCCAGACTCAGGGTAGTGGTGACGTCCATTGCTAGTCCTCATGCCGCAGCCGGGTCGGGCTGCCGGCGGAAATAAGTGGCTGATACGGTTTGCCACGCAGGGCATGTGCGGTGGGTGCCAGGCGCGCCGAGTGCGCCGTTTCCCGCCGTCTCGCTCAACCTTGGGGGTTGCTCGGCATGGAGCTGAGTGTGGGGCCGCAGCCCCGGATTACCCTTATCCATGGGCGACACGGCCAGATCATTTCCCGACGCGCAACGGCACGTCCCAGGCGGCAGGTCGCGATAAGCATGCAAATGTCGCTGGCAGGTAAATGCAGCGGCCATCCTCGTGCACACAATCCGCCCCATCAGGCATGCCGAAAGGCCGCGTGCTTTCTACGCTCGAACGACGTAGGCAAGCGGGCCCCGGCGCTGCCCCATCAGGCCCAGCACGGCCCGCGTGCGCGGAGAGACAGCATGTCGACGAACAATTTCCTCAATCCGGTGAACACCCAGACCTGGGCCAACGGGCGCCACCTGGTGCGCTGCGTGAAGGCCATCCAGGAAACCTGGGATGTGCGCACCTTCTGCTTCATGGCCGACGCGCCGATCATGTTCTTCTTCAAGCCGGGGCAGTTCGTCACCCTGGAGCTGGAGATCGACGGCCAGCCGATCATGCGCTCCTACACCATTTCCAGCTCGCCCTCGGTGCCCTACAGCTTCTCCATCACCATCAAGCGCGTGCCCGGCGGCAAGGTCTCGAACTGGCTGCACGACAACCTCAAGGAAGGCGACCAGATCCCGGTGCACGGGCCGGTGGGCAACTTCAACGCCATCGATTTCCCCGCCGAGAAAGTGCTGTTCCTCTCCGGCGGCGTCGGCATCACCCCGGTGATGTCCATGTCGCGCTGGTTCTTCGACACCAACGGCAACGTCGACATGGTCTTCGTGCACAGCGCGCGCACGCCCAAGGACATCATCTACCACCGCGAGCTGGACCACATGGCCTCGCGCATCGCCAACTTCAAGCTGCACCTGATCTGCGAGAAGTACGAGATGGGCGAGACCTGGGCCGGCTACCGGGGCTTCCTGAACAAGGCGATGCTGCAGCTGATGGCGCCTGACTTCCTCGAGCGCGAGGTCTTCTGCTGCGGCCCGACACCGTACATGCACGCCGTCCGGCGCCTGCTGGAAGCCGAAGGCTACGACATGTCGCGCTACCACGAGGAAGCCTTCGGCCCGACCCCGCCGGAAGTGCGCGCCGACGTGAAGGAACTGGCCGCCGAAGCCGCCGAGGCGCCGGCCGTGCCCCTGGCCGAGCAGAACCTGGTGGAGTTCTGCGAGACCGGCAAGAGCATCCGCGTGGCGCCGGGCGAGACCGTCCATGCCGCTGCCGCGCAGCTTGGCCTGCACATTCCCAAGGCCTGCGGCATGGGCATCTGCGGCACCTGCAAGGTGATGAAGCGCTCGGGCGAGGTGGAGATGGAGCACAACGGCGGGATCACCGACGAAGACGTCGCCGAGGGCTACATCCTGTCCTGCTGCAGCGTGCCCAAGGGCGACGTGGTGATCGAGTACTGATCACAGCCTGCCCCCACCTGTCCCACACCTTACCCACTGAGTTATCCACAGGCTGAAGGTGTCCCGAGGCAAGCTCGGAGACACCTCTGGCCGAACCGCCTGGCCGCCTCGATCCCGTCTGCAACCCGCATGCCACGTGGCTCTCGCCTCTCCCGAGAACACCTCGGACAGCCGCGCGCAAAGGCCCGTGGCCGGGCCCTTGCGCAGGCCGGCTGCGACGAATATCCACATTCGCTCAGTCTTCTTCCGGAGCAGCCTTGTAGCCGCTGGACAGGCGTTGCTGGACGTCCTGTGGGACGGCACTGTAGTGGCTGGAAGAAAGGCTATAGAGACCCTGGCCGGCAGTGATGGATTTCAGCCGGTTGGCGTAACCCTCCAACTCCGCCAGCGGCACCTGCCCGCGCACCAGCGCGACGCTGGACGACAGCGACTCGGTGCCCAGCACCTGGCCGCGGCGCCCGGTCAGGTCGGCGGTGATATCGCCCAGATGGGTCTCCGGCGCCGTCACCTCGATCTGCATCACCGGCTCCAGCACGATGCCGCCGGCTTTACGCAGCGCATCGATCATGGCCTTGCGCCCGGCGGCCTGGAAGGCGATGTCCTTGGAATCCACCGAGTGGCTCTTGCCATCGAACACCGTGACCTTCACGTCCTCCACCGGGAAGCCGGCCAGCGGCCCGGCCGCCAGCGCCGAGCGCACGCCCTTCTCCACCGAGGGGATGAAGTTGCCAGGAATCACCCCACCCTTGATCGCATCGACGAAGGCGAAGCCCTCTCCGCGCGGCAGCGGCTCGATACGCAGGAATACCTCACCGAACTGCCCTGCCCCGCCGGTCTGCTTCTTGTGCCGGCTATGGCCTTCGGCACTGCGGGTCGCCGTCTCGCGGTAGGGCACGGCGGGGGCGCGGGTCTGCACCTCCAGCTTGTACTGCCCGGCCATGCGCTCCAGCAGGTAGCGCAGGTGCATTTCACCCATGCCGCGCAACACGGTCTGCTGGGTGGAGGCGTTGTAGTCCAGGCGCACACAGGGGTCTTCGGCCTGCAGGCGCTGGAGGATTTCCGCCAGGCGCTGCTCGTCGCCGCGCCGGCTCGCCTCGATGGCCAGGCCCTGCATGGGCGTGGGGAAATCCAGCGGTTTGAGGTGAATGTGGTCCTCGTCGTGGGAATCGTGCAGCACCACGCCGTACTCCAGTTCGTCGACCTTGCCCAGCGCGCCGAAGTCACCGGGGATCAGCCACGGCGCCTCTTCGTGCTTCTTTCCCTGCAGGCGCAACAGATGGCCGACCTTGAACGGCTTGCGTCCGTCGCCGGCGAACAGCTGCATCTCCCGGCGGATCGTGCCCTGGTGTACGCGGAACACCGCGAGGCGGCCAACGAAAGGGTCGATCACCACCTTGAACACATGGGCCAGCACGTGGGCGGCCGGGTCGGGGCTGGACTTCAGCGGGTGCTCGACACCCTTGTCGTCGGTGCGCAGGAACAGCGGCGGGTTGCCCTCGGCAGGGTTCGGCGCAAGGCGCGCGAGGATGCTGGCAAGCTCCGGCACGCCCGCGCCGGTGCGGGCGGAAACAAAGCACAGCGGAATCAGGTGCCCTTCGCGCAGGGCGCGCTCGAAGGGTTCGTGCAGCGCCTCGGGTGCCACCTCGCCCTCCTCCAGGTAGTGCGCCATCAGCGCTTCGTCGACCTCCACCACCTGGTCAACCAGCGCCTGGTGCGCCTCGGCCACCGAGGAGAAATCCGCCTCGCCGTCGGGATTGAAGAAACAGTCCACCACCCGCGCGCCGCCCTCGGCAGGCAGGTTGATCGGCAGTACCTCCTTGCCGAACGACTCGCGCAAACCCGCCAGCAGGCCCGGCAGGTCGATGCGCTCGGCGTCGATCTTGTTCACCACCAGCATCCGGCACAGCCCGCGTTCGGCGGCCCAGTCCATCATGCGGCGGGTGCTCAGCTCGATGCCGCTCTGCGCATTGACCACCACCAGCGCGGTTTCCACAGCCGCCAGTGCCGGCAGCGCATGGCCGATGAAATCGGGATAACCGGGCGTGTCGATCAGGCGGACGTGCGCGCCCTCGTGCTCGAAGTGCACCAGCGCGGAAGCCAGGGAGTGGTGGTATTCGCGCTCCAGCGGGTCGGAGTCGCACAGGGTGTCGCCGCGTTCCAGCGAGCCCATGCTGGGGATGGCCCCGCTGTGCTGCAACAGCGCTTCGGCAAGCAGGGTCTTGCCGCTGTCGCCGTGGCCGACCAGGGCCACGGTGCGGATCTGTTCCACCGAGTAACTGGACATGCTGACTCTCCCGCCCCCAGGGTGTTTGAAGTATAGGCAGCGAGCCCCAGACGCCTGGACAAATATTGACCACCCCGACGCAAGCCCGCGACAGCGCGGCTTGCAGCGATTCATCCACAACCAGCCCACAAGTTCCTGGCACAACGTTGCACAGCCAATGTGGAAAACCCAGCGGAAAATCCGCTGCAGGCCAGTAGTGGCGCGACTTTCGCCATTTGATCAAAAAACGTACTTAACAGTCCGGGGCGCGGCCCGCGTGGGCTGCAGCGATGTGGGTACAGGTTGTCCACACCTTCTGCGAGATTCGCCCCACAGGCATTGTGGAAAGTTTCGTGCAGCCCCTGCGCCTCGGGAAAAGTAGCAGTGGATCAGTCCCTTGCCTGCCAAGCTGATCATTCCTTGAACAACCTTGTGGAAGCTCCGCAGGACATGACGTTGGCGATGTTTTCCACAGGAGGCGCACAGGAGGGTCAACATAAACCGGGGATAGCGGTGGAAGGACTGTGCACAGATAAATCGCCACAATCGATACACAGGTTCGCAAGTGACTGAAAAGGCGGGCCTGATCACAAAATAGCCAGCTTTCCGCAGGCCGCGCACCATCAGCTTCGCAGGCGCCTCCCAACAGTTTTTCCACAGGTTGGACACGCTGGCCTCCACAGCGGCTGTGGAGATCTCCACAACCCCCTCTATTCCCCATGAAAGCCACGAATAGCGGGGCTCTTATGGAAATGAGCGATGACCTGGCGCGATTCATCAGAGCGTCACATCGCCGACATTTTCCACCAGGTTGTCCACAGCTTTATCACAAGGTTTCCCTGGGATGTCCGCCAAATGCTGAAACACAGCCGGCGCCGCCTTCAGCGGGGTGCGGGGCTATGCTGGGTTTCCCCCAGCAGAGGAGCCAGTCCCATGATCCTGACCACCACGCCCACCATCGAGGGCAAGACCATCCAGGAATACCGCGGCATCGTGGTTGGCGAGGCGATCCTCGGCGCGAACGTGTTCCGCGACCTGTTCGCCGGCCTGCGCGACATCATCGGCGGCCGCTCCGGTGCGTACGAGAAGGAGCTGGGCAGGGCGCGGGAGATCGCCTTCGAGGAGTTGCAGGAGCGCGCACAGGAGCTTGGAGCCAATGCCGTGGTCGGCATCGACCTGGATTACGAGGTCGTGGGGCAGAACGGCAGCATGCTGATGGTCAGCGTGAGCGGGACGGCTGTGCGCATCTGACGAAGCCACACTGATTCCCGACGATAAAGCCCGCGCCGCTCAATTATTGATCGGGCCCGCGAAAGCCAAGCTTTCCGCGGCTTGCAGGCTTTCATCCACAGGTTGGAGACAGGTTGCGCGAGCAACCGTCCCCAGCCCCTGGGGACAACTTACGCGCCCATCACCCGACGAATGTCGGCCGCCAGCTCCTCGACGCGGGCGATCTCGGTGTCCCAGGAGCACATGAAGCGCGCGCCGCCGGCGCCGATGAAGGTGTAGAAGCGCCAGCCCAGCTGGCGCAGGGCCTCAAGGGCGGGTTCGGGCATCTGCAGGAACACACCGTTGGCTTCCACCGGGAACATCAGCTGCACTCCCGGTACGTCGGCGACGCGCTCGGCCAGCAGTTGTGCACAGCGGTTGGCATGGCTGGCGTAGTGCATCCAGGCGTCGTCCTGCAGCACGCCCACCCAGGGCGCAGCGAGGAAGCGCATCTTCGAGGCCAGCTGGCCGGCCTGCTTGCAGCGGTAATCGAAGCCCTCGGCCAACTCGCGGTTGAAGAACAGGATGGCCTCGCCCACCGCCATGCCGTTCTTGGTGCCGCCGAAGCACAACACCTCGACGCCGGCCTTCCAGGTCAGCTCGGCCGGGGTCGCGCCGAGGAAGGCGCAGGCATTTGAGAAGCGCGCGCCGTCCATGTGCAGGTGCAGGCCCAGCTCGCGGCAGGTGGCGCTGAGCGCCTGCAGCTCGTCCGGGCGGTAGACGGTGCCGACCTCGGTGGCCTGGGTGATGGTGACCACGCGCGGCTTGGGATAGTGGATGTCCTGGCGCTTGAGGGCGATCTCGCGGATCGCTTCGGGGGTCAGCTTGCCCTGGGCGTCGGTGCGCGCCAACAGCAGCTTGGAGCCGTTGGAGAAGAACTCCGGCGCGCCGCACTCGTCGGTCTCGACGTGGGCGGTCTCGGCACAGATCACGCTGTGGTAGCTCTGGCACAGCGCCGCCAGGGCCAGGGAGTTGGCCGCGGTGCCGTTGAAGGCGAAGAAGACTTCGCAGTCGGTCTCGAACAGCTCGCGGAAATAGTCGGAGGCGCGGGCGGTCCACTGGTCGTCGCCATAGGCGCGCTCGTGACCGCGGTTGGCCTCGGCCATGGCCGCCCAGGCCTCGGGGCAAATGCCGGAATAGTTGTCGCTGGCGAACTGTTGGGTGTTGTCGGTCATGGCGCTGCCTCGGCACTGCACGGAAAGTCAGTCAGCAGCGTAGCGAAATCCCCGCTCCTCGTGCACCTGCCAGTCTTACAGGCGCTGGTTCACGTAGGCCGTCACGAACTGCCGGGCATCCTGGGTCGAGGACAACCCCTGGTCGTAGCAGACCTTGCGGCCGCTGCGCTCGCCGGGAAGCATCAGCTCGCCACACTCGCCGCGCAGCACCAGGACCACGGGCTCCTCCCGCCGGGAATGCAGCTTGAACAGCGACTCATCCAGCAGGCTCAGCCCATCCATCCGGTGGATGCGCATGTTCCAGGCATGATCGACGCCGCCGATGCGCACCAGAAACATGTTGGCCCGGCGTGGCCCGATCTGCTCCACCCATACCTTGACGCCATCGGCGCCACTGTAGGCTTTGACTTCAGGGATCGGCTGCGCGGTCATCTGCGTCGCCTGCGCGCCAAGCGACAGCACGGCCGCCAGGAACAGCGGCAGGCCTCTGGTCTTGAATGTCATGGTCCTCCACCTCTTCCTGGCGATTGGGAAATTTCGACGCCGGGAATTTTCCTCAGAACGAGGCGAGGTGGAGGATCAGAGATCGGGAGCGTTCGCTGTCAGAACTCTCTGGATCAATCAGGGCAGCTTGGTCAGCGCCATCTGCTCGGAGATGGGCACGAACAGCTCGCGCAGGGACTGGGCGGTGCCGCCGTTGGGCTTGTCCGGCGAAACCATGTTGAGCACGTAGCGGCCCTTGATCAGGCCGGTCAGGCTGGACTCACCAGCTTTGTCATCCGGGCCCGGCACGCTGATGGCCAGCGGATCGCCCATGCGGGTGCTGTCGATCACCGGCAGGTACTGCTCGCCGCCGAACTGCGCGGCGGTGCCGTTCTGCAGCGCCGCCTGGCGCGCCTGGTTGAGCAGCGAGACGTTCTTCGCGGTGGTGTCGCGCAGCTTGGCCTGGGCGGCCAGGTACTGCTTGGCGGCCTCGCCCTGCTGGTCGGCGCCCGGCGCCGGCAGGCCGGTGTCGGTCAGGGTCACGACCAGGCGCTGGCTGCCATCGGCCTTGCCATAGACGATGGTGGCGTCGTCGTAGCCGCACTCGCGGGACAGGTAGGGATAGCCGTAGACGGCCTTGGTCGGCGGCAGCGCCTTTTCCAGCACATGGCCGGTGCAGCTGTCGCCAGCCGGGGTGGCTGCGGCGGCGGTGCTGGCGGCTTCCGGCGCTTGGGCCTTGGCGGGCTGGCTGTCGTCGCCACAGCCCTGCAGCGTCGCGGCGAGCAGAAGGGCGGAAAGCAGAGTCAGGGAACGGTTCATGGCGTCCTCGCATTTCGTGAGGGCCGCAGTTTAGTCCCTTGGCCCACTGCTTCCTATCGCCAGCTTCATTGCGGAGGATTGCAGACCCAGCGCCCCAGCCTGTTGTCATAGCCGGCGTCGATCACTGCCACCCCGTTGCTGCGCGCTTGCAAGCAGAAGGTTTTCATGAAGGTTGCCCGCTGGCCGTTGCCGGCGCTGTCGTGCCCGCCGAGCGTGACGTTGTACAGGCCAGGCTGCAGCGGCAGCGCCGGGGTTTTCTCGTGGAAACCGGGAATCGCCTGGCCGTAGGCGAAGCAGGTATCGCTGCGCAGTGGCACGCCTTGAGTGGGCTCGATGCTGGCCGACGACCAGAACGGCTCGTAGGGCTCGCGCGCGACCTCGATGGAGTACACCGCCACCTGCCGCTCGTCCACCTGCAAGGTGCGGTTGAAAAACAGGCCGGGCGACCTGAATGCCGCGCCACCAAAGCACAGCGTCCGGCCTCGCACCCAGACCCGCGCGTCGCCGTCGAACAGGCGCGACATGCCCCAGGCCGACAACGCCGGCGACAGCAGGGCAATGCACAACGAACCACACAAGAAGACGCGCTTCATCGGCAGGGCTCCAAGGGTCGCGCCGTCCTGGCGCGAGCATGTCGCATTCTGACCAGCCGCCACGTGCAATTCCACGCACCCGGTCGCTTTTACGCCGTTCACGGCATGTCGCAAACGCACCTACCCGCGGCGTGCGCAGGCATCTGGTCGGACGGGGCCGGTCATACCATCGCTTCCAAGGGGACGGGTTCGTCCCGCACCAGCCATGGCGCCCCACCGCGCCGCAGGGAGACAGCGATGTTCAGCAAGCAAGACCAGATCCAAGGCTATGACGACGAACTGCTCGCGGCGATGGATGCCGAGGAAGCGCGCCAGGAGGACCACCTCGAGCTGATCGCTTCGGAGAACTACACCAGCAAGCGCGTCATGCAGGCCCAAGGCAGCGGGCTGACCAACAAGTACGCCGAAGGCTATCCGGGCAAGCGTTACTACGGCGGCTGCGAGCATGTGGACAAGGTCGAGCAGCTGGCCATCGATCGCGCCAAGCAGCTGTTCGGCGCCGACTACGCCAACGTCCAGCCGCACTCGGGCTCCTCGGCCAACTCCGCGGTGTACCTGGCGCTGATCAATGCCGGCGACACCATCCTGGGCATGAGCCTGGCCCATGGCGGCCACCTGACCCACGGCGCCAAGGTCTCCTCCTCCGGCAAGCTGTACAACGCCGTGCAATACGGCCTGGACACCGCCACCGGCCTGATCGACTACGACGAAGTCGAGCGCCTGGCCGTGGAGCACAAGCCGAAGATGATCGTCGCCGGCTTCTCCGCCTACTCCAAGACCCTGGACTTCCCGCGCTTCCGCGCCATCGCCGACAAGGTCGGGGCGCTGTTGTTCGTCGACATGGCCCACGTCGCCGGCCTGGTGGCCGCCGGCCTGTACCCGAACCCGCTGCCCTACGCCGACGTGGTCACCACCACCACCCACAAGACCCTGCGCGGCCCGCGCGGCGGCCTGATCCTGGCGCGCAGCAACGAAGAGATCGAGAAGAAGCTCAACTCCGCCGTCTTCCCCGGCGCCCAGGGCGGCCCGCTGATGCACGTGATCGCTGCCAAGGCGGTGTGCTTCAAGGAAGCGCTGGAGCCCGGCTTCAAGGACTACCAGGCCCAGGTGATCAAGAACGCCCAGGCCATGGCCTCGGTGTTCATCGACCGCGGCTACGACGTGGTCTCCGGCGGCACCGACAACCACCTGATGCTGATCAGCCTGGTGAAGCAGGGCCTGACCGGCAAGGAAGCGGACGCCGCCCTGGGCCGCGTCGGCATCACCGTGAACAAGAACGCCGTGCCGAACGACCCGCAGAGCCCGTTCGTCACCTCCGGCATCCGCATCGGCACCCCGGCGGTGACCACCCGCGGACTGAAGGAAGCCCAGTGCCGCGAACTGGCCGGCTGGATCTGCGACGTACTGGACCATCTGGGCGATGCCGACGTCGAGGCCAAGGTGGCCACCCAGGTCGCCGGTCTCTGCGCGGACTTCCCGGTCTACCGTTGAGTTTTCCCGTCTCCTCGCGGAGACGGCGCCCCAAGGGCAGGTGAGGGAAACATCGGTCCCGACCCCAGCGCCGCAACCCTCACCCCACCCCCTTCCCACGGGAAGGGGAGCAAAAGATCAGGAGCATCGACATGCAACGCTATTCCGGCTTCGGCCTGTTCAAGCATTCCCTGAGCCACCACGAGAACTGGCAACGCATGTGGCGCACGCCCGCGCCCAAGCCGGTCTACGACGTGGTCATAGTCGGCGGCGGCGGGCACGGCTTGGCCACGGCCTACTACCTGGCCAAGGAGCACGGCATCACCAACGTCGCAGTGGTCGAGAAGGGCTGGCTGGGCGGCGGCAACACCGCGCGCAACACCACCATCGTGCGTTCCAACTACCTGTGGGACGAGTCGGCGCTGCTCTATGAACACGCCATGAAGCTGTGGGAAGGCCTGTCCCAGGACCTGAACTACAACGTCATGTTCTCCCAGCGCGGGGTCTACAACCTCTGCCACACCCTGCAGGACATGCGCGACGGCGAACGCCGCGTCAGCGCCAACCGCCTCAACGGCGTGGACGGCGAACTGCTCAATGCGCAGCAGGTGGCCGAAGAGATTCCGTACCTGAACTGCACCAAGAGCGCCCGTTACCCGGTGATGGGTTCCACCGTGCAGCGCCGTGGCGGCGTGGCCCGCCACGATGCCGTGGCCTGGGGCTTCGCCCGCGCGGCCGACGCCCTGGGCGTGGACCTGATCCAGCAGACCGAGGTGATCGGCTTCCGCAAGCAGGACGGCGTGGTCATCGGCGTCGAGACCAACCGCGGCTTCATCGGCGCCAAGCGCGTCGGCGTGGTCACCGCCGGCAACTCGGGGCACATGGCCAAGCTCGCCGGCTTCCGCCTGCCGATCGAATCGCACCCACTGCAGGCACTGGTTTCCGAACCGCTGAAACCCATCATCGACAGCGTGATCATGTCCAACGCCGTGCACGGCTACATCAGCCAGTCGGACAAGGGCGACCTGGTCATCGGCGCCGGCATCGACGGCTACAACGGCTACGGCCAGCGCGGCTCCTACCCGGTCATCGAGCACACCCTGCAGGCCATCGTCGAGATGTTCCCGGTGCTCTCGCGGGTGCGCATGAACCGCCAGTGGGGCGGCATCGTCGATACCACCCCGGACGCCTGCCCGATCATCGGCAAGACCCCGGTGAAGAACCTGTTCTTCAACTGCGGCTGGGGCACCGGTGGCTTCAAGGCCACTCCCGGCTCGGGCAACGTCTTCGCCGCGACCCTGGCCAAGGGCGAGCCGCATCCGCTGGCCGCGCCCTTCTCCATCGAACGCTTCCACACCGGCGCACTGATCGACGAGCACGGCGCTGCGGCCGTAGCTCACTAAAGAGGGCATTAACCATGTTGAACATCTTCTGCCCCCATTGCGGCGAGCTGCGTTCCGAAGAGGAATTCCACGCCAAGGGCCAGGCGCACATCCCGCGCCCGCTCGACCCCGCTGCCTGCTCCGACGCGGAATGGGGCGAGTACATGTTCTTCCGCGACAACCCGCGCGGCATCCACCACGAACTGTGGGTGCACGCTGCCGGCTGCCGCCAGTACTTCAACGTCACCCGCCACACCGTGACCTACGAAATCCTGGAAACCTACAAGATCGGCGAAAAACCGAGCATCACCGCCGAATCCGAGAAGAAATCCGCCGTCCAGCCCGCCGTGGAGAAGGCCTAATGAGCCAGATCAATCGCCTGTCCCGTGGCGGTCGCATCGACCGCACCAAGCCGCTCACCTTCAGCTTCAACGGCCAGAGCTACCAGGGCTTCGCCGGTGACACCCTGGCCGCCGCACTGCTGGCCAACGGCGTCGACATCCTCGGCCGCAGCTTCAAGTACTCGCGCCCGCGGGGCATCGTCGCCGCCGGCGCCGAAGAGCCCAACGCCATCCTGCAGATCGGCTCGCGCGAATCCACCCAGGTGCCCAACGTGCGCGCCACCCAGCAGGCCCTGTACAACGGCCTGGTGGCGACCGCCACCAACGGCTGGCCGAACGTGCAGAACGACCTCATGGGGATCTTCGGCAAGGTCGGCGGCAAGCTGATGCCGCCCGGCTTCTACTACAAGACCTTCATGTACCCGCAGTCCATGTGGCTGACCTACGAGAAGTACATCCGCAAGGCCGCAGGCCTTGGCCGCGCGCCCACCGAAGTGGACCCGGACAGCTACGACTGGATGAACCACCACGCCGACGTGCTGATCGTCGGTGCCGGCCCCGCCGGCCTCGCCGCCGCCCTGGCGGCTTCGCGCAGCGGCGCGCGGGTGATCCTCGCCGATGAACAGGAAGAGTTCGGCGGCAGCCTGCTCGACACCCGCGAGACCCTCGACGGCAAGCCGGCCGAGGAGTGGGTGGCCAAGGTCATCGCCGAGCTGGAAGGCAACCCGGACGTGATCCTGCTGCCGCGCTCCACGGTCAACGGCTACCACGACCACAACTTCCTCACCATCCACGAGCGCCGCACCGACCATCTCGGCGAGACTGCCCCGCTGGGCCAGGTGCGCATGCGCGTGCACCGCGTCCGTGCCAACCGTGTGGTGCTCGCCGCCGGCGCCCACGAGCGCCCGCTGGTCTACGCGAACAACGACGTGCCGGGCAACATGCTCGCCGGCGCCGTCTCCACCTATGTACGCCGCTATGGCGTGGCGCCAGGCAAGAAGCTGGTGCTGTCCACCAACAACGACTACGCCTACCGCGTCGCCCTGGACTGGCAGGAAGCCGGTCTGCAGGTGGTCGCCATCGCCGACGCCCGCCCCAATCCGCGCGGCGAGTGGGTCGAGGAAGCGCGCAAGCGCGGCATGCGGGTCATCACCGGCAGCGCCGTGATCGAGGCCCGCGGCAGCAAGCGCGTGAGCGGTGCGAAGGTCGCCTCCATCGACACCTTCCGCCACAAGGTCAACGCGCCCGGCGAGTGGCTGGACTGCGACCTGGTCGCCAGCTCCGGCGGCTACAGCCCGGTGGTGCACCTGGCCTCGCACCTGGGCGGCAAGCCGGAATGGCGCGAGGACATCCTCGCCTTCGTTCCCGGCCTGGCCTTCCAGAAGCGCATCTGCGCCGGTGCGGTGAACGGCGTGTTCCGCCTCGCCGATGCCCTGGCCGACGGCTACCAGGCCGGCAGCCAGGCCGCTGTCGACGGCGGCTTCAAGTCCGTCGCAGGCGAGCTGCCGGCGGTTGCCGAGCGCACCGAGGACGCCACCCTGGCGCTGTTCCAGGTGCCCCACGAGAAAACCACCGCCCGCGCGCCCAAGCAGTTCGTCGACACCCAAAACGACGTCACCGCCGCCGCCATCGAACTGGCCTGCCGCGAGGGTTTCGAGTCCATCGAGCACGTCAAGCGCTACACCGCGCTGGGTTTCGGCACCGACCAGGGCAAGCTGGGCAACATCAACGGCCTGGCCATCGCCGCCCGCGCCCAGGGCAAGAGCATCGCCGACACCGGCACCACCATGTTCCGCCCGAACTACACCCCGGTGACCTTCGGCGCTGTCGCCGGCCGCCACTGCGGTCACCTGTTCGAACCGGTGCGCTTCACCGCCCTGCACGCCTGGCACGTGAAGAACGGCGCCGAGTTCGAGGACGTCGGCCAGTGGAAGCGTCCGTGGTACTTCCCCAAGCGTGGCGAAGACATGCATGCCGCCGTGGCCCGCGAATGCCGCGCCGTGCGCGAGTCGGTCGGCCTGCTCGACGCCTCGACCCTGGGCAAGATCGACATCCAGGGCCCGGATGCCCGCGAGTTCCTCAACCGCGTCTACACCAACGCCTGGACCAAGCTGGACGTGGGCAAGGCCCGCTATGGCCTGATGTGCAAGGAAGACGGCATGGTCTTCGACGATGGCGTCACCGCGTGCCTGGCGGACAACCACTTCGTCATGACCACCACCACCGGCGGCGCGGCCCGCGTCATGGAGTGGCTGGAGCTGTACCACCAGACCGAATGGCCGGAGCTGAAGGTGTACTTCACCTCGGTCACCGACCACTGGGCCACCCTCACCCTGTCCGGCCCCAACAGCCGCAAGCTGCTGAGTGAGGTCACCGACATCGACCTGGACAAGGACGCCTTCCCCTTCATGACCTGGAAGGAAGGCAAGGTCGCCGGCGTACCGGCGCGGGTGTTCCGCATCTCCTTCACGGGCGAGCTGTCGTACGAGGTGAACATCCAGGCCAACTACGCCATGGGTGTACTGGAGGCCATAGTCGCCGCCGGCGCCAAGTACAACCTGACCCCGTATGGCACCGAGACCATGCACGTCCTGCGCGCCGAGAAGGGCTTCATCATCGTCGGCCAGGACACCGACGCCTCGGTGACCCCGGACGACCTGAACATGGGATGGGCGGTGGGTCGCACCAAGCCGTTCTCGTGGATCGGCTGGCGCGGCATGAACCGTGCCGACTGCCAGCGCGAAGACCGCAAGCAGCTGGTAGGCCTCAAGCCGACCAACCCGATGGACCTGCTGCCCGAGGGCGCGCAACTGCTGTTCACCCCGCAGCACACGATTCCCGCAACCATGGTCGGCCACGTCACCTCCAGCTACATGAGCAGCACCCTGGGCTACAGCTTCGCCCTGGCGGTGGTGAAGGGCGGCATCAAGCGCCTGGGCGAGAAGGTCTACGCCCCGCTGCCGGATGGCCGAGTGATCGAGGCGGAAATCTGCAGCTCGGTGTTCTACGACCCGAAAGGCGAACGGCAGAACGTGGATTGATCGGAGTGGGGTTCGCCCCTCTCCCCCGCCCTCTCCCTGATGGGAGAGGGAGTGACCGAACCTCCCGGATGGAACCGTGTATCAGCACGCACGGACATCCCCTCTCCCTTCAGGGAGAGGGTTAGGGAGAGGGCAGACAGACTTCCAGGGCGCTCCGAGCCCCCAAGGTGAACAGAACATGAGCAAAGCCAACCTCTACCAGCAATGCCCCGCAGACGGCATCCAGGCCGAATCCCCCCTGCATCACGCCGAGCTGGACAAGCTCGCCGCGCGCAAGGTGGCCAACGCCGGCGTGACCCTGCGCGAGAAGAAATTCCTCGGCCACCTGACCCTGCGTGGCGACGCCCACGACCCGGCCTTCGCCGGCGGCGTGCACAAGGCCCTGGGCCTTGAACTGCCGGTGGCGCTGACCCTGGTGGCCAAGGGCGATATTTCGCTGCAGTGGCTCGGCCCGGACGAGTGGCTGCTGATCGTCCCCGGCGGCGAGGAATTCGCCGTCGAACAGCGCCTGCGCGAGGCGCTCGGCGAAGAGCTGCACTATTCGGTGGTCAACGTCAGCGGCGGCCAGACCCTGCTGGAACTGGAAGGCGCCAAGGTCCGCGAAGTGCTGATGAAGTCCACCGGCTACGACGTGCACCCGAGCAATTTCCCAGTGGGCAAGGCGGTCGGCACCCACTTCGCCAAGTCCCAGCTGGTGATCCGCCATACCGGCGAGCACACCTGGGAGCTGGTGGTGCGCCGCAGCTTCTCCGACTACTTCTGGCTGTGGCTGCAGGACGCCTGCGCCGAGTACGGCCTGCAGGTGGCGGCGTAACAGGCGTCGATTCCCCTCGCTGCTTCGGCGAGGGGAAATCCTTCGGAGTCAGACCATGAGCCGCACCCCCGATACCTGGATCCTCACCGCCGACAGCCCGAGCCTGCTGGGCACGGTGGACGTGGTCACGCGCTATCTGTTCGAGCAGCGCTGCTACGTCACCGAGCACCACTCCTTCGACGACCGCCTGGCGCAGCGCTTCTTCATCCGCATCGAATTCCGCGCCGGCGACGGCTTCGACGAAGCGGCCTTCCGCGCCGGACTCGCCGACCGCGTCTCGCCCTTCCAGATGAACGTCGAACTGACCCCGCCGGGCTATCGCAGCAAGGTGGTGATCATGGTCTCCAAGGCCGACCATTGCCTGAACGACCTGCTCTACCGCCAGCGCATCGGCCAGTTGCCGATGGACGTGGTAGCGGTGGTCTCCAACCACCCGGACCTGGAGCCGCTGGCGCGCTGGCATGGCATTCCCTACCACCACTTTGCGCTGGACCCCAACGACAAGGGCTCGCAGGAAGCAAAGGTCTGGCAGGTGATCGAGGAAACCGGTGCCGAACTGGTGATCCTCGCCCGCTACATGCAGGTGCTCTCGCCCGAGCTGTGCCGCCGCCTGGACGGCTGGGCGATCAACATCCACCACTCGCTGTTGCCCGGCTTCAAGGGCGCCAAGCCTTATCACCAGGCCTACCAGAAGGGCGTGAAGCTGGTCGGCGCCACCGCCCACTACATCAACAACGACCTCGACGAGGGCCCGATCATCGCCCAGGGCGTCGAACCCGTGGACCACTCCCACTACCCCGAGGACCTGATCGCCAAGGGCCGCGACGTGGAGTGCCTGACCCTCGCCAAGGCGGTGGGCTATCACATCGAGAAACGCGTGTTCCTGAATGCCAACCGGACGGTGGTGCTGTAAGCACAGCCCGTACCTGTAGGGCGCATAACGCCATGACGCCTGCAACGGCGGATGGATGGGGCTCATCCGCCCTACGTGTCACCTCGGAGTGTGGCGCGCGCTGTAGAGCGCCCTCTCCCTAGCCCTCTCCCTGAAGGGAGAGGGGATATCCGAGCGAGGGCCGGACTCCGTGCCATCCGGCGACACCGAACAGCCCCCTCTCCCTTCAGGGGGGGACGCCTAGTTAGAGGGTTGGGGAGAGGGTCTTGAAGCCCGCTCCCAAGCACCGAGCAACACCGACAGCCCAGCCGGCTGCCAGCTGTATTGACCGGCCCTGTCGCGCAACACACGACATCCCAGTGCAGAACCGCGAGCCGCAGGGCCCGCCTTTGTACCCACAAACACAATGAGGAATGCGTATGTCTGGCAATCGTGGTGTGGTTTATCTCGGCCCGGGCAAGGTCGAAGTACAGAACATCCCCTATCCGAAGATGCAGGACCCGCAGGGCAAGCAGATCGACCACGGGGTGATCCTGCGCGTGGTTTCCACCAACATCTGCGGCTCCGACCAGCACATGGTCCGTGGCCGTACCACCGCGCCGGAAGGCCTGGTGCTGGGCCACGAGATCACCGGCGAGGTGGTGGAAATCGGTCGCGGCGTGGAAACCATGAAGATCGGCGACCTGGTCTCGGTGCCGTTCAACGTCGCCTGCGGCCACTGCCGCACCTGCAAGGAACAGCACACCGGCGTCTGCCTGACGGTCAACCCGGCCCGTGCCGGCGGCGCCTACGGCTACGTCGACATGGGCGGCTGGGTCGGTGGCCAGGCCGAGTATGTGATGGTCCCGTACGCCGACTTCAACCTGCTGCGCCTGCCCAACCGCGACGCGGCGATGGAGAAGATCCGCGACCTGACCTGCCTCTCCGACATCCTCCCCACCGGCTACCACGGTGCGGTGACGGCCGGCGTCGGTCCGGGCAGCACCGTCTATATCGCCGGTGCCGGTCCGGTCGGCCTTGCCGCCGCCGCTTCGGCCCGCCTGCTGGGCGCCGCCGTGGTGATCGTCGGTGACGTCAACCCGACCCGCCTGGCTCACGCCAAGGCGCAGGGCTTCGAGATCGCCGACCTGTCCAAGGACACCCCGCTGCACGAGCAGATCGCCGATCTGCTGGGCGAGCCGGAAGTGGACTGCGCGGTCGATGCGGTGGGCTTCGAGGCCCGTGGCCACGGTCATTCGGGCTCGCAGCACGAGGCTCCGGCCACCGTGCTGAACTCGCTGATGGGCGTGGTGCGGGTCGCCGGCAAGATCGGCATTCCGGGCCTGTACGTCACCGAGGACCCGGGCGCGGTGGACGCGGCGGCCAAGCAGGGCTCGCTGAGCATCCGCTTCGGCCTGGGCTGGGCCAAGTCGCACAGCTTCCACACCGGCCAGACCCCGGTGATGAAGTACAACCGCCAGCTGATGCAGGCGATCATGTGGGACCGCATCAAGATCGCCGACGTCGTCGGGGTGGAAGTCATCACCCTGGACGACGCGCCCAAGGGCTATGGCGAGTTCGATGCCGGCGTGCCGAAGAAATTCGTCATCGACCCGCACAACCTGTTCCGCGCCGCCTGACGGCGCACTTGAACCCCCGGCCGCGGCTCCACTTCCGCGGCCGTCTCTCCAGGGAGCCGCAAGGCTCCCTTTTTTTGTCCGCGCGGCCGGGGCGTGTAGGAGCGAGGGGGACGCCTAGTTCTTGCTCGCGAACCCGCCCAGCACCGGCACAACCGGGAAATCCGTTCGCGAGCAAGCTCGCTCCTACAGAAGATCCGTCACGGCTTGGCGCGGGAAGGATACGTAGGATGGGTGGAGCGCAGCGATACCCATGCTGTCGGTGAGCCGGACCGATGGGTATCGCTGCGCTCCACACCATCCTGCAAATACGATCAGGGCTTGGGCGCGGGGCAGTTGAAGTCGCCTTCCTGGCAATCGGAGAGGGTCTGCAATTCCTTGATGCGGTTATCCGTCATGGCCTTCAGGCAATTGCTGTAGGCCATCGGGTAGCCCGAGCCACCCTCGACGCTGGAGGTCTCGAACTGGCAGCTGAGGTCGCGGTAGGTCAACCAGGCCTTCTGCGCGGCGGTCAGGGCCTTCTTCTGCCCGGCATCCAGGCGCTGGCGATACTGCCCGTAGAGGTCGTTGAGACGTTTGTCGCTGGCCTTGTAGGCGGCACCGGTACAGGCGTTGATCTCGCCCTGGGTCTGGGCGTCGGCGCAGTCGTCGGCGTGAGCGAGGGAGGAGAAGGCCAGCAGGCCGAGGGGAAGGAGCAGCAACTTCATGGGGACGCTATCCGTTGTTTTGGATGGAGTCCCCACTCTAGCCGCTCTGGCAGGGTAACGGCGGATAACGCTTGGGGCGTTATGCGCCCTACGAGAATCCGCGACCTGAACGTAGGGCGAATAACCGCTAGCGGTTATCCGCCGCCACGTCGCGGCACTCATCCCAGCAGCTTCGCCGCCATCCGCTGCAGCGCCTGGCGCTGGAAGGCGCGGAAGTCCGCGTCGGGCTGCTGGCCTTCGAGCATCGGCAGGAAGGGATCGACCACCTCGGTGCGCACGCCGGCCATTTCCTCGATCACCGCGTGGCCGCAGAACGGCACATAGGCTTCCGCGTAGCCGCCTTCGTGCACCACCACCAGCTTGCCGTCGCACAGGCGCTCGGCGGCATTGCGGACGGCGGCGGTCATGAAGCGGAAGGTCTCGCTGTGGGCGAGCATGCGTGCCAGCGGGTCCACACCGTTGGCGTCGAAGCCGCTGGCGACCACGATCAGCTCCGGCTGGAAGCGCTCCAGCGCCGGCACGATGATCGTCTCCATGGCAACGCGGTAGGCATCGTCACCGCTGCCCGGATAGAGCGGCACGTTGAGGTTGTAGCCCTTGCCCGCGCCCTCGCCGATGTCGTCCACCGCACCGGTGCCGGTGGGGTAGCAGTCGGCCTGGTGGATCGACAGGGTCAGCACGTCGTCGCGGCCGTAGAAGATCGCCTCGGTGCCGTTGCCGTGGTGCACGTCCCAGTCGAGCACCGCCACGCGCTTGATGCCGTGGCGCGCCTTGGCCGTCTCCACCGCCACGGCGATGTTGGCCAGGTAGCAGAAGCCCATGCCGCGATCCGGCAGGCAGTGGTGACCCGGCGGGCGGGACAGCGCGTAGGCGTTGTCCAACTCGCCGCGCAGTACCGCGTCGACCGCGGCGATGGTCAGGCCGGCAGACTGCCGGGCAATGTCGTAGGTGCCATGGCTGACCATGGATTCCTCGCCCATGTCGCCGTGGCCGGCTTCGCTGCAGGCCTTGAAGCGTTCCAGGTAGCTCGCCGGATGCACCCGCAGCAGGTCTTCCTCGCTGGCCAGGGGCGCGCTGGACAGGTGCAGCTGGCTGCTCAGGCCGGAAACATCCATCAGGCTTTTCAGTCGGCGCTTGCTCTCCGGCGATTCGGCATGGCCGCCGCCCACCGGCGGCTGCAGCCAGCCACCGACAGGAAGGATCAGCGCATGCAACCCGGTTGCGTGCCAGAAGCAGCGTTCGTCGAAGAAGAACCCGGTACGACGGCTCATGCGCGGGCCGCCTTCAGGGCACGCTGGCGCTTGCGGCTGAACAGCCAGTAGACCGGCGAGACCACCCCCAGGCCGACCACCCAGGAGATGTCCGCGCCGTTCATGGCCTGCGCGGCGGCGCCGGTGTAGAGCGCGGTGGACATGAACGGCACCTGCACCAGGATGCCGAGGATGTAGCAGTTCACCGCGGTCCAGTTGAAGGTGCCGTAGATGCCGCCGTCACGACGGAAGAACGACAGCACGTCGTACTCACCGTGGGCAACCAGGTAATAGTCGACCAGGTTGATCGCGCTCCAGGGCACCAGCACGTAGAGCAGCAGCAGGATGAAGTTGGTGTAGTTGGCCATGAAGTTGTCCTGGCCCAGCAGGGCGATGGCCAGCGAGCCGCCGAACAGCGCCAGGGCGATCACCGCGCGCCAGCCGGCCTTGGCCGACCAGGCCGGGATCAGCGTCTGGCCGACGGTGATGGCCGAGAGCGTGCCGCAGTACAGGTTCATCGAGTTGGTGGCGGCGATGCCGATGGAAAACACCGCGACCATGATGGCGCTGAAGCCGCCGGTCATCTCGATCAGGCCGGCGATGACATCGCCCTCGCCCACCGACAGGCCGACCAGCACGCCCAGCAGCATCGGCAGGATCGAACCCAGGCAGCAGCCCCAGTAGCTGGACCAGAACGCGGTGCGCGCGCCGGTGCCCTGCGGCATGTAGCGCGAGTAGTCGGAGACGTAGGGCGCGTAGGCCAATTGCCACAGCGCGGCGATGGACAGCGCGCCGAGGAAGCCGGGGATGTTGTTCTCATTGCGCTCAAGCAGGTCCGCCGGCAGGCCGTGGACGAACACCAGCCAGACGAAGCTGATCAGCAGCACTGCGCCGGACAGCCAGGACATCACGCGGGTGTAGCCATGGATCAGGCGGTAGCCGAACACCGTGGCGATCACGCTGATCGCGCCCACCAGCAGGATGCCGGTGTTGGTGCCGATCACCTCGAAGCGTGCGTGCAGCGCCTGGCCGCCGAGCACCAGGTTGGAGGCGAAGAAGCCCAGGTACATGATCACCACCAGGGCGACCACCAGCAAGGAGCCGAAGGAGCCGAACTGGCCGCGGGTCTGCACCATCTGCGGCACGCCCAGCTGCGGGCCCTGGGCCGAATGCAGGGCCATGAACACGCCACCCACCAGGTTGCCGAGTACCAGCGCCAGCACGGCGGCGAAGAACGGCAGCTTGAACACGGTGACCGCCAGGGCGCCGGTGACCACGGTCAGCAGCATGATGTTGCTGCCGAACCAGATGGTGAAGAGGTCGCGGGCGCGGCCGTGTCGTTCATGTGCGGCGATGGGCTGGATGGTGCTCAGCTCCAGCGTCGTCGCCTGGTTTTGCGTCGTTGTCATTGTGTTTCTCACGCGTCGTTGGCAAGGCAGGCCCGGCGCGAACGCCGGGCGTGGATCAGGAAAGGATCAGCGGGCGGCCCAGGCGTTGAAGCGCTGTTCGAGCTCTTCGCCGTGGTCGACCCAGAAGGCCGCGTCCACCGAGCGGGCGCCTTCGAGGTTGGCCGGCGCGGTGGGCAGCGCGTCGCGCACGTCCGCCGGCAGCAGGTCCAGCGTGCCCTTGTGCACCGGGCCGTAGGGGATGTTCTCGGAGAAGGTCTTCTGGGTTTGCGGCTGGCTGGCGAAGGCGATGAACTTCTCGGCCAGCGCCTTGTTCGGCGTGCCCTTCACCACGGCCCAGTATTCCGGGTCATACAGGCTGCCCGGCCAGACGATGCCCAGCTTCACGCCTTCCTTCTGCGCGGCGGCGATGCGGCCGTTGTAGGCGGCGCTCATCACCACGTCACCGGCGGCCAGCCACTGGGGCGGTTGCGCGCCGGCTTCCCACCACTGGATGTTGCCCTTGAGCTGGTCGAGCTTGGCGAAGGCGCGATCGACGCCCTCTTTCGTGCCGAGCACCTTGTAGAGGTCTTCCTGCTTTACGCCGTCGGCCAGCAGGGCGATTTCCAGAGTGTACTTGGCGCCTTTGCGCAGGCCGCGCTTGCCCGGGAATTGGCTGGTGTTCCAGAAATCCGCCCAGGACTGCGGAGCCTTGGCGACGTTGGCGCCGTTGTAGGCCATGACCATGGACCAGACGTAGGTGGCCACGCCGCACTCGCTGAGGGTGCCGGGGACGAAGTTCTTCTCATCGCCGATGGCTGCCGGGTCGATGCGCTCGAACAGGCCTTCCTCGCAGCCGCGCAGCAGCTCGGGGCTTTCCACTTCGACGACGTCCCAGGTGACCTTGCCGACGTCGACCATGGCTTTCACCTTGGCCATCTCGCCGTTGTATTCGCCGGCGACGATCTTGCCGGCGCCGCTGGCTTCGAAGGGCTTGAAGTAGGCCTGCTCCTGGGCCGCCTTGGTGGCGCCGCCGAAGGAGATGACGGTGATGCTTTGGGACTGCGCGTGAGCACTACCGACAGCGGCAGCAAGGGCACAGGTGATGGAGATGCGCGTGAGCAAGGACACTTTCATGGAACGACTCCCACAGCCGGATTGGCGTTGTTGTGTTGCTGGGCAGTACCCCGGCCAGAAGCCGGGCAAAAAGAGTTCCATCGCGCGGGCGTCTTTGCGCTCGCGGCGTTGTTGTTCGGTATTTCGGCTTTTCGTAGGAGCGAGCTTGCTCGCGAACGGTGCCTCGGGAAGAACCCCTCTCCCTAACCCTCTCCCTGAAGGGAGAGGGGACTGGATCGGCGCCGGCTGAAATTACGGTGTCTGCCGGCACGGACGACTCCCTCTCCCTTCAGGGAGAGGGCGGGGAGAGGGAACTCCGCTAGTGCAGGCGTTCCCCGGAGCTCTGTTCGCGAGCAAGCTCGCTCCTACAAAAGAGCAGAAGCGCGTGCCGTTACAGCACGCCGATTTCCTGGGCCGTGCGGTCGACCGCGCGGCGGGTCTTGTCGACCAGCTCATCGATCTCGGCGCGACCGGCGACCAGTGCCGGGGCCATGATCATGCGGCCGAGGGTGGAGCGGATGATCACGCCCTCCTCGAAGCCGATGGTGCGGCAGCGCCAGGCGATGTCGTTCTCGTTGTCGAAGCGCTTGCGGGTGGCCTTGTCCTGGACGAACTGCAGCGCGGCGACGAAGCCGGCGCCCTGGATGTCGCCCACCAGCGGGTGGTTGCCGAAGACTTCGCGCAGGCACTGCTGCAGGTACGGGCCGGTGTCGTTCTTCACCGCATTCACCCAGCCCTCGTCACGCAGCGCGCGCAGGTTGGCCACCGCCACCGCTGCCGCCACCGGGTGGCCGGAGTAGGTCAGGCCGTGGGCGAACACACCGCCTTCTTCCACCAGCGCCTGGGCGATGCGCTTGCTCAGCACCAGGCCGCCCATGGGGATGTAGCCGCTGGTCAGGCCCTTGGCGATGGACAGGGTATCGGGCTGGAAGCCGAAGTGCTGGTGGGCGAACCACTCGCCGGTACGGCCGAAGCCGCCGATCACTTCGTCGGCGCACAGCAGCACGTCGTACTGGCGGCAGATGCGCTGGATTTCCGGCCAGTAGCTTTCCGGCGGGAAGATCATGCCGCCAGCGCCCTGGAACGGTTCGGCGATGAAGCCGGCAACGTTGTCGGCGCCCAGTTCGAGGATCTTCTCTTCCAGCTGCAGGGCGCAGCGACGGCCGAACTCGGCCGGGGTCAGGTCGCCGCCGGCAGCGAAGAAGTAGGGTTCGTCGATGTGCGCGATGTCCGGGATCAGGCCGCCCATCTCGTGCATGAACTTCATGCCGCCCAGCGCGGTGGCCGCGAGGGTGGAGCCGTGGTAGCCGTTCCAGCGGCCGATCATGATCTTCTTCTGCGGCTTGCCTTCGATCTGCCAGAAGCGGCGCACGGTACGGATCAGCACCTCGTTGGCCTCGGAGCCGGAGTTGGTGTAGATCGCGTGGCTGTAGTGATCGGGCAGCAGGCTGAAGAGGGTCTCGGAGAGCTCGATCACCGCCGGGTGGGTGGTGTGGAAGAACATGTTGTAGTACGGCAGCTCGTCGAGCTGGGCGGTGGCGGCGGCGGTCAGGTCCTTGCGGCCGTAGCCCAGGTTGGTGCACCACAGGCCGGACATGCCGTCGATGTACTTGTTGCCGTCGTTGTCCCAGAGGTGCAGGCCTTCGCCGCGCACCATCACGCGTGGGCCTTCGGCGTTCAGCGCCTTCTGGTCGAGGAAGGCATGGATGTGGTGCGCGGCGTCCGCTTTCTGGTAGTCGCGGGTATCACGTGGCGCGCGGGTCTTGTCGGTCATCGACTTTTCTCCTCTATCCCTCGGCGGTGCTCCGGCAGCCGGCCTGAGGGGTCTTCAGGGGATCGAGGGCGACGGACTTACCTGGGCAGTCTCACCGGCCGTCTCGAACGGTTCGGTTAGGGATTCGCGTGTTGCTCAGGCGCCGGGCTCGACCCGGCGGCCTGTCTTGCATTTAGTCGCGCAGCTGGAACCAGGTGGTCTTGAGCTGCGTGTATTTATCGAAGGAATGCAGCGAGAGATCGCGGCCGAAGCCGGACTGCTTGCCGCCGCCGAACGGAATCGCCGGGTCCAGCGCGTCCACCGTGTTCACCGACACGGTGCCGGCGTTCAGCTTGCGCGCCACGCGGTGGGCGCGGTGCAGGTCGTCGCTCCACAGCGAAGCGGCAAGGCCGTAGATGCTGTCGTTGGCCAGGCGCACGGCCTCTTCTTCGCTGTCGAAGGGGATGACTGCAAGCACCGGGCCGAACACTTCGTCGCGGGCCAGGGACTGCTCCGGGCGCACGCCGGTGAAGATGGTCGGTTCGATGAAGTTGTCCGAACCGTTGAAGCTCAGTTGGCGGCCGCCGCAGGCGAGCTGCGCGCCATCGCCCTGGGCGCGGTCGATGCAGGCCATGATGCCGGCGGTCTGCTTGTTGTCGACGATGGAGCCGGCGCGGCTGGCCGGGTCCAGCGGGTCGCCCGGCGTCCAGTCGCGGGCCTTGGCGATCAGGCGTTCGACGAACTCGTCGTGGATCGAACGCTCCACCAGCAGGCGCGAGTTGGCCGAGCAGACTTCGCCCTGGTTGAAGAAGATGCCGAAGGCGGCTTTTTCAGCGGCCAGGTCGAGGTCGCGGCAGTCGGCGAACACCAGGTTCGGGCTCTTGCCGCCGCATTCCAGCCAGACCTGCTTGAGGTTGGACTGCGCGGAATACTGCATGAAGTACTTGCCGACCTGGGTCGAGCCGGTGAACACCAGGGCATCTACGTCCGGGTGCAGGCCCAGCGCCTTGCCGGCGGCTTCGCCCAGGCCCGGCACGACGTTCAGCACGCCTTCGGGAAGGCCGGCTTCCAGCGCCAGCTCGGCCAGGCGCAGGGCGGAGAGCGGCGACTGTTCGGCGGGCTTGAGCACCACGGAATTGCCGGCGGCCAGCGCGGGCGCCAGCTTCCAGGCGGCCATGTCGAGGGGGAAGTTCCACGGCACCACGGCGCCGATCACGCCCAGCGGCGTGCGGGTGATGGTGGCGAGGGCGTTCTGCGCGGTCGGGGCGACCTGGTCGTAGAGCTTGTCGAGGCTTTCGGCGTACCAGGAGAACACGCCGGCGGCGCCGGGCACGTCGATGTTCCAGGCGTCCATTACCGGCTTGCCCATGTTCAGGGTATCGAGCAGGGCCAGCTCGTCTCGGTGGGCCATCATCAGCTCGGCGAGCTTCTGCAGCACGGCCTTGCGCTCACGCGGCGCCATGCGCGCCCAGGGGCCGGACTCGAAGGCCTGGCGGGCGATGCGCACGGCAGCGTCGATCTCGGCCGCGCCACAGGCGGCGATATTGGCCAGCAGGCGATTGGTCGCCGGGTCGATGGACGCGAAGGTCGCGCCATCCTGCGCGGCCACGCGGCGGCCGCCGATCAGCGCGCTGTCGATGAAGGTCTGCCGGGCAGCACGCTGCCGCCAATCGTTGAGCTCGTACACCAGGGCACTCCTGCTTCGCTCGCCCTCGAGGGACGTTGTTGTTCGAATGTGGATTGGATGGTCGCCCAAGGCCCTGCCAAGGAAAATTATTAAATTTGTCTTCGGGATATATGAAAAAGCTGGGCAGCCACGCACCGGCCCGGCGCATGTCGCGCCATCGCGGTGCACGCCTGCGCACCGCTGCAGGGCCCGTGCTCAGCGGGTCAGCGCACCATACAGCTCGGGGCGACGACATGGCAGGTAGGGGAAAGTCTCGGCCTGACGGGCACGCTGCTCGGGGTCCAGGTCGACGATCAGCAGGCTCTCCGCGGGCCCGGCGGCAGCCAGGCGCTCACCGTCCGGCGCGACGATGCAGGAGCCGCCGAGGAAGGCCAGCCCGTCCTCCACGCCGCAGTGGTTGCAGTAGGCGACGAACAGCTGGTTCTCCACCGCCCGCGCCGGCACTATCACGCGCGGCACCGCGCCGTATTCGGGCGTCAGCGCGGTAGGGATGAGGACCAGCCCGGCGCCGTTCAGCGCGTGGGCGCGCACTGCCTCGGGGTACTCCACGTCGAAGCAGATCAGCAGGCCGATGCGCCAGCCGGCGTAGTCGAACGGCGCTTCCAGCACATCGCCGGCGCTGAACACTTCCCGCTCCATGGCACCGAACAGGTGCGCCTTGCGGTAGTGGCCCAGTGCGCTGCCGGACGGGCCGATGACCTGTGCCGAGTTGTACGGTTTGCCGCCCTGCGGATGCCGCTCGGCGTAACCGTAGGCGATGGCCAGCCCGAAGCGCTGCGCCAGCTCGCCGATGCGTGCGGTCGACGGCCCGTCCGCCGCCTCGGCCAGCTCGTTCATGCGCTGGGGCACGTTGTAGCCGCCCAGCCACAGCTCCGGGCAGAGCAGCAGTTGCGCGCCGGCAGCGGCGGCGGCGCCGGCCTGGCGCTCCAGTTGGACGAGGTTGCCGGCGACATCGCCGGGAAGGCCGCAGGTCTGCCAAAGGGCCATGCGCATGAGTTGTACTCCAGGCTGCGTGTACGGGATTTGCAGGGCGTTTTCACCGATTGCGCTGGAGTATGCCCGCGCCCGGAGGGATGCAGCAGGCGGCCAAGGCCATGAAAAATGTGGTCCCCGGCGAGGAAAATCTTCGCCACGGGCCGCCCCCGCCGGCCGGCCCAACGCGGTATCTTGTATAAAAAAGCAACAACGAGGCGTGCAGTGGCTTCCTATACCTTGCGGCAATTGAAGTATTTCGTGACCACCGTGGAATGCGGCAGCGTGGCCGAGGCGTCGCGCAAGCTGTACATCGCGCAGCCGTCCATTTCCACGGCGATCAAGGGGCTGGAAGAGAGCTTCGGCGTGCAGCTGTTCATCCGCCACCACGCCCAGGGCGTGTCACTCACCCCCAGCGGCGCGCGCTTCTACCGCAAGGCGCAGGAACTGCTGCGCATGGCCCACGAATTCGAGCAGAACGCCCTGGCCGACAACGACGTGGTGGCCGGGCAGATCGACATCGGCTGCTTCGAGACAGTCGCTCCGCTCTACCTGCCGCGCCTGATCTCGGGGTTCCGCGAGCGCTACCCTGGCGTCGAAATCCGCATCAGCGACGGCGAGCAGCAGGAGCTGGTGCAGGGCCTGACCGCCGGCCGCTTCGACCTGGCGCTGCTCTACGAGCACGACCTCGACGCCACCATCGCCACCGACCCGCTGATGCCCGCCCAGCGCCCCTACGCGCTGCTGCCGGAGAACCACCGCTTTGCCAAGCAGGACAAGGTCTCCCTGCGCGACCTGGTGCTGGAGCCGATGATCCTGCTCGACGTGCAGCCCAGCCGCACCTACTTCGTGCGCATCTTCGAGGAACTGGGGCTGAACCCGCACATCGCTTTCAGCTCGCCTTCGATCGAGATGGTGCGCGGCATGGTCGGCCAGGGTTTCGGCTTCTCCCTGCTGGTCACCCGCCCGCATTCGGAATGCACCTACGACGGCAAGAAGGTGGTGACGGTGGATATTGCCGAAGAAGTCAGCACATCAGGCCTGGTCGCCGCCTGGCTCAAGCGCGCCCAGTTGACCAAGCCGGCGCAGCTGTTCGTCGACTTTGCGCGGGAGGAGTTGAGCGGGAAGCACTGAGGCCTGCTCTTCTTTGTAGGAGCGAGCTTGCTCGCGAACCAGCTTCGGCGCGGTGGGGACCCTCTCCCCCGCCCTCTCCCTGAAGGGAGAGGGAGCAGTCCTCTGCAACGGCTCACTTCACAGTCAACCGGCGAGCACTAATGCCTCAGCGCGCTCGGAACAGTCCCCTCTCCCTTCGGAGCGGGGCGCGCAGCCAGGGTTAGGGAGAGGGTCCACGCCCGAGCACCGAACTCCCCTCCCGTCACTCCCCCCACCCCCAACCCGACATCCGGGGTTACAATCCCACCCCCAACCGCAATGCCTCCCCGCCCCATGCTGATCTGGAAAGAGCGCGTGCAGCGCCTCATCACCCTCGTCCTCGGCCTGCTGCAGCGCTACCCGCGCGTCATCGCCCTGTTCGGCTTCTGCTCCGGCGTCTTCAGCTTCATCATGGTGGACCGTCATCGCGCCGGCTTCGCCCGCGCCATGGCCATCGTCATGCTGATCAGCTGGATCTGGTTGATGCTGGAAAACCTGCTGACCAAGCGCTTCAAGAGCCGCTTCGGCTGGGAAGTGCCGCCGGGCCTGCTGCGCTACGGGACCCAGCTGATCCACCAGGAAAGCCTGTTCTTCTGCCTGCCGTTCTTCTTCGTCACCACCACCTGGAACAGCGGCCAGGCCCTGTTCACCGGCGTGCTGACCCTCGCGGGGCTGGCGGCGATCACCGACCCCATCTACTACAAGTGGCTGTCGGTGCGGCGCTGGACCTTCCTGGGCTATCACACCCTGACGCTGTTCGCGGTGCTGCTCACCGCGCTGCCGATCATCCTCCACCTGAGCACCCCGCAGAGCTACCAGGCGGCGCTGGGCATCGCCGTGCTGCTGTCCTTCCCGAGCCTCGCGGTGACGGTGAAGATCCACAAATGGTGGCGCTGGTTTGCCCTCGTCGGCCTGACCCTGTCCATTGGCGCGGTGGGCTGGTTCGCCCGCGCCTGGGTGCCGCCCTCTACCCTGTGGATGACCGAAATGGCGGTGACCGAGAGCTTCGACAACGCCCAGCGCACCCCCGGCGACAGCCTGGAGACGGTCAGCGTCGCGCAGATCAAAGCCCAGGGTCTCTACGCCTACACCGCGATCAACGCACCACGCGGTCTGAACGAGCGCATCTATCACGCCTGGCGCAAGGACGGCCAGGAAGTCGACCGCATTGCCCTGGACATCAAGGGCGGCCGCGAGGCCGGCTACCGCGCCTGGACGCACAAGCAGAACTTCCCCACCGACCCGAGCGGCAAGTGGCAGGTGCAGGTACTCACCGAGGCCGGCCAGGTGATCGGCACGCTGCGCTTCGAGGTCACGCCCTGACCACCCGGTATCCTTGACCCGGCTCGGCGCTTTCCTCTACATAGAGCCTCTCCCGAGAACAAAAAGCGCCGAGAGAGTCATGACCGATACCGCCTTGCACCCGTTCGACCGCGCCGTGGCCCTGCAACCCGTGGCCGGCCAGCCCAACCTCTATGAAGGCCACACCAGCCAGGACTACTGGAACATGGTCGGCCCCTTCGGTGGCGTGACCGCCGCGGTCCTGCTGCAAGGCGCGCTGCGCCATCCGCAGCTGCTCGGCAGCCCGCTGTCGCTGACGGTGAACTACGCCGCCGCCGTCGTGGCCGGCGCCTTCCAGGTCGAAGCCATCCCGGTGCGCACCAACCGCTCCACCCAGCACTGGCTGCTGCAACTGACCCAGGCCGATGAGGCCGGCGAGCAGCAGGTCACTTCCACCGCCACCCTGGTCACCGCGCTGCGCCGCGAGACCTGGAGCCTGACCGACCTGCCTTTCCCCGATATCGCCCCGCCCAGCGACTTTCCGCCGATGAGCCCCGCCGCCAAGGGCGTGGCCTGGCCCAGGCAGTACGAGATGCGCCCGGTTTCCGGCGCCTTTCCGACGAAATGGGACGGCACTAACCAGACCAGCCGCAGCCAGCTCTGGCTGCGCGACGCCCAGGACCGCCCGCTGGACTTCCTGTCCCTGGCGGCGGTGAGCGACATCTTCTATCCGCGCGTCTGGCTGCGCCGCGCCACCCCGGTACCGGCCGGCACCGTGTCGATCACCACCTACTTCCACACCGACGCCGCGCAATTGGCCGAGGTGGGCACCGGCTATGTGCTGGGTGACGCCCGCGCCCAGGAATTCCGCAACGGCTTCTTCGACCAGAGCGCCCAGCTGTGGAGCGAATCCGGCGCGCTGCTGGCGACCAGCAACCAGATCGTTTACTACAAGGAATAAGCCGCTTCGCTCTTCGTAGGATGGCGTGGAGCGAAGCGATACCCATCAATACCTGCAACAACGAGCGATGGGTATCGCAAGCTCCACCCATCCTACGTAGGTGCTCACTCTCGCCCCTTCCCTGGGGCGAATAGAGGCACATGAAAAAGCCCGGCACATGGCCGGGCTTTTCATTGGCAGCGAAGGCTCAGACCTTCTTCACGAACTCCGACTTCAGCTTCATCGCGCCGATGCCGTCGATCTTGCAGTCGATGTCGTGGTCGCCGTCCACCAGGCGGATGTTCTTCACCTTGGTGCCGACCTTGACTACCAGGGACGAGCCCTTGACCTTGAGGTCCTTGATCACGGTGACGGTATCGCCGTCCTGCAGCAGGTTGCCGACCGAGTCCTTGATCACGCGGGCGTCGCCGTCGGTCTCGCCCGAACCGTCAGCGGACCATTCGTGGGCGCACTCGGGGCAGACCAGCTGGGCGCCATCTTCGTAGGTGTACTCGGAGTTGCATTTGGGGCAGGGCGGCAGCTGGCTCACGGCAGTTCTCACAGTGGAATCGGTAAAAAGACCGCAGAGTATATAAGGTTTCTGCCATTCCTGTCCGGCGATCCGCATGGCCGGGGGCAACATCGCTACCCAAGCGGGCTGCCGGGCAGCATCGCGCGCTGGCGCCCAGCGCAGATCCAGCGGGCTTTTTTCGGAGCTGTTAAGGACGGGGAGATTCGGAAATTTCCCAACCAGTCTGGGAATCCGCCACATAGCCTCCTCACAGGCGTGCGGTAAAGCTTGCCGCCCCGGTCAGCCGACCGGCATCCGCCCAACCTCGATGAGTGAGCACTCCCATGAAAAAGCTTTGCATTCTGATCGCCGCCTGCGCCGTTCTCGCCGCCTGCGACAAACAACAAGAGCAAGCCTCGAAGACCGCTGTTCCCGCCGCCGCCCAGCAGGAAGCCAAGCCTGCCGCTCAACCGGAAGCCCAACCGCAAGCGCCAGCCGCTGCCACCGAACCAGCCGCCGCCCCGGCCCAGCCGGCCGCCGAAGCAGCCAAGCCGGCCGACGACAAGCAGCAGTAAGCGTCTGCCACTCAGCACAACAGCCAGCCGCCTTCGGGCGGCTGGCTGCTTTCAGGGCTGCAGCTGGCTGAGGTAGGCGGTCAGCGCAGGGATATCGTCGTCATTGAGCAATGCCGCCACCGCCAGCATGGGCGAGTCCGCGCGGCTCGGGTCCTTGTCCCGGTATCGCTGCAGGGCATGGGTAAGGTAGACCTGCGGCTGCCCGGCAATACGCGGGAAGCCGTCGCGTCCCATGGCCTGCTCGCCGTGGCAGGTGACGCAGACAGTGGCGAAGCGCTGGGCGCCCCGCTCCACCAGCGCCTTGTCCGGCGCCGCTTCGGCGCGTGGCAGGACCTTCTGCTGGCTGAAGTAGTAGGCGATGTTGACCCGCTCATTGATGGTCAGCAGCTTGGCCGCCTGGTTCATCACGAAGTCGGTGCGCTGGCCGTCGACGTATTTCTCGAAGGCATCGAACAGGTACTGCGGGTTCTGCCCGGCCAGGTTGGGGATGTAGTCGCGCTTGCTGTTGCCATCCTTGCCGTGGCACTTGCTGCACAGCAGGATGCGCTCCTCGGCAGCCGCATAGGCCTGCTCGCGCTTGGCCGGGTCCTGCTCCAGGGCGGCGAGCCGATCCATCATCTCCGATGCCTGCACACTGGCGCACAGGAGCACCCACAACAGCACGACTCTCCCCATCACCGCACCCTGGTCAGTTTTCCCAGGGTCGACGCTAATGGGTTTCTGAAGGAAATTTCCGACCTGGATCAACCAATCGGTCTAAGCAGAAGCGAACCGGCGCGCAAAAAAAAAGGGGAGCATCGTGCTCCCCCGGGGACTGAACCTTAAAGACCCGTCTGTCCTTGGTCAGCCTTCAATTTCAACCAGGATCTCACCAGGGTTGACCCGGTCGCCCTTGGCTACATGGATGGCCTTCACGGTGCCGGCGATGCCCGCCTGCACTTCGGTCTCCATCTTCATCGCTTCGGTGATCAGCACGGCCTGGCCGGCCTTCACGCTGTCGCCTTCCTTGACCAGCACATCGACGATGTTGCCCGGCATGGTGGTGCTGACGTGGCCCGGCTCGCTGGCCTGCTTGCGCTTGTTGCCGCCGCCGCCGATGAACTCGTTGAGCGGCTCGAACACCACCTCTTCGGGCATGCCATCCACCGACAGGTAGAAGTGGCGCTTGCCATCGGTCTTCACGCCGACGCCGGTGATGTCCACGCGGTAGCTCTCGCCGTGCACGTCGACCACGAACTCGGTCGGTACGCCCTCGCCGCCGGCAGCGGCAACGCCCTTGCCGTTGGGGATCGGCAGCAGCTCTTCGGGTTTCAGGGTGCCTGCGGCACGCTCCTCGAGGAACTTGCGGCCGATGTCCGGGAACATGGCGAAGGTCAGCACGTCCTCTTCGGACCTGGCCAGGCTGCCGATCTCTTCGCGCAGCTTGTTCAGCTCCGGCTTGATCAGGTCGGCCGGGCGCACGTCGATGACTTCCTCGTTACCGATGGCCTGGCGGCGCAGCGCTTCGTTGATCTTGCCCGGCGCCTTGCCGTAGCGGCCCTGCAGGTAGAGCTTCACCTCGTTGGTGATGGTCTTGTAGCGCTCGCCGGCCAGCACGTTGAAGAACGCCTGGGTGCCGACGATCTGCGAGGTCGGGGTGACCAGGGGCGGGAAACCGAGGTCTTCGCGGACGCGCGGGATCTCCGCCAGCACTTCCGGCATGCGGTTCAGCGCGCCCTGTTCCTTGAGCTGGTTGGCCAGGTTGGAAATCATCCCTCCCGGCACCTGGTTGACCTGCACGCGGGTATCCACGCCGGTGAACTCGCTCTCGAACTGGTGGTACTTCTTGCGCACGGCGTGGAAGTACATGCCGATTTCCTGGATCAGTTCCAGGTCCAGGCCGGTGTCGAACGGGGTGTCGCGCAGGGCGGCGACCATGGATTCGGTACCCGGGTGGCTGGTGCCCCAGGCCATGCTGGAGATCGCGGTGTCGATGCGGTCGGCGCCATTCTCGACAGCTTTCAGCTGGCACATGCTGGCAACGCCGGCGGTGTCGTGGGAGTGCACCACCACGTCCAGCGGCAGCGCGTCCTTCAGCGCCTTGACCAGTTCGCCGGTGGCGTAGGGGGTCAGCAGACCGGCCATGTCCTTGATGGCGATGGAATCCACGCCCATGTCGGCCATGGCCTTGCCCTGGGCAACGAAGGCGTCGATGGTGTGCACCGGGCTGGTGGTGTAGGCGATGGTGCCCTGGGCGTGCTTGCCGGCAGCCTTCACAGCCTCGATGGAGACGCGCAGGTTACGCACGTCGTTCATCGCGTCGAAGATGCGGAATACATCGATGCCATTGACCGCCGCCTTGGCGACGAAGGCGCGCACCACGTCGTCGCTGTAGTGGCGGTAGCCCAGCAGGTTCTGCCCGCGCAGAAGCATCTGTAGACGGGTGTTGGGCAGCGCGGCCTTGAGCTTGCGCAGACGCTCCCAGGGGTCTTCCTTGAGGAAGCGCACGCAGGCGTCGAAGGTGGCGCCGCCCCAGACTTCCAGCGACCAGTAGCCGACCTGGTCGAGCTTGTCGCAGATCGGCAGCATGTCTTCGGTGCGCATCCGGGTCGCCAGCAGCGACTGGTGGGCGTCGCGCAGGATGGTATCGGTGACGGTGACTTTCTTGGAAACGGTCATGGACGAATTCCTCACAGGCCAGCGTGGGCGGCAATGGCGGTAGCGATGGCGATGGCCAGGTGCGACGGGGTGCGCTTGATCGAGTACTGGGTCAGTTCCGGGTGGCTTTCGACGAAGCTGGTGTTGAACTGGCCGTTACGGAATTCCGGGTTCTTGAGGATTTCCTGGTAATAGGCCGCGGTAGTCTTCACGCCCTGCACGCGCATGTCGTCCAGCGCGCGCAGGCCTCGGTCCAGCGCCTCTTCCCAGGTCAGCGCCCAGACCACCAGCTTCAGGCACATCGAGTCGTAGTACGGCGGGATGGTGTAGCCGGTGTAGATCGCGGTGTCGGTGCGCACGCCGGGGCCACCGGGTGCGTAGTAGCGGGTGATCTTGCCGAAGGACGGCAGGAAGTTGTTCTTCGGGTCTTCGGCGTTGATCCGGAACTGCAAGGCGAAGCCACGGTGAATGATGTCTTCCTGCTTGACCGAGAGTGGCAGGCCGGAGGCGATGCGGATCTGCTCGCGGACGATGTCGATGCCGGTGATTTCCTCGGTGATGGTGTGCTCCACCTGCACGCGGGTGTTCATCTCCATGAAGTACACCTCGCCATCGGCGAGCAGGAACTCCACGGTGCCGGCGTTCTCGTAGCCCACGGCCTTGGCCGCGCGCACCGACAGGTCGCCGATGTAGGCGCGCTGCTCGGGGGTGAGCTGCGGGCTGGGGGCGATCTCGATGAGCTTCTGGTTGCGGCGCTGGATCGAGCAGTCGCGCTCGAACAGGTGCACGGTGTTGCCGAAGGAGTCGGCCAGCACCTGGGCTTCGATGTGCTTCGGGTTGACGATGCACTTCTCGAGGAAGACTTCCGCGCTGCCGAAGGCCTTGGTGGCTTCGGAGATCACGCGGGGGAAATTCTGCTCCAGCTCTTCGCGGCTGTTGCAGCGACGGATGCCGCGGCCGCCACCGCCGGAGGTGGCCTTGAGCATCACCGGGTAGCCGATGCGCTCGGCTTCGGAAATGGCTTCGGCCAGGTCGGCGACGTTGCCTTCGGTGCCCGGGGTGCAGGGCACGCCGGCGGCGATCATGCTGCGGCGCGCTTCGGTCTTGTCACCCATGCGGCGGATCACTTCCGCCGACGGACCGATGAACTTGATCCCGCGCTCGGCGCAGATATCGGCCAGCTCGGCGTTTTCGGAGAGGAAGCCGTAGCCCGGGTGCAGGGCGTCGCAGCCGGTTTCCACCGCCAGGTTCACCAGGGCGCGGGGGTTCAGGTAACCCGCCAGAGGATCGGCGCCCAGGCTGTGTGCCTCGTCGGCGCGCTTCACATGCAGGGCGTGGCGGTCGGCGTCGGAATAGACGGCCACCGAACGGATGCCCATCTCGGCGCAGGCGCGCACGATCCGGACAGCGATCTCCCCACGGTTGGCGATCAGGATTTTCTTGATCACTGCGGCTTTCCCTCGGCCCGGACCTTGAGGGCCCCGGCGTAAAACCAATCGGCAGCTCCGCAACCGGCAGCTGGATATGTTGGCCGGAGCGGGTTCCGGCGTGGGATTTACCCTAGCGCGGGAGGGAGGATTAACCAAAATCAATAATTATTGGGGTAGCCATAAAGAATGCTTTATAGTTCTGCAAAAATGTCCTCATCAGGCAGGCTTCTATGCGTAAGTCATTGATGCGTATGACACTTCGCCAGCTGCAGGTTTTTCGCGCCGTGTGCGAAAGCCGTTCCTACAGCCGGGCAGCGGAGGAAATGGCGCTGACCCAGCCTGCGGTCAGCCTGCAGATTCGCCAGCTGGAAGAACTGGTCGGCCAACCGCTGTTCGAGTACATCGGCAAGAAGCTTTACCAGACCGATGCCGCCGACGCCCTGCTGCGCGCCACCAACGACATCTTCCAGCGCCTGGAAGTGCTGGACATGAACCTCTCCGACCTCAAGGGCTCGCTGCAGGGCCAGTTGCGCCTGGCAGTGGAATCCAGCGCCAAGTACATCACCCCGCACCTGTTCGCCGCCTTCCATGCGCAGCACCCGGACGTCAGCCTGAACCTCACCGTGGTCAACCGCGCCCAGGCGATCAAGCGCCTGTCGGACAACCGTGACGACCTGGTGATCATGTCCCTGGTGCCCCAGGACATGGCCCTGGAGTTCCTGCCCTTCCTGAACAACCCGATCATCGCGGTGGCGCCGCCGGATCACCCGCTGTGCAATGCCGCCAAGCTGTCGCTCAAGGACCTGGAGCCCTATCCGCTGCTGATCCGCGAACCCGGCTCGGGCACGCGCAAGGCCTGCGAGGAACATTTCCAGCAGAAACGTGCGCACTTCCCGCAGACGCTGGAATTCGCTTCGCTCGAAGGTTCACGGGAAGGGGTACTGGCGGGCCTGGGCCTGGCGCTGCTGCCGCGCCATGCGGTCAGCCGCGAATTGCACTCGGGCCTCCTGCGCGAACTGCCGGTGGAAGAGCTGCCGCTCTACCGCAGCTGGTGTCTGGTGCACGCGCGAGGCAAGCGCCTGAGCCCGGTGGCCCAGGCGTTCGTCGCCTTCATCCGTGAAGAGCGGGCGCTGATCAGCCAGCTGGCTGAACGTTTCGCCGGCCCGCCCGTGCAGAAGTGAGATAGGCAGCGGCAATCAGATCGGGGTAGTCGGAGGTTTCCACGGCGAGGCGTTGCGCCTCCACCCGGTCTTCGATGGCACGACGGAACTGCATGCGCCGCTGGTCTTCAAGCTTGCGGCGGGTCTTGGCGTCCAGTTGGAGCTGGGTGTCGTCGATATGGCGGGGCATCTCGCATCTCCCAAGGCCGAAGGGCTGGAGACGCCAGCATGCTGACGACGGATGACCGTTTGACGACGCGGCGGTGAAGCGCCGGTGACGCCGACGAGCGGTCTGGAGCTGTCCCCAGCAGGAGCAAGCTTGCTCGCTCCTGCAGGTAGGGTTTCAGGACGCCTCTTCCGGGCGCTCCTCGTGGTTCTTCACCACTTTCGGCGACAGGCGCAGGCTGCGCAGGCTGCGCTTAACGCTCTTGAGGTGATTCACCAGGTCCGGGCCGCGGGCCATGGCCACGCCCATGGCCAGCACGTCGATCACCACCAGGTGGGCGATACGCGACGTCAGCGGGGTGTAGATATCGGTGTCTTCGTGCACGTCCACCGCCAGGTTCACCGTGGCCAGGTCCGCCAGCGGGGTCTGGCTGGGGCACAGGGTGATCAGGGTGGCGCCCGCTTCACGTACCAGGTTGGCAGTCACCAGCAGGTCCTTGGAGCGGCCGGACTGGGAGATGCAGATCGCTACGTCCGAGGGCTTCAGGGTCACCGCCGACATGGCCTGCATGTGCGGGTCGGAGTACGCCGCCGCCGACAGCAGCAGGCGGAAGAACTTGTGCTGGGCATCCGCCGCCACCGCGCCGGAAGCGCCGAAGCCGTAGAACTCGACGCGCTGGGCATGGGCAATGGCCGCGATGGCGCGCTCCAGGGCGTGGGTGTCGAGGTGTTCGCGCACTTCCATCAGCGAATGCAGGGTGGTGTCGAAGATCTTCAGGCTGAAGTCCGCCACCGAATCGCTCTCGTTGATCGAAAACTGGCCGAAACTGGCACCGGCGGCCAGGCTCTGCGCCAGCTTGAGCTTGAGGTCCTGGAAGCCGCTGCAGCCGATGGCGCGGCAGAAGCGAACGATGGTCGGCTCACTGACGCCCACGCTGTGAGCGAGGTCCGCCATGGAGCTGTGCATGACCGATGCAGGGTCCTGCATCACGTGATCGGCAACCTTGAGCTCCGACTTGCGGAGCAGATGACGCGACTGGGCAATGTGCTGCAAAAGGTTCACAGGGATAGGCTCGGTGATAGTTGTCTGAAATTTATGTAGTCTTGTTGTAGTTATACTACAAAACTTGCCTTCGCGCCCAGGGAATAAGTCTGTGAATACGTCTGCGAGCCACGGTTTGCCAAGCTCTTGCGACATTCTGGTGTTTGGCGGCAGTGGTGATCTGGCGCTACATAAACTCCTGCCGGCGCTCTACCACCTGCACCGGGAGAACCGCCTGCCGGCCGACACGCGAATCTTCGCCCTCGCCCGCAGCCAGCGCGATAACGCCTCCTACCTCGCCCTGGCCGAACGCAACTGCCGCGCCCAGGTGGCGCGCAGCGACTTCTCCGCCGAGGCCTGGCGCAGCTTCTCCCAGCGCCTGGAATACGTGGCGATGGACGCCTCGCAGAGCGCCGACTTCGGCCGCCTGGCCAAGGCCCTCAAGCGCACGGAAGGCCGCGTGCTGGTGCATTACCTGGCAACCGCGCCGAGCCTGTTCGCCCCCATCGCGCAGAACCTCAAGGTCTCCGGGCTCGCCGGGCCGCTGGCGCGCATCGTGCTGGAGAAGCCGCTGGGCCACTCGCTGGACTCGGCGCTGGCGATCAACCAGGCCATCGGCGAAGTGTTCGACGAATCGCGGGTGTTCCGCATCGACCACTACCTAGGCAAGGAAACCGTGCAGAACCTGATGGCCCTGCGCTTCGCCAACACCCTGTTCGAGCCGGTATGGCGCAACGGGCACATCGACCACGTGCAGATCACCGTCAACGAGACCCTGGGCGTGGAGAACCGCGGCGCCTACTACGACCATGCCGGCGCCATGCGCGACATGGTGCAGAACCATCTGCTGCAACTGCTCTGCCTGGTGACGATGGAGGCGCCAGTACGCTTCGATGCCGAGGCCGTGCGCAACGAGAAGGTGAAGATTCTCCAGGCGCTCAAGCCGATTTCCGGACAGGACGTGCAGGACAAGACCGTGCGCGGCCAGTACACCGCCGGGCACATCGGCGGGCAGGAAGTGCCCGCCTACTGGTTCGAGAAAAATGTCGACAACGACAGCGATACGGAGACCTTTGTCGCCGTACAGGCCGAGATCGATAACTGGCGCTGGTCCGGTGTGCCCTTCTACCTGCGCACCGGCAAGCGCATGGCGAAGAAATGTTCGGAGATCGTCATCCAGTTCAAGCCGGCGCCCAACGGCCTGATCGGCGGTGCTGGCAGCACGGCCAACCGCCTGTGGATAAGGTTGCAGCCGGAAGAACGCATCAGTGTGCAGCTGATGGCCAAGGCGCCGGGCAAGGGCATGCAGCTGGAGCCGGTGGAACTGGACCTCAACCTGGCCGAGGCCTTCAGCCGCAACAAGCGCCGCTGGGATGCCTACGAGCGCCTGCTGCTGGACGTGATAGAGGGCGACTCGACGCTGTTCATGCGCCGCGACGAGGTGGAAGCGGCCTGGAGCTGGGTCGACCCGATCATCAAGGGCTGGCACGAGCACTACCTGAGCCCGCGCCCCTACCCCGCCGGCAGCAATGGGCCGGAGCAGGCACAGACGCTGCTGGAGCTGCAGGGACGGCGCTGGCTGGAGTGATGCACCGCACCGATTTCGCCGGATGCACACCCATCCTACAAAGAGCACGTCGGGCATAAGGTCGCGGGGACCGGATAGGGCATCCGTTGACCTCGCTCAGCACGCGCAGCCGGCGGATTTCCTAGAGTGGCGGCCTTTTTCCCACAACCCGCTCCGCCACCATGTCCCACACTCCGTTTTCCCCCGAACTGCTCTGCCCCGCCGGCTCGCTGAAGAGCCTGCGCCACGCCTTCGCCTATGGCGCCGATGCCGTCTACGCCGGCCAGCCGCGCTACAGCCTGCGGGTGCGCAACAACGAGTTCGACCACGCCAACCTCGCCACCGGCATCAACGAGGCCCACGCGCTGGGTAGGCGCCTGTACGTGGTGGTGAACATCGCCCCGCACAACGCCAAGCTGAAGACCTTCCTGCAAGACGTGGAATCGGTGATCGCCCTCGGGCCGGACGCGCTGATCATGTCCGATCCGGGCCTGATCATGCTGGTTCGCCAGCATTTCCCTGAAATTGATATCCACCTCTCAGTGCAGGCCAACGCGGTGAACTGGGCCAGCGTGGAGTTCTGGCGCCAGCAGGGACTCAAGCGGGTGATCCTGTCCCGCGAACTGTCGCTGGAGGAGATCGGCGAGATTCGCGAACGCGTGCCGGGCATGGAGCTGGAGGTCTTCGTCCACGGCGCGCTGTGCATGGCCTATTCCGGTCGCTGCCTGCTGTCGGGCTACATCAACCGCCGCGACCCCAACCAGGGCACCTGCACCAACGCCTGCCGCTGGGAATACCAGACCCACGCCGCCCATGAAGACGAGCTGGGCCACGCGGTGCGCAACGTCGAGCCGACCCTGGGCATCGGCGCGCCGAGCAGGGAAATCGTCCTGCTCGAAGAAGCCAACCGCCCCGGCGAGCTGATGGAGGCGTACGAGGACGAGCACGGCACCTACATCATGAATTCCAAGGACCTGCGCGCCATCCAGCATGTGCAACGTTTGACGCAGATGGGCGTGCATTCCCTGAAGATCGAGGGCCGGACCAAGTCCCACTACTACGTCGCACGCACCGCCCAGGCCTACCGCCAGGCCATCGACGACGCAGTCGCGGGGCGCGCCTTCGACCTCGGCCTGATGGACACCCTGGAGTCGCTCGCCCATCGTGGCTACACAGAGGGATTCCTGCGCCGCCACGTGCACGACGAATACCAGAATTACCAGTACGGCCATTCGCTGTCCGAGCGCCAGCAGTTCGTCGGCGAGTTCACCGGCGAGCGCCGCCACGGCCTGGCCGAGGTGCGGGTGAAGAACCGCTTCGAAGTGGGCGACAGCGTCGAGCTGATGACCCCGGCGGGTAACCGCACCTTCCGCCTGCACACCATGGAGAACGCCCGTGGCGAGTCTATCGGCGTTGCGCCGGGCGACGGCCACCTCGTCCATATCCCGGTGCCCGACGAGCTTGACCTGCAATACGCCCTGCTGATGCGCAATCTGAAAGGCGGAACTTCCCGCGATGCGCGAGAGCCCGCGTCAGCCGGTGGTTGCGGGAGCGATTGCGGCAAGTGCGGGTGTGGCGGCAGTTAGGTCCTCTGCCGGCGGACAGCAATCGCGGACGGAGTCCGCTCCTACCCCAGGATCAACCCTGCGCAGGAGCGGGCTCCGTCCGTGGTCGGTCCGCTGCACACATCAACCTCACGGGTTCTGCAGGAACACCACATATCCCCTGAACCACCGGCTCTTCGCCAGGTAGTCGGGCGCCTGCCACTCCCCGTACTGCGCCAACCCAATGCGGAAGGGCAACTGCAAACGGGCCACGCGCGGCAGGTACGCCTGGTAGTTGGGAATGGTCTGGCGCCCCTGGTAGGTCTGCACCACCACCTCGTCCACCACGCCGGCCAGTCGATTGAGGGTTTCCGGCGCGGCATTGCTGCCCCAGTCCATCAGCCCGGTAATGCTCAGCTTGCTGCCCGCGGGCAGGCGCTTGCGCAGGTCCTGGAGAAAGTCGACGTACTCGTGCAGGTAGCGCGTGTGCGCATCGAAGTCGATCTGCACGCCGACCACCGGATTGCCCGCGGCACGCCAGCGGCGCAGTTGCGAAAGCAGGGTGCGGTAGATGTCCTCGTTCCAGCGCAGGGTATGCGCGCGGTAGACCATCCACACCTCGCCCTGCTTCAGGCGGGGGATGGCGATGCCCTGGGCGATCAGCCGGGCGTGGCCGTGGCCATAGCGCGGCGCACTGATCTGCCCTTGCAGCACATAGAGGGTACGCGCCTGGGCCAGCGCCGGCTGGGGCGAGACGCCGCTCCAGAGCCAGAAGGCGTCGTGGTCCGCGGCGTCCACGCCGGCCGCCGAAGCGTTGCCCGCGAGCAACACCAGCGCCAGCGCCAGTAAGCGCCGCACGGGGCTTACCAGTAGTACTTCAGGGACTTCGCCCAGGGCGTGCCGGAGTACTGCCCCTTGAGGGTGCGGAACCACTGCTTGCGCTGTGACGGGGCGATGTCCTGGCTGCCGCAGCCGTTGTAGCCGCTGGGCGCGAAGCAGTTGATGGCGCGGTACAGCGCGTAGGCGCGGTCCTCTTCCACGGCCTGCTTGTCGGCGATGACCTTGAGATAGCCGTCCATGCGCGAATAGGCCGAACCGGGGAACAGCGATTCACCGCCGCCCAGTTCGCGCTCGCTGGGTTGGGTGTCCAGCGGGAAGCCATCCAGGCCGTTGCGCAGGATGAACTCGCCCAGGCAGTTCAGCGCCTTGGGCGGCTGCGGGCTCTGCAGCAGGTCGCGCGCGACGTCGACGATGGCCGGGCATTCGTAGCCGCTGTCGTTCTTGCCGCCCGGCCACTGGAACAGCGACAGCGGCATGCTCCCGTAGAGATAGCCGATGCTGGCGCCCAGTGGCTTGCCGCTGCCGTCGGTGGGCAGCAGCGCGAGGTCGTCGATATAGGCCTGGTACTGGCCGTGCAGCAGGTCCTTGTAGAGCAACGCGAACAGCGCGGTATCGCGCTCTTCCACCGAGACGCTGGTGGACTTCGCCTGCTGGCGCAGCAGGTCGGGGCCGGCGACGTGGCGCAGGAGAATCTCGCGGATGATCGGCGTATGCACCGGCGAGCCGTCGGCGAAGACCTTCACCAGGCGATCGCTGCGCTCGTAGTTGAAGGCCAGCGCCAGCTCCAGCTGCTCGCGTTGCAGCGGCTGCTCGGCCAGCGGCAGCAGGCGCAGCCAGAGCTTCTCGGCGGCGATCCAGTCGTTACCGGCTTCCAGGGCAAAGCCGCGCAGGGTCTGCTGGCTGAAGGCGAGGTAGTCGAGCTTGGCCGGCAGTTCCTCGGGCAGGGATTTCAGCGCTTCGGTGGGCTTTTCCTCGACGTACAGCCGGTAGGCCGCCGTCAGGTAGTCGTGCAGGCCGGGATACCTGGCGAACAGGTCCTTCTGCGCGGCCAGGCCGGCGGCGTCGAGGGCACGGGGTTCGTTGGGCTCGTGGTGGCGCATCTGCATCAGGTCGAGCACCGCCAGCAGGCGCGCGTCGCGCACGTCGGCCGGGTGTGCGGTGACCAGCAGCTTGTTGTCGACTTCCTGCACCAGTTGGGCGAGATCGTCGGCATCCTCGCGGGCGAACAGTTCGGCGTACTCGCCCGCCAGCCGGCTCTCATCGCTCATCAGCCAGTACACGCGGCGCGTCAGCCCCTTGGCCGAAGCGCTAAAGCGGCCCTGTGGATAAGCCTTGAGGTAGTCGCCCAGTGCGGATTCGGCCTGGGCGAGGATTTTCTTGTCGACCTTGCGCAGGTCCGGGTAGCCCATCTCGTCGAAGGCGTTCTGTTGCGCCTGGTTGAGCAGCGCACGGGCGACCATGTAGCGCGAGGTTTCCTTCAGCCAGGCCTGGTCGCTGTCCTGCAGGGCGCGGAAGGATTTCAGCGCGTCGCCGAAGCGGCCGCTGTAGAAGTCCGCGGCGCCCTTGAGGTAGCCGCGGTAGGCCTTGGCCGGGGCGCTCTGCAGATCATTGGGCAACAGCACGCTGAGCTGTGTTTCGTCCCACTGGCAGGCGCCCAGCAGGGTCAGGCGCGCACGGGCCAGGCCCTGGCGTTCGTCAGCTGAAAGGCTGTCGGCCAGCAACAGCTGGGAGAGGAAGTCCTGCGCGGTGCCTGCGTTGTTGCTGCGGCAGCGGCTGCCTTCGCCGCTGGCGAAGCTGTCGGCGGAGGACTGCACGGCATCCGCCGGCAGGCCGATGCGCGCGGCGAGGTCGGCCAGCGGCGCGGTGCTGGCAGCGCTGGAGCTGTCGGTCGAATCTCCTGGCATTGAGCCTTCCAGCCAGCGCGCCAGCGGGAAAGGCACCTGGCCGTAGCCCAGCTGCTGCTCGTCGTCGGTCAGCGCGCGGTTGGGAATGCTGGCCTGACCCGCATCCGCCAGCAGCAACTGCAGGTTGACCCGGCTGTCGTTGCCCGGACTGAGGAACGGCAGGCTGTTGCATACGTCCAGCGTGTCGCGCTTGAGGTTCCAGCTCGGGTAGCAGGAGTCGTCGCTGCTCGCGCGCGCCTCCTGCACGCCAAGGCAGCCGGTGATCAGGGCCAGCAGGGTCAGTCCGTACAGACGCATGAAGGATCCTTGTCCGTTGCAGCCCGCATGCCGGGCCGGAATTCAGAGCAGGAAGAATCTTACCTCGCCGCGCCCGGTCTTGCCCGCCTGCATGGGTACAAGACTGTAAACGCGATCTACCGCACAACAGAGCCTGCGACACGTTGTCCAGCTGATTCCTTCTTTGTTCCGGCTCAAAGAAGGAATCTGCCGACCGGGTATTTCTGTAGCCAACGACAGTTCGTCGATGACGGAGAGTTACCCATGTTTGATCAGGAAGAGATTTCGCTATCCCGCCGCACCCTGCTGGCCGGCGCCGTGGTGCTGGGCGTTACCGGCAGCATGCTCGGCAGCGGCAAGGCCATGGCCGACGGGGAGGCGGCGCCGAAGAACATGGGTCCGGCCCTGGACCTCTCGAAGCTGGAGCACGTCCAGGTCGAGCTGGTCGCTCCGCCCTTCGTCCATGCCCATGAACAGCGCGCCAAGGGCAAGCCCAAGGTCGTGCAGTTCCGCATGGTGATCGAGGAGAAGAAGCTGGTCATCGACGACGATGGCACCGAGATCCACGCCATGACCTTCAACGGCTCGGTGCCCGGCCCGATGATGGTGGTGCACCAGGACGACTACCTGGAACTCACCCTGGTTAACCCGGCGACCAACACCCTGACCCACAACATCGACTTCCATGCCTCCACTGGCGCCCTGGGCGGCGGCGCGCTGACCATCATCCAGCCCGGCGAGGAAGTGAAGCTGCGCTTCAAGGCCACCCGCCCCGGCGTGTTCGTCTACCACTGCGCACCGGGCGGCGCGATGATCCCATGGCACGTGGTCTCGGGCATGAACGGCGCGATCATGGTGCTGCCGCGCGACGGCCTGAAGGACCGCGAAGGCAAGTCCCTTAAGTACGACAAGGTGGTCTACATCGGCGAGCAGGACTACTACGTCCCGCGTGACAAGGACGGCAAGTTCAAGCGCTACGCAACGCCCATGGAAAGCTACAACGACATGCAGGAAGTCATGAAGGGGCTGATCCCCAGCCACATCGTGTTCAACGGCAAGGTCGGCGCCCTCACCGGCAAGAACGCGCTCAAGGCCAACGTCGGCGAGACCCTGCTGATCGTCCACTCCCAGGCCAACCGCGATACCCGCCCGCACCTCATCGGCGGCCATGGCGACCACGTCTGGGCCACCGGCAAGTTCCACAACCCGCCGGAGGAAGACCTGGAAACCTGGTTCATCCCGGGCGGCGCGGCCGGCGCTGCGCTGTACACCTTCCTGCAGCCGGGCCTGTACACCTACCTCAACCACAACCTCATCGAGGCTGTGCTGCTGGGCGCCGCGGCGCACATCCAGGTCGAAGGCCAATGGAACAACGACCTGATGAGCCAGATCCAGCCGCCGACTCCGATCAAGTAACGCCCACGGCCGGCCCTGCGGGCCGGCCTTTCCCCCGCGAATGACGGACAGGGCGGACCATGCACAAGACCATTCTGATCGGCGTACCCGCTGCGCTACTGCTGGGCGGGGCGTTACTCCTTCTGCGACCGCAGTACCAACCGGAACTCGCGCCGCAAACCGTGACACTCGAACCCCGCGACTTCGACTTCCGCCCGGCGGGCGACTACTGGCTGGAAAAGCAGGCGGTGGACGCGCCGTCGCAACGTGAGCATCTCGCCCCGCGCTTCGAAGTCATGAAGTACCAGGTCAGCCAGGGCGAATACGCTCGCTGCGTAGCCGAGGGCGCTTGCCTGGCTCTGGACGCCAGCGCCCCTCGCGACGACCTGCCGCTGACCGGCGCCAGCCTGCTGGACGCGCAGCTCTATGCCGACTGGCTGTCCAAACGCACCGGCCAGCCCTGGCGGCTGCCGACCGACCGCGAGTGGGCCTTCTTCGCCGGCACGCGCTGGGCCGACGATGCCCTGCGCATCGAAGACGATGATGGCAGCAACCCTGCCCGACGCTGGCTCGCGCGCTACCGCCTGGAAGCGGAGACCCGTACCAGCGCCTCGGCGCTGCCCCAGGCGCGCGGCAACCACGGGCTGAACGAATACGGCGTGGCCGACCTGGGCGGCAACGTCTGGGAATGGACGCAGAGCTGCCACCAACGGGTCAACCTCGACGCCCAGGGCGCCCAGACCCACCGCGCAGAGTACTGCTCGATCCGCATCGCCGAAGGGCGCCACCGCGCGGCGATCAACGATTTTGTCCGCGATGCCCGCGGCGGTGGCTGCAGCGCGGGGCAGCCGCCGGATAATCTGGGTTTCCGCCTGGTCAGGGACATCCCTTGATTCCCCTCAAGTTCCACCGCGGCACATAACCATTATGCTGCGGCGGGACCCAGGGAAATCATTGACGTGACCGCCGATCTCTCCCTCAACCGCGCCTGGCTGGGCAGTCTGCCGCCCTTCGCCAACAGCAGCCGCGAGGAACAGGACGATATCCTCCGCCAGGCCAGCATCCTGCGCCTGAACAGCGGCGTGGCCGTGTTCGAGCAAGGTGCGCCGGCGACCCGCTTCTACCTGCTGGTGCACGGCCGACTGAAGGCCACCCAGCTCACTGGCGATGGCCAGCGCGTGCTGGTGCGCGTGGTCAACCCGGGCGACCTGTTCGGCTTCGTCCGCGCGCTCGGCCGGCGCGACTATCCCGCCACCGCCACGGCCAGCCAGGACAGCCTGGCGCTGGCCTGGCCCACCAGCCAGTGGGAACCGCTGCTTGCCCGCCACCCCGGTTTCGCCCTGAACACCGTACAGGCCATCGGCGAACGCCTGCAGGAAGCCCATGTGCGCTTCTGCGAGCTGGCCACCGAAGAGGTCGAGCGGCGCGTCGCCCACACCGTGCTGCGCCTGGTGCAGCAGTCCGGCCGACCGGAGGCCGACGGCATCCGCATCGATTTCCCGGTCACCCGCCAGGACATCGCCGAGATGACCGGCACTACCCTGCACACCGTCTCGCGCATCCTCAGCGCCTGGGAAGACCGCGGCCTGGTGGTCGGCGGCCGGCAGAAGCTGCTGGTGCGCGACCCGCAGCAACTGATGCGGGTGGCTGGCGGCGACGAGCGGGAAGTGACGGTCGAGGGTGCTTGACTGCAATCAAGGAGCCTGGCGCGCGCTCATCCCTAAACTGGTCACCCCATTCCAGGACTGACGACCACGACGACTGCGGGCGCCGTGCCCCACTCCACCCGAGGCCTGCCATGACCGACCACCTCACCGAACGCACCCTGAGCGACCTGGCCTTCAGCCTGCCGGGCAGCACCGCGCTGTTCCACGACTACAAACTCGACTTCTGCTGCGCCGGCCAGCGCAGCCTGGCCGATGCCGCTAGCGAACAGGGCCTCGACGCCCAGCGCATCGTCGACGAACTGCAAGCGCTGCCGCCAACCGAGGATCAGACCGACTGGCGCCTGACCAGCAACGACCAGTTGATCGACCACATCCTCGAGCGCTACCACAAAGTTCACCGCGAGCAGCTGTCGGCACTGATCCCGCTGGCCGAACGCGTCGAGAAGACCCATGCCGCACATCCGCAATGCCCCACCGGACTGACCGCGCTCCTGAAGAAGATGCAGGAAGAACTGGAATGGCACATGTGCAAGGAGGAAAGCGTGCTGTTCCCCTGGCTGCGCCAGGGCATCCCGCTGTCCCATGTGCAGGGCCCGATCGGCGTGATGCGGCATGAGCACGACGAACACTCGCAATCCCTCGCCGCGCTGGCCGACCTGACCGACGACCTCACCGTGCCGGCGGACGGCTGCAACAGCTGGCGCCGGCTCTACAGCGGCCTGGAAGAGCTGCGCCGCGACCTGATGCAGCACATCCACCTGGAGAACAACCTGCTGTTCCTGGGCGCCAACCATCCGGCCTGAGCGCCGCACCGCAAGCCAGGAGGGCGACCAGTGACAGCTTGTCTCACCACGCTGCCCGGCGGCATCGCACATACTGGCGGGATTGTCCCCGCCCAGGAGCGCTCCGTCATGCTCGCTCAACGCGTCCACCACCAGATTCTGTGCGGCCACCACCTGTTCAACGTACTCAACGAAGAACAGCTGGAGCAGCTGCTCGCCACCAGCACGCTGCTCAACCTGGAGAAAGGCGACAAGCTGTTCCTCCAGGGCGAGCCGGCCCATGCTTTCTATTTCGTGATATCCGGGGCGGTGAAGATCTACCGTCTGACGCCGGAGGGGCAGGAAAAGGTGCTGGAGGTCGTCGGCAGCCGGCAGACCTTCGCCGAAGCCATGATGCTGATGGACACCTCCGACTATGTCGCCTCGGCCCAGGCGCTGGAGCCCACGCAGGTCTACCGCTTCGCCAACCGCACCTATATGGAGCTGCTGCACAGCAATCCGCAGCTGCCCTTCTCCCTGCTCGCCACGCTCTGCGTGCGTCTGCACCGGCGGATCAACGAGATCGAGACGCTGTCGCTGAAGAACTCCACCCACCGCGTGGTGCGCTACCTGCTCACCCAGCTCAACCGCCATGGCAACGAGGAGGGTCGTTTCGAGCTGCCGATGGCCAAACAACTGGTGGCCGGGCACCTGTCGATCCAGCCGGAGACTTTCTCTCGCGTACTACGGCGGCTGATCGACGAGAAGATCATCAGCCTTCACGGACGCGTGGTGCAGGTGCTCGACGTCGCGCGGCTGGAACAGTTCGAGTAGCCATGCGCCAGTGCCTGTACTGCCAGCACGAGAGCCCCGAGGACGCTGCGGATTGCCCGCAGTGCGGGATGCCCCTGCCGGTAGACCAGGCGCTGGCGAAGCAGCGCCGGCTGCGGCGCTTTGCCTGGTACTGCGTATTCCTCGCGGTATTCTGCGGGGTGATGATGGTGTGGTTGCCGCGCTGACTCCCGCACCCCATCGCCCTTCGTAGGATGGGTGGAGCTTGCGATACCCATCGGCCCTTTCACCGGCGTATTGACGGGTATCGCTTCGCTCCACCCATTCTACGTTTCCGACCCACTGTGCCTGAGGTGTGGCTTCACCCCTGCCGGCGGGTGAGCTGCCGATACAGCTGCGGCAACTGCACCGGCAGCTGGGCCGGATCGTTGATCAACAGATAGCCCTGGCTGCCGAACAGGTGCGGCAGGTAGTCGGCCGCCTCGCGGTCGATGGTGATGCAGAACGGCACCAGCCCCGCGCGACGGGCTTCCAGCACGGCCTGGCGGGTATCCTCGACGCCGTAGCGCCCCTCATACAGGTCCAGGTCATTGGGCTTGCCGTCGGTGAGGATCAGCAGCACCCGCTGGCGTTCCTTGCGCTCCAGCAGCAACTGCGTCGCCCGGCGGATCGCCGCGCCCATGCGCGTGTAGTAGCCCGGCCGCAGCGCGCGGATGCGCCCGCGCACCACATCGTTGTGGCGCTCATCGAAGGTCTTCAGCTGGGTCAGGCGCACCTGCTGCCGACGCAGCGAGGAGAAGCCATACAGCGCGAACCGGTCGCCCACCGCCTGCAGCGCCTCGCCGAACAGCAGCAGGCTGTCGCTGATCAGGTCGATCACCCGGTGGTCGTTGTCGATGTGCGCGTCGGTGGACATCGACAGGTCCGCCAGCAGCAGGCACGCAAGGTCGCGACGGGTCTGCCGGCGCTCGAGGAACAGCCCGGGTTCGCTGCAGGCGCCGAGGCGCCGCTCGACGCTGAAGTCCAGCCAGGCTTCCAGGTCCAGCTCCGTGCCCTGGGGTTGCCGGCGCAGCCATTGGGGCTGCTGGCGCAGGCTCTCGAACTGCCGGCGCAAGCGCCGCGCAATGGGCGCCAGGGCATCCGGCAGCGGTGCCGGAACGGCATCGCGCGGCAGCATCGGCTGCAGGCAGACGTGGTCGTCGATCAGTTGCTGGCGACGGTAATCCCATTCCGGCAGGCGAATACCCTCGCCCAGCGGCACGTCATCGAAGTCGGCGGCCGGCAGGTCGAGGTCGAGCTTCAGCCCGCCGCCCTTCTTCTGCCGTTGCCGGGACAGACTCAGGTGATCGAGATCATCGGCAACCTTGGCCGCGTCCAGGTCCTCGCTGTCGTCACCGGCACGGTCCAGTTCGATGTGCTCGGACCAGCTGAACAGGTTCTCCAGGCGGAACAGCAGCAGGCCACCCCGGCCGGGATCCTGCCCGACCCGCTCGGCACGCTTGCGCGCCGGGCCCTTGGCTTCGCTGTGGGCGGAACGGCCCTGCTCGTCGCCGTCGATCAGGTCGGTGTGCTGTGGTGCAGCCAGGCGTTGCGGCGGGTAGAGCCACAGCGGCACCGGCCAGGGCGCCTTTTCACTGCGGGGCAGGCGCTCGACGCTACCCGGATCGCGCAGCGCCCGTTGCAGCGCCAGCTCCAGTTCCGCTTCCGCCGGTGGCAGATCAGTGGGGTCGGGACGCAGGCTGAGCAGCGCTTCCACCAGTCGACGGTAGCGCGGGCGCAGCAGCGGGTAGTGCTCCAGCACGGCGCAGGTCCAGGCCTGGTTGTCGCGCGCCCAGTGGCGCATCGGCTGGCTGTGGGCGGCGAGCAGCGCCAGCCAGCGGTAGAGCTCGCGGTTCAGCTCGACGTCGGGATACACCGCCAACTGCGCGGGCAGGCGCAGGGAATCGGCATCGAACCAGGCCACCGGCAATTGCTGGCAGGTGCCGGCCACCTGCTGCAGCAGGCTGCGGCGCACCAGCAGTTCGCGGGCGCTGGCCGCCTCCACGCCGACCCCGGCCTCGCCGCCGGTGCCACGGAACAGCAGCAGCAGGCTGCGCCGCACTTCCTCCAGGCTGACTGCCGCCTCTTCGAACTCCGGGCTGGCGCGGCGCGTGATGAAGCGGTGCCAGGCGCGGCCGAAGCCTTCTTCGATTTCGAGGTGGATGGTCATGGCGCCTCCGGAAGGCAGGGAGAAGGAACAGGGCACGGTGTCCCAACAGAGCACCGAGCCAGTCCCCTCTCCCTTCATGGAGAGGGAGCTGAAAGCGCTACCGGCCAGATCGCAGCCCGGCAGGCTCCGTAAACTTCAAAAGGGCCCGCCGCAAAGCGGACGGGCCCGGGTGGACGGTATCGATCAGCTCACCTGGGCCGCGCCGGAGGCGACGGCCACACGACCGCGCTGGCGGAAGCTCAGCAGGTAGCAGATCAGCCCGATGAAGAAGCCGACACCGGAGTACAGGCGCAGCCAGAAGAAGATCTTCAGCTGGTCGACCGTGGCCATGAACGGCATGGCGGCGCCATCGGCGGGCATGCGCTGCAGCCAGACCTGGACGATGCCGGCGGCGGTGAGCATCAGGGTGATCAGCAGCATGGAGATGGTCATCAGCCAGAAGCCCCAGATCTCCAGGCTCTGCGACCTGGCATCAGGCGCTTCGCCGATACCCCGCAGGCGCGGCATGGCGTAGCTGATCATGGTCATGACGATCATCGCGTAGGCGCCGTAGAAGGCCAGGTGGCCGTGGGCGGCGGTGAGCTGCGAGCCGTGGGTGTAGTAGTTCACCGGCGCCAGGGTGTGCAGGAAGCCCCACACGCCGGCGCCGAGGAAGGCGGTCACGGTGGTGCCCAGGGCCCACAGCGCGGCGGCCTTGTTCGGGTGCTCGCGACGACGACGGTTCACCATGTTGAAGGCGAACAGCACCATGGCGAAGAACGGCAGCGGTTCCAGCGCGGAGAAGATCGAGCCCAGCCACAGCCACACGCCCGGCGCGCCGATCCAGAAGAAGTGGTGGCCGGTGCCGATGATGCCGGTGATCAGGGCCATGGCGATGATCACGTAAAGCCACTTCTCCACGACCTCACGGTCGACGCCGGTGATCTTGATCAGCACGAAGGCCAGCATCGCACCCATGATCAGCTCCCACACGCCTTCCACCCACAGGTGCACGACCCACCACCAGTAGTACTTGTCGCGCGACAGGTTCTCCGGGTTGTAGAAGGAGAACAGGAAGAACACCGCCAGGCCCACCAGGCCGGTCATCATCACCACACTGACGGCGGTCTTGCGGCCTTTCAGCATGGTCATGCCGATGTTGAAGAGGAAGCCCAGCGCCACCACCACGATGCCCATCTTGGTGATCGTCGGCTGCTCGAGGAACTCCCGGCCCATGGTCGGCAGCAGGTCGTTGTGGGTCAGCTTGGCCAGCCCCGCGTAGGGCACCAGCAGGTAGCCCAGGATGGTCAGCACGCCGGCGATGGCGAACACCCAGAACAGCACGATGGCCAGTTTCGGGCTGTACAGCTCGCGGTCGGCCTCTTCGGGGATCAGGTAGTAGGCCGCGCCCATGAAGGCGAACAGCAGCCAGACGATCAGCAGGTTGGTGTGCACCATCCGCGCGACGTTGAAGGGGATCGCCGGGAACAGGAAGTCACCGACCACGTACTGCATGCCCATGATCAGCCCGAAGACGATCTGCCCGACGAAGAGCATCAGGGCGAACACGAAGTACGGCTTGGCCACCGACTGCGAAGCGAATTTCAGATAGGGATTGCCCGGGTTCATGATCAACCCTCCTTGTTCGGCGGCCATTTGTTGGTGTCGATCTTCGAGGTCCACAGCAGGAACGCCGCAAGGTCGGTGACCTCCTGGTCGCTCAGGTGGAACTGCGGCATCTGCCGGCGACCGGGCACGCCCAGCGGCTGCATCTTCATCCAGGCCGCGAGGAAGCTGCCGAAGGCTGCGTCACCGCCACGGCGGATCGCGACGTTGCCCAGCTCCGGCGCGAAGTAGGCGCCTTCACCGAGGATCGAGTGGCAACCCACGCAGTTGTTCTGCTCCCACACCAGCTTGCCGCGCACCACCGATTCGGTGAGCTCACTCTGGTTGGTGCGCTTGGGGAAGGTGGTTTCGGTGTGATAGGTCAGCGCAAGGAATACCAGAAAGAAGAAAACGCCTCCTCCCAGGTAGATGTTCCTCGCCATCCCTTTGGTAAATGTCTCTGACATGGGGCCCTCCTAGGTCACGGTCGGGGCCATTGTAGGAAGCGACCTAGGACCTCTCGCTTGATGGCAATCAAGAAAGACCAATGCTTCCAGTCAGGTATTTTTTTATGAAAAATCATGGAGTTGCGTGCAGGGCAAGGATCACGCCGGTGACCACCAGCGGCCAGCCGAGCAGCAGCGCTTGCCACAGTCGCGGGCCGTGGCTGAGCTCCATGAAACGCAGCGTGATGATCCAGGCCTTGCCCAGGCCCAGCAGGAGGATCGCCGCCACCGGCAGCAGCAGGTCGGGTGCATGGTGACCGAGCCAGACCGAGGCGACGGACATCGGCAGCATCAGCAGCCAGGCGAGCAGCAACGTCTTCATGAGCCAGGCGCCAGCACGTAGACCAGCGGGAAGAGCACCACCCAGACCAGGTCGACCATGTGCCAATACAACGCGCCGGACTCCAGCCCGCCCAGGGCGTCGCTGCGGTAGGCGCCGCGCAGGCAACGCAGGGTCATCCAGCCGAGGATCACCAACCCCAGCAGCACGTGCAGGAAGTGGAAGCCGGTGATCAACCAGAACAGGGTGAAGAAGGTGCTGTACTCCAGGTCCAGCCCGCGTGCGACGAGGTGATGGTACTCGCCGGACTTGAGCATCACGTGGGCCAGCCCCAGCAGCACGGCCACGCCGAGCAGGACAGCGGCGCGCCGCTGGCGGCCGCGGCGCACCTGCTCCACCGCCAGCGCCGCGCAGAAGCCGGCGGTAAGCAGGGTCAGGGTCAGCGCCAGGGCGGTGGACAGATCCAGCTGCGCACGCCCGGCGCGAAAGCCTTCGACGTCCAGGTGCTGGGTCACGGCGAAGACGATGATGAGGATGGCGAAGACGGTCAGCTCGGCGAGGATGAACAACCACATCGCCAGGTCGCCCGGCAGGCGCCGGGCACCGAGCGTCGCCTCAGGCGAAATGGACATCGACCAGGTCCATCAGCGCGGCGACCGTGGCTGCGTCGTCCGACAGCGGCTCGGCCAGCCCGGCGCGGCACGCATCTCGCGGCGCCACGCCGGCCTGCAGCAGGCGCGCGGTGAGCACCAGCAGGCGCGTCGAGCAGACCTCTTCCAGCTCCTGCCGACCCAGGCGGCGCAGGGCTACGCCCAATTGCGCCAGACGCTGAGCCAGCTCGGAGGAAACACCGGCCTCGCGGGCGATGATGCCGGCTTCCACGTCCAGCGTCGGGTAATCGAAACGCAGGGCGACGAAGCGCTGCCGCGTACTGGGCTTCATGCCCTTCAGCAGGTTCTGATAGCCGGGATTGTAGGACACCACCAGCATGAAGCCCGGCGGCGCCACCAGGGATTCGCCGGTGCGCTCGATGAACAGCTCGCGGCGGTCGTCCGCCAGCGGGTGCAGCACCACGACGGTGTCCTGCCGCGCCTCCACCACCTCGTCCAGGTAGCAGATTCCGCCTTCGCGCACCGCGCGGGTCAGCGGACCATCCTGCCACCAGGTGCCGTCGCTGCCGATCAGGTGGCGACCGACCAGGTCCGCCGCCGACAGGTCGTCGTGGCAGGCCACGGTGTACAGCGGCAGATTCAGGCGCTGCGCCATGTGCTGGACGAAGCGCGTCTTGCCGCAGCCGGTCGGGCCCTTGATCAGCACCGGCATGCCCTGCGCGGACGCGTGGCTGAACAGCGCCACCTCGTTGCCGGACGGCTGGTAGAAGAGCGGCGGATCGTTCTGCGCAGGGGCATTCATGACAGGCAAATCTCGGTAGGAAGTTTCGGTTAGCAAGCTATCCAGCGCGACGGATTGCCTCAAGCACGTCGCCGGAAGTTCTTGATTGGCATCAAGCGGAAGCCGCAGGGGCCGCTCCTAGAATCGCCACAGACGCCGGGCGGGAAGCCGGCGAAAACGATCGGCGCCTCGAAGCGCCAAGCCTGTGAGGAGAGACGTTCATGAACAAAGCCCTGGTAGCCCTGCTGTTCGGCGGCCTGCTGGTCCAGACAACCGCGATGGCCAGCACCGGCGAGGAGCTGTTCAAGGCGAAGGCCTGCGTGGCCTGCCACTCGGTCGACAAGAAGCTCGTCGGCCCCGCCTTCCATGACGTCGCCGCCAAATACGGTGCACAGGCTGATGGCGTTGCCCACATAGCCAACAGCATCAAGAGCGGCAGCAAGAGTGTCTGGGGACCGATCCCGATGCCGGCCAACGCCGTCAGCCCGGAGGAGGCCAAGACCCTGGCCGAATGGATCGTCACTCTCAAGTAACCTGACGTGTGAGATCGGCGCCCACCGCCCTCTGACAGAGTCTGCCCAACAGGGCGATAGAGGTAGGAGACCTCATGGTGGGCGTTCGTGAGTGGTTCAGAACCTTGCTCGGCTGTCTGTTGCTGATCGCTGGCCTGGCAGCCCAAGGTGCGGCACTCAGTGATCTGGAGCGAACGCGCATCCAACAGGTGTTTCCCCAGATTGATCACATCGGCGAGCCCGAAGGCGAGTACGGCGTGCGGCGCCTGTCCCACGGCGATCAACTCCTGGGCTACGCCTTCCAGAGCATCCGCGTCACCCGCATGCCCGCGTATTCGGGCAAGCCGATCAACGTCCAGGTGATCCTCGATCCGCAGGCGGTGATCCGCGACAGCTACGTCCTCGAACACCACGAGCCGATCCTGCTGATCGGCATTCCCGAAGAGAAACTTCACGCCTTCACCGCCGGCTACTCCGGGCTGCGCGCCGACCAGCGGGTCGCCGTGGGCCGCTCCGGCGACCCGCAGACGGTCACTGTGGATGCCGTCGCTGGCGCCACCGTGACGGTCATGGTGGTCAACGAGATCGTCATGCGCGCCGCCCGTACCGTGGCGGTGTCGCTCAAGCTGATCAAGGACGACGGGCAGGTGCGGCCCAAGCCCGCCATCGTCCGCGCCGACGCCTACCAGCCGGCGAGCTGGAGCGAGCTGCTGGGCAATGGCGCGATCCGCCAGCTGAAACTGACCCGCGGGCAGATCGATGATGCCTTCAAGGGCACCGCCGCCGAGAAGGTCGGCCAGGCCCGCGATGCGCAGCAGCGCGAAGACACTTTCATAGACCTCTATACCGCCCTGCTGAACCCGCCCAATGTCGGCCGCAACCTGCTCGGCGACAAGCAATACCGCGAACTGATGGACTCGCTGAAGCCGAATGAATACGCGGTGGCCGTAATGAGCAGCGGCCAATACTCGTTCAAGGGCTCGGGCTACGTGCGCGGCGGCATCTTCGACCGGGTGCAGATCCGCCAGTTTGGCGACATCCTCAGCTTCCGCGACCTCGACTACCAGCGTCTTTCGGATACTTACGCCGAAGGCATGCCGCACTTTGTCGAGATGGCCATCTTCATCGTTCGCGCCGCACAACGCTTCGACCCCGGCACTCCGTGGGATCTGGAACTGCTGGTGCGGCGCCAGACCGGCCCGGTGGACAGCCTCTTCACCACCTTCGACCTGGGCTACCAGACGCCCGAAGGCTACCTCGACCGGCCACAACCGACCGCTGCGGAACTGGAGGCGCTGGCCGATGCCAAGCGGCCGATGTGGCTGCGCGTCTGGTACCAGAAGAGTTTCCAGATCGGCGTGCTGCTCAGCGCCCTGGGGCTGCTTGCGGTCATCCTGTTCCTGCAGGACAACCTGACCCGCCGCCCGCAGCTGCTGCACTGGCTGCGCCGGGGTTACCTGTTGTTCACCCTGACCTACATCGGCTGGTACTGCCTGGGGCAGCTGTCGGTGGTCAACGTGCTGACCTTCGTCCACGCGTTGTTCGAAGGCTTCCGCTGGGAACTGTTCCTCATCGACCCGGTGCTGTTCATCCTCTGGACCTTCACCGCCGCCAGCCTCCTGCTCTGGGGCCGCGGCGTGTTCTGCGGCTGGCTGTGCCCGTTCGGCGCCCTGCAGGAGCTGCTCAACGAGGCTGCGCGCAAGCTCAAGGTGCCGCAGTACGAGCTGCCATTCGCCGTCCACGAGCGGCTCTGGGCGATCAAGTACATCGTCCTGCTGGTGCTGTTCGGCCTCTCCCTGGAGTCGCTTTCCACCGCCGAGCGCTTCGCCGAGGTCGAGCCCTTCAAGACCGCCATCACCCTGCACTTCCACCGCCAGTGGTGGTTCGTCGCCTACGTGGCGGTGCTGCTGGTCCTCAACCTGTTCACCCGCAAGGTCTATTGCCGCTACGTCTGCCCGCTCGGCGCGGCGCTGGCGATCCCCGGCAAGGCCCGCCTGTTCGACTGGCTCAAGCGGCGCAAGGAGTGCGGCCAGCCCTGCCAGCTGTGCGCCAAGGAGTGCGAGATCCAGGCCATCCACCCCGATGGAAGGATCAACGCCAACGAGTGCCACTACTGCCTCGACTGCCAGATGACCTACCACAACGAGAACAAGTGCCCGCCGCTGGTGAACAAGCGCAAGAAGCGCGGCAAGCGGGCAACAGCCAGCGACGACGACCAGTTGATTGCAGTGCAACAGATCTGACCATTTGCCTTCAGGAAGGAGCAGGAAATGACTGACAAGAAACAGCAGCACGACGAGATTGCCGGGCTCAGCCGGCGGGGCTTCCTCGGTGCCTCCGCGGTGACCGGCGCCGCTGCGCTGGTCACCGCGGGTTCGATGGGCGTCTTTACCTCGAACAAAGCATGGGCCGATGCCGTGAAATGCGCGCAGGACGAAGCCTCCGTCGCCCCCGGTGAACTCGATGAATACTACGGTTTCTGGAGCGGCGGCCACTCCGGCGAGGTGCGCGTACTGGGCATTCCCTCGATGCGCGAGTTGATGCGTATCCCAGTGTTCAATACCGACTCGGCCACCGGCTGGGGACTGACCAATGAAAGCAAACGCATTCTCGGCGACAGCGCACGCTTTCATAACGGCGACTGCCACCATCCACACATCTCGATGACCGATGGCAAGTACGACGGCAAGTACGTTTTCATCAACGACAAGGCCAATAGCCGCGTTGCACGCATCCGCCTGGATGTCATGAAGTGCGACAAGATCACCACCATCCCCAACGTCCAGGCCATCCACGGCCTGCGCCTGCAGAAGGTGCCACACACCAAATACGTGTTCTGCAACGCCGAGTTCATCATCCCGCATCCCAATGACGGCTCGACCTTCGACATCTCCGGCGACAACGCCTTTACGATGTACAACGCGCTGGATGCCGAGACCATGGAAGTGGCCTGGCAGGTGATAGTCGATGGCAACCTCGACAACAGCGACATGGACTACACCGGCCGTTTCGCCGCCTCCACCTGCTACAACTCGGAGAAGGCAACCGACCTCGCCGGCATGATGCGCAACGAGCGCGACTGGGTAGTGGTATTCGACATCCCGGCGATCGAGAAAGAGATCAAGGCCAAGCGTTTCATTACCCTGGGTGACAGCAAGGTACCGGTGGTCGATGGTCGCAAGCGGGACGGCAAGGACAGCCCCGTCACCCGCTACATCCCTGTAGCGAAGAACCCCCACGGCCTCAACACCTCGCCGGATGGACAGTACTTCATTGCCAACGGCAAGCTGTCACCGACGGTCACCATGATCGCCATCGACAAGTTGCCCGACCTGTTCGACGGAAAACTCAAGGACCCGCGCGACGTAGTCGTCGGTGAGCCAGAGCTCGGCCTGGGTCCGCTGCACACGACCTTCGACGGTCGCGGCAATGCGTATACAACGCTGTTCATCGACAGCCAGCTGGTCAAGTGGAACCTGGAGGACGCACGCCGCGCGTACAAGGGCGAGAAGGTCGACTACATCCGCCAGAAGCTCGACGTGCAATACCAACCCGGACACAACCATGCGTCGCTCTGCGAAACCCGGGATGCCGACGGCAAATGGATCATCGTGCTCAGCAAGTTCTCCAAGGACCGCTTCCTGCCTACCGGGCCGCTGCACCCGGAGAACGACCAGCTGATCGATATCTCCGGCGACGAGATGAAGCTGGTGCACGACGGCCCCACCTTCGCCGAGCCGCATGACTGCATCCTGGCCCGGCGCGACCAGATCAAGACCCGCAAGATCTGGGCACGCGACGATCCCTTCTTCGCCGAGACCGTGGCGATCGCCAAGCGCGACGGCATCGACCTGATGCAGGACAACAAGGTCATCCGCGACGGCAAGAAGGTCCGCGTCTACATGACCTCGACCGCTCCCTCCTACGGCCTCACCGAATTCACCGTGAAGCAGGGCGACGAAGTCACCGTCACCATTACCAACCTGGACGAGATCGAGGACGTCACCCACGGCTTTGTCGTGGTCAACCACGGCGTAAGCATGGAGATCAGCCCGCAGCAGACTTCCTCCATCACCTTCACCGCCGACAAGCCCGGCCTGCACTGGTACTACTGCAGCTGGTTCTGCCATGCGCTGCACATGGAAATGGTCGGTCGCATGCTGGTGGAAAAGGCCTGATTTCCAGGCCCCTGGCCCCGCCGGCAGCCGCCGGCGGGGCATCGACGAGAAGGTGCTGCATGGAACTCACCCGGCTTGGCCTGGCCCTGTCGCTGTTGGTTGCGGCAAGCGCCCAGGCACAACCGCAAGCCATCGACCAATTGCCGTTGCAGGGCGATGGCGATGGCGATGGCGAGCTCCGCATGCTGCCGGCCGGCACCTACCACGGCAACTTCACCATCGACCAGCCGCTGCACCTGCGCTGTGCGCCTGGCGCCCTGATCGACGGCCAGGGCGCGGGCAGCACACTGCAGGTGCGGGCACCCGGCGTCACCATCGAAAACTGCACCCTGCGCAATTGGGGGCGCGACCTGACGGCCATGGACGCGGCGATCTTCATCGACAAGGCTGCGCACGGCACCGTGGTGCGCGGTAATGACCTGCAGGGCGCCGGCTTTGGCATCTGGCTCGACGCCACGGCGGACGTGCAGGTGCTCCATAACCGCATCCAGGGCGACCCCAGCGTGCGCTCCCAGGACCGCGGCAACGGCATCCACCTCTATGCGGTGAAGAACGCCCTGGTGCGCGGCAATCAGGTGCGCCAGACCCGCGACGGCGTCTACATCGACACCTCCAACGACAGCAGCATCGAAGACAACCTCTTCGAGGACCTGCGCTACGGCGTGCACTACATGTTCACCCACAACAGCCGCGTCATCGGCAACACCACCCGGCACACCCGCACCGGCTATGCGCTGATGCAGAGCCGCAAGCTCACCGTGGTCGGCAACCGCTCGGTGGACGACCAGAACTACGGCATCCTGATGAACTACATCACCTACTCCACCCTCACCGGCAACCGCGTCGAGGCCGTGCGCAGCGGCGATGGCGGCGGCGACGCGATGATCGCCGGGGCCGAGGGCAAGGCCCTGTTCATCTATAACTCGCTGTTCAACCGCATCGAGGACAACCGCTTCGAAAGCAGCGCCCTGGGCATCCACCTGACCGCCGGCTCCGAAGACAACCGCATCAGTGGCAACGCCTTCATTGGCAACCGCCAGCAGGTCAAGTACGTCGCCAGCCGGACCCAGGAATGGTCCGCCGACGGGCGCGGCAACTACTGGAGCGATTACCTGGGCTGGGACCGCAACGCCGACGGCATCGGCGACGTCGCCTACGAGCCCAACGACAAGGTCGACCAGTTGCTCTGGCTGTACCCACAGGTGCAGCTGCTGATGACCAGCCCCGCCATCGAATTGCTGCGCTGGGTCCAGCGCGCCTTTCCCGTCACCCGTCCACCCGGCGTGCGCGACAGCTTCCCGCTGATGCGAACCGCTGACCTGGAGCCGCAACCATGAACCCCGTGGAAATCCGTGACGCAACTCTGGACTACGGCGGCTTCACTGCCCTGCATGGGCTCGATCTGCAACTGGGGGCCGGGGAAGTCCTCGGCCTGCTCGGACATAACGGCGCCGGCAAGACCACCACGATCAAGCTGATCCTCGGCCTGCTGCGCCCGACACAAGGCTCGGTGCGAGTCTTCGGCCAGTCGCCGGGTGATGCGGCAGTACGCCGGCGCATCGGCTTCCTGCCGGAGAACGTAACCTTCTATCCACAGCTGACCGGCCGCGAAACCCTGCAGCACTTCGCCCGACTCAAGGGCGCGCGACCCGCCGCGGTGGACGAGTTGCTCGAGCGAGTCGGCCTCGGCCACGCCGCACAGCGCCGGGTGAAAACCTACTCCAAGGGCATGCGCCAGCGCCTCGGCCTGGCCCAAGCGCTACTCGGCGAGCCACAGCTGCTGTTGCTCGACGAGCCCACCGTCGGCCTCGATCCGTTGGCCACCATCGAGCTCTACCAATGGCTGGACCGCCTGCGCGCACAGGGCACCGGGATCATCCTCTGCTCTCACGTACTGCCCGGCGTGGAGTCGCATATCGACCGCGCCGCGATCCTGGCCAAGGGCCGCCTGCTCACAGCCGGCAGTCTTGCCGACCTAAGGCGGAATGCCGGCCTGCCGGTACGTATCCGCTACGCAGGCAAACCCGACAGCGACTGGCCGCAACACTGGCGCACCGTCGGCCATGAAGTCACCGCCCTGGATGGCCGACGCCTGGAGCTGCGGGTCGATGAAGGGCGCCAGCACGAAGTGCTCAGCGTTCTGCTCGCCGAGCACGCACAGGAGCTCGAAGTACTGCCGCCGTCGCTGGAGGACCTCTATCGCCATCACATGCAGAGCGCGCAAGCGGGAGCCCCGACATGAACCCGATCTGGAACATCGCGCGCAAGGAACTGGCCGACGGCCTGCGCAATCGCTGGCTGCTTGCCATCAGCCTGCTGTTCGCCCTGCTGGCGGTCGGCATTGCCTGGCTCGGTGCCGCCGCCAGTGGCCAGGTAGGCTTCACCTCGCTACCGGCGACCCTGGCCAGCCTGACCAGCCTCGCTACCTTCCTGATGCCGCTGATCGCCCTGTTGCTGGCCTACGACGCCATTGTCGGCGAGGAAGAAGGCGGCACCCTTTTGCTGCTGCTGACCTACCCGCTGGGGCGCGGGCAGTTGCTGATCGGCAAATTTCTTGGCCACGGCCTGATTCTCGGGCTCGCCACGCTGCTGGGCTTCTCCGCTGCCGCCCTGGCCATCGGCCTGCTGGTGCCGGGTATCCCGCTGGGGCAACTGCTGGGCTCGTTCGCCCGCTTCATCCTGTCGTCCTGTCTGCTGGGCTGGACCTTCCTGGCGATGGCCTACGCGCTGAGCGCGCGGGTCAGCGAAAAATCCACCGCCGCCGGCCTGGCGCTGGGTGTGTGGTTCTTCTTCGTACTGCTGTTCGACCTGGCCCTGCTCGCCCTGCTGGTGATAGGCAAGGGCCAGCTCAGCGCCAACCTGCTGCCCTGGCTGCTGTTGCTCAACCCCACCGACCTGTACCGGCTGATCAACCTGCCTGACTTCGGTTCCGAGCTGGGCGGCGTGCTGACCCTCGGCCGCGACCTCGCCGTTCCCGTCACCGGCCTCTGGCTGGCGCTGTGCGCCTGGCCCCTGACCGCGCTGGCGCTGGCCTACGCGCTGTTCCGCCGCCGGCCGATCTGACACAAGGAGAACCCCATGCAGATCCCCCTCCCATTGCGCCTTTACCTGATCACGTTGCTGATCGGTCTGTTGGGCCTGATCGCCGGCTGCGATGAAAGCCACCAGGGCTCGGCCAACCTCGCTCCCGTACCCTTCCACAGCGGAGAGGAATGCCATGTTTGCGGCATGCTCATCGAAGGTTTCCCCGGTCCCAAGGGCGAGGCGGTCGCCGCCGACGGCGTGCGCAAGTTCTGCTCCACCGCCGAACTGCTCGGCTGGTGGCTGCAACCGGAAAACCAGCAAAGCGGTGCCCGCCTCTATGTGCACAACATGGCCCACAGCAGCTGGGACCACCCGGATGACCGGCACCTGATCGACGCCACCACCGCTTATTACGTGGCCGGCGTACCGCGACCGGGCGCCATGGGGGCGACCCTGGCGTCATTCGCCGAGCGCTCCGACGCGGAGCGCATGGCCAATGCCGAAGGTGGTCGGGTGCTGCGCTTCAGCGAGATCGACCAGAGCGTGCTGCAAGGCATCTCCGGCGACCACCAGCACCACTGAGGCCGCAGGCCGGCGCGCTCAGCGCCGGTCGACGCTTATCAATAGCTCCAGGCAATCCCCCGCCACCAGCGGCGGGCTGATCAGGTAGCCCTGAATCTCGTCGCAGCCGTGGGCGCGCAGGAAGCGCAGCTGTTCGGCGTGCTCGACGCCTTCGGCCACCACCTTCAGTTCCAGGCTGTGTGCCATGGCGATGATCGCCCGGGTAATAGCCGCGTCTTCGCCGCGCTCGGACAGGTCGCGGATGAAGGTCTGGTCGATCTTCACGTAGTCCACCGGGAAACGCTTGAGGTAGCTGAGCGAGGAATAGCCGGTGCCGAAATCGTCGATGGCCAGCTTCACGCCCATCTCGCGCAGCTGGCGGAAGGTCATGGTGACGCTCTCGACGTTATCCAGCAGCTGGCTTTCGGTGAGCTCCAGCTCCAGCAGATGCGGCGGCAGGCCGGTGTCCTCCAGCACGGTACGCACCAGGTCGACCAGGTTGCCGGTGCGCAGCTGGTGCACCGAGAGGTTCACCGACACCCGCAGTTCGCGCCCAAGCTTCTGCCACGCGCGGGCCTGCTGGCAGGCGCGGCGCAGAACGAATTCGCCAATGGCGCCAATCAGCCCGGTTTCCTCGGCGAGGCCGATGAAGTCGCTGGGCGGCACCATGCCCATCTCCGGATGACGCCAGCGCACCAGCGCCTCGGCGCTGTCCAGGCGCTCATTGGCGAGGTTCAGCTTGGGCTGGTAGTGCACGTCCAGCTGGCCTTCGTCGATGGCCTTGCGCAGGCGGGTTTCCAGCTGCAGGCGCTCCAGGGTGCAGGCCTGCAGGTTGTCGGTGAAGAACTGGAAGGTATTCCCGCCCAGATGCTTGGCGTGCTGCATGGCCATGTTCGCCTGGCTCATCAGCGCGGAGATTTCCCAGGCGTTTTCCGGCAACAGGCTGATGCCCACCGAGGCGCTGATCATCAGTTCGTGGCCACCCACGGTCATCGGCGTGCGCAGCTTGGCCAGCAGGCGGCTGGACAGCCGAGCCAGCGCGGCGAGGCTGGCGTAGGAGTCGATCAGCACAGCGAACTCATCGCCGGACAGCCGGGCGATGGTGTCGGCCTCGGGCACGGTCTGGGTCATGCGCCGCGACATCTGCCTCAGCAGCTGGTCGGCGACTTCGTGGCCGAGGCTGTCATTGAGCAGCTTGAAGCGATCCAGGTCGATCAGCAGCAGCGCCGCCGTGCGGCCTTCCTGGCGCGCGCGCTGGCTGGCCTCGTGCAGGCGTTCCTTGAACAACGTGCGGTTGGCCAGGCCCGTGAGTTCGTCGTAGTGCGACAGGTAGCGCAGGCGCTCCTCGGCATCGCGGCGGGCGGTGAGGTCGGCGAAGAAGCCGACCACGTGGGCGACCTGGCCGCGGCTGTCGCGCACCACGTTGAGCTGCAGCCATTGCGGGTAGAGTTCGCCGTTCTTGCGCGTCTCGATCAGCTCACCCTGCCAGGAGCCCAGGCGCTCCAGGTCGGCGCGGATCGACTGGTAGCGGCGCAGGGCTTCCGAGGAGCCCATCAGGCGCGCGACGTTGTGCCCCAGCACCTCTTCGCGGCGATAGCCGGTGAGGCGGGTGAAGGCCTCGTTGAGGGCGATCAGCCGGTAGTCCGGGTCGAGGATGATGATGCCTTCGCTGGCGGCCTCGAACACCGTGGCCGCCAGGCGCTGTTCCTCTTCGCGCAGCTTGCGCGTGGAGATGTCGGCACGGGTGCCGACCATCCGCGTGACCTGCCCGCGGCTGTCGCGCTCCATCACCCGGCCACGGTCTTCTACCCAGACCCAGTGGCCAGCCGCATGGCGCACGCGGTACTCGATGCGGTAGCCGTCGGTGCGTCCCTTGAGGTGCTCGACCAGCGCGCGGCGCAGCAGCGGCAGATCGTCGGGGTGCAGGCGCGGGCGCAGGTCGTTTCGCACGCTCTTCACGGCGTCCTGGGTGATACCGAAGATTTCCTCCAGGTGCGAGTGGTGCACTTCGTCGGTCAGCAGGTTCCAGTCCCACAGCCCCAGCTCGCTGGCTTCCAGTGCCAGGGCCAGACGTGCCTCGGTATGGGTCAGTTGCACGCTGCCGGCCTCGACCCGCTCCTGCAGGGCGTCACGGGCGCGGCACAATTCACGCTCGGCACGGCGACGCTGCTCGACTTCACGCTCCAGGTCCTGGTTCAGCGCCTCGGTCTGTGCCTTGGCGCGCTCCAGGTGCGCCACCAGCGCCTGGGCCTGGAAGCGCCGCAGCAGGCCGACATGCACGACCCGGTGGATCTGCCAGGCCACCACCAGCAGCGCCGCCAGCAGGATCACCCCGAGCACGCCCCAGCCTTGTTGCAGCGGGTTATCGCTGATCAATAAATAGGCAATGGAGGGGAACAGACAGGGCAAGGCAAACGTGAGGAAGGCCGGCAGGCTGACCGCATAGGCAACGCTGGCGGACAGGATGGCTGCGGCAATCAGGCCGAAGACCAGGGATTGCTGGAGGAAGGCGTCCGGCGGCACCAGGGCGATGGCGGCGAAGGCCAGCGTCAGCCCCGAAGCGCCAGCGCCGAACAGGAAGGTGCGCTGCCAGTGCGGACTGGCCTGGCGTTCGGCGGAAGCGGCATTGAAGGCGCTGACCTGGATCAGCCGCAGCATGGCCAGCATTACCAGCCAGATCAGCCATCCGGCGAGCAGCCCCGGCTTCACGTAATCCCACAGCAGGCCGGCGCAGGCCAGGCCATTGAGCAGCATGAGCAGGGTCGGCACGCGCGAGCCCTGGTAGAGGAGGCGCGTGCGTTCGACGGCAATTTCGTGAGCGTACTGCTGGCGGATCTCGGCATGGCTCACCGGGATCACCGAAGGCTCTACATAAGCGGTCATAGGCGTTTTTCTTGTAGGTGTCAGGCCTAGGCGTCGGCGGAGCATACCCGAGGAGGTTGCCCCACCCAAGCAGGATGATGGCAATTGGCTGGCCGCCCGCCCAACTTTCGTCGGGAAGACGCCGGACGGCGGGCGGGTTTGCCGGGGAAAACCGCCCGTCGGTAGAATGCCGCCCCATGAACGATGACATCTCCTACCTGCTCAACTCCCTCAATGACCCGCAGCGCCAGGCCGTGGCCGCGCCGCTGGGGCGCCAGCGCGTGCTCGCTGGCGCCGGGTCCGGCAAGACCCGCGTGCTGGTGCACCGTATCGCCTGGCTGATCCAGGTCGAGAATGCCTCGCCACACAGCATCCTGGCCGTGACCTTCACCAACAAGGCCGCCGCCGAGATGCGCGCGCGGATCGAGCAGCTGCTGGGCATCAACCCGGCCGGCATGTGGGTCGGCACCTTCCACGGACTGGCGCACCGCCTGCTGCGCGCGCACTGGCAGGAAGCCGGATTGCCGGAAAACTTCCAGATCCTCGACAGCGACGACCAGCTGCGCCTGGTCAAGCGCGTGGTGCGCGAGCTGGGCCTCGATGAGCAGCGCTGGCCGCCGCGCCAGGCGCAGTGGTTCATCAACGGCCAGAAGGACGAGGGCAACCGCCCGCAGAACATCCAGGCCGGCGGCGACCTGTACCTGTCCACCATGGTCAGCGTCTACCAGGCCTATGAAGAAGCCTGCGCCCGTGCCGGCGTGGTGGACTTCGCCGAGCTGCTGCTGCGCTCGCTGGACCTCTGGCGCGACCGCCCGAGCCTGCTGGAGCACTACCAGCGGCGCTTCCGCCACATCCTGGTGGACGAGTTCCAGGACACCAACGCCGTGCAGTACGCCTGGCTGCGCTTGCTCGGCAAGGGCGGCGAGAGCCTGATGGTGGTGGGCGACGACGACCAGTCGATCTACGGCTGGCGCGGCGCGAAGATCGAGAACATCCAGCAGTTCGGCGATGACTTCGCCGGCACCGAGGACATCCGCCTGGAGCAGAACTACCGCTCCACCGGCACCATCCTCAAGGCCGCCAACGCGCTGATCGCCAACAACAGCGGGCGCCTGGGCAAGGAACTGTGGACCGACGGCGTCGACGGCGACCCGATCACCCTGTATTCCGGCTTCAACGAGCACGACGAGGCGCGCTATATCGTCGAAACCATCGAGGACGCCCTGCGCAAGGACGGCTTGAAGCGCAGCGAAATCGCCATCCTCTATCGCTCCAACGCCCAGTCCCGTGTACTGGAAGAGGCGCTGCTGCGCGAGAAGATTCCCTACCGCATCTACGGCGGCCAGCGCTTCTTCGAGCGCGCCGAGATCAAGAACGCCCTCGCCTACCTGCGCCTGATCCGCCTGCGCGACGACGACGCCGCGCTGGAACGGGTGGTCAACGTGCCGCCACGCGGCATCGGCGAGAAGACCGTCGAGGCGATCCGCAACGCCGCGCGCCACAACGGCACCTCCATGTGGCGTGCGATCAACGACGTGATCGCCGCCAAGGCCGTGACCGGCCGCGCCGCCAGTGCGCTCAATGGCTTCCTGGAAACCGTCGACCTGCTCGCGGTGAAGGTCGAGGGCATGCCGCTGCACCAGATGACCCAGATCGTCATCGAGCAGTCCGGGCTGATCACCTACCACAAGGAAGAGAAGGGCGAGAAAGGCCAGGCCCGGGTGGAAAACCTGGAAGAACTGGTCAGCGCCGCCCGCGCCTTCGAGAATCCGGACGACGAGGACACCCCGCCGCTGGTGGCCTTCCTCGACCACACCGCGCTGGAGTCCGGCGATACCCAGGCCGACGCCTTCGAGGACAGCGTGCAGCTGATGACGCTGCACAGCGCCAAGGGCCTGGAATTCCCGCTGGTGTTCCTCGCCGGCGTGGAAGAAGGCCTGTTCCCGCACAAGATGAGCCTGGAAGAACCCGGCCGCCTGGAAGAGGAACGCCGCCTGGCGTATGTCGGCATCACCCGCGCCATGCACCGCCTGGTCATGACCTATGCCGAAACCCGACGGCTGTATGGCAGCGAGACCTACAACAAGGTGTCGCGCTTCGTCCGCGAAATCCCGCCGAGCCTGATCCAGGAAGTGCGCCTGTCCAACTCGGTGAGCCGCCCGTTGTCGGGCAACCAGCGCAGCGGCAACCTGTTCAGCGGCGCCAGCGTGCCGGACACTCCTTTCAGCCTCGGCCAGTCCGTGCGCCACCCGCTGTTCGGCGACGGCGTGATCCTCAACTTCGAAGGCTCCGGCGCCCAGGCACGGGTGCAGGTGAACTTCGATAGCGAGGGCAGCAAGTGGCTGATGATGGGGTATGCCAAGCTGGAGGCTATCTGATCACCCGGCACCCCCGCTCGGGTATGCGTAGGAGCGGACTCCGTCCGCGATAGCTCACAGCAAACTCGGAACATCGCGGACAAAGTCCGCTCCTACGCCCAGTTCAGCAGCGACATCAATGATGATGCCCGCCACCGCCCTGCTCTAAGGTCTCGATCAGCGCCACCTGCATCCGCGAATGCACGCGGATGAACCAGCGCCAGAACACCGCGATCACCAGCGCGGCGATCAGCGCCACCACCACCAATAGCTCGCCCGGCGGCAGGATGCTCGAACTGAGCGCCGCCAGCAGCAGCATCATGCCGCCCAGCGACAGCAGCGGGATCAGCTCGGAAATCACCCGGCGCACGCGGGCCGTGTGGCGCCCGGCGCTTTCGGCCTTCACGCCCATCTCCGCCAGCAGCATCGCCAGCGCCTTGAGCTTGCGGTAGGCGGCAATCAGGAACGGCAGCGACAGCAGCAGCGCGGCGCCCCAGATCAGCGCCTTGTGCAGCGCTTCGGGCTCGACGAACTGCGCCAGCCACTGGCCGATCTGCCCGGCGAAGAACGCCAGGCCGAAGAAGATCGCGATCACCAGGGTCAGGTTGACCCCGACCTGCAGCAGGATGCGCCGGATCATCCCGGCGAGGATCGCCTTGTCGCCGCGCGGCTTGATGCTGCGCAGCCATTCGCCATACAGGCTGAACACCCGCACCATGGGCGATGGCAGGCTGCGGCCCAGGTACAGCGCCAGCGGGTCGGCCGAGCGGATCAGGTAGGGCGTCAGCAGCGTGGTGATGGCCGACACACCGACCACCACGGGGTAGAGGAAGTCGCTCGTCACCCCCAGGCTCATGCCCAGCGCGGCGATGATGAAGGAGAACTCGCCGATCTGCGAAAGGCCCATGCCGACGCGCATGGAGGTACGCCCGTCGTTGCCGGCGATGAAGGCGCCGGCGCCGCACGACACCAGCTTGCCGGCGACCACCACCAGGGTGATCACCAGGATCGGTGCTGCATAGTCCACCAGCACCCTGGGGTCGATGGTCAGACCGATGGCGACGAAGAAGATCGCGCTGAACATGTCGCGCACCGGCTCCATCAGGCGCTCGATCTGCACCAGCTGGCGCGACTCGGCCATGATCGCGCCGATCAGGAAGGCGCCCAGGATCATGCTGTATTCCAGCTTCACCACCAGCAGGCAGAAGCCGAAGCACAGCCCGAGCACCGTCACCAGCAGCATCTCGTTGCTTTCGAACTTCGCCACGTAGGCCAGCAGGCGCGGCACCAGCAGGATGCCGACGACCAGTGCGACGACCATGAACAGGCTGAGCTTGCCGACCGTGGAGAACACCTGGTCGGCCTCCACCGTGCCGCTCACGGCGATGCCGGAGAACAGCGCGATGATACCGATGCCGAGGATGTCCTCGATGATCAGCACGCCGAAGATCAGCTGGGCGAAGCGCTCGTTCTTCATCTTCAGGTCGCCCAGGACCTTGATGATGATGGTGGTGGAGGACATCGCCAGGATCGCGCCGAGGAACAGCGAATCCATGGTGCTCCAGTCGAACAGGCGGCCGATCTCGAAGCCGGCCCAGATCATCAGCGTGATTTCCAGGAACGCGGCGATGAACGCCGTGGCGCCGACCTGGAACAGCTTGCGCAGGGAGAATTCCAGGCCCAGGCAGAACATCAGGAAGATCACCCCCAGCTCGGCGAGGGTCTTGATGGTCTCCTCGTCATGCACCAGGGCGAAGGGCGGGGTATGCGGGCCGATGATCACCCCGGCGATGATGTAGCCCAGCACTACCGGCTGCTTGAAACGGTGGCAGAGAATGGTGACGAAACCGGCGATCAGCATGATCACCGCGAGGTCCTGGATGAAGTCGATGGCATGCATGGTCGGCGGTCCTCGCGGCGTGGGGTCAGGGGATCGCGCGGCTGACGGCCTCGCTCAGCGAAGCCTACCATCCGAGTTCTCTGACAGGCGGCTCTGAAAGAATCAGTAACAGACTGATTTGGAAAGGGATTCATCCGTCCCCATATCAGGGGTGTGCCCCGGACAGGGCAACAGCACGAAACAAAATCCGACTGGCCCTTCCAGGCCTCGGCCGGCAACATGATGTGCGTCGTATACCCCATCAAGAGAATGACAACGATGAAGCGCTTTCTCAGCCTTGCAATGGCCTTCTGTGTCGCCGTGACGCTCAGCCTCGACGTCAATGCCGCCAAGCGTTTCGGTGGCGGCAAGAGCATGGGCTCGGCGCCGAGCCACCAGACCCGCCAGGCGCAACCCGGCGCCGCCCCGAATTCCCCGACCGCTGCTGGCCCAGCCGCGACCGGTGCCGCCGCAGGCGCTGCCGGCGCTGCCGCCAAGAGCGGTGCTTCGCGCTGGCTCGGCCCGCTGGCCGGCCTCGCCGCCGGCGGCCTGCTCGCCTCCATGTTCATGGGCGACGGCTTCCAGGGCATGCAGTTCCTCGACATCCTGATCATCGCGCTGATCGCATTCATCGCCTTCCGCTTCATCGCCTCCCGTCGCCGCCAGCAGCAGGGCCAGCCCGCCATGGCCGGTGGACACGCGCCGATGCAGCGCGAAATGCCGGCCGCCCCGCCGTCGATCTTCGGTGGTGCTTCCCGTCCGGTGATGGACAGCCGCCCGGTGATCAACGCGCCGAGCTGGTTCGACGAGACCCGTTTCGTCGCGGCCGCCCGCGAGCATTTCATGTCCCTGCAGCAGCACTGGGACGCCAACGAGATGGACAAGATCGCCGAGTTCGTCACCCCGCAGATGCTGCAGTTCCTCAAGCAGGAGCGTGCTGACCTGGGCGACGGCTACCAGTCCACCTACATCGACAACCTCGACGTGCAACTCGAGGGCGTGGACGACCAGGCCGAGAAGACCATCGCCACCCTGACCTTCAGCGGCGTGTCGAAGTCCTCGCGCTTCGACCAGGGCGAGCCCTTCAGCGAAAGCTGGCGCATGGAGCGTGCCCAGGGCGAGAACCAGCCCTGGCTGGTGGCGGGCATCCGCCAGAACTGATCCTGCCCGCAACACTGAAAAAGCCCGGCGATTGCCGGGCTTTTTCGTTTCTGCAGCCCTCGGGGAGCAGCAGCACAACCGTGCCCGCGGGCCCGCCGCTCGTCCGGACAACGCCGGCGCAGTGGTCTTGCACGGATGGCCGGCTACTACTGTATAAAGCGCGCCATTCGTCGAATTTCAGAGAGGCCCCGCCTGTGGAAGATGTGATCGAGAAACTGCGTGAAGCGAACGAGCCGGTTCCGGTACCGCTGGAGCTACCAGACGAAGAACTGCTGGTGGAAATCGAAGAAGCCCTGCTGATCGGCATTCCGTCGGAATTCCGTGAGTTCCTCCTGCTGGTGAGCGACGTCGTCTACGGTCGACTGGAGCCGGTCACCGTGGCCGATCCGCAGTCCCACACCTATCTGCCGGAAGTGGCCGCCGTTGCCTGGGCCAGCGGCCTGCCGCGCGAGCTGATTCCGCTCTGCGCCGACGGTGACGACTATTACGCGGTCGCAGAGGACGGCGAGGTGATCCTCTGGGCCGACGGCGAGCTCACCGAGGAGACCTGGGACTCGGTGTGGACCTGGGCACGCGACGTATGGCTCGATACTTGAAGGGGGGTGTCGGAATTTCCTGAAACTTCCATGGTCACACAGGCAACCCAGCGTACCTCCAGCCCTTGCTGCCCGGGCGGGTACGATGCCCCGTGGAGAAACTATGAAGTTGAAAGCCTTGTTCACCTGCCTGTTGCTGCTCGGCCTCGCCGGATGCGCCGACAAGGCCGTGGTGACGCTGCAGGACGGCAGCGAAATCCTGGTGAAGGATCACTCCGACTACGACAAATACAATGACTACTACGAATTCGAACAGCTCAACGGCGAGACGATCCTGATCAAGAAGGACAACGTCCGCTTCATCAAGACCCCGTGAAGGGCGCCCTAGCGCGCCCCGAGCCTTCCCCCGCTTTCCAGCTCCAGCAGGTTGAGCAGGTACTGGCCGCAGTAGCCCAGGTCCTGTTCGATGGCTTTGCGCGCGCCCGCGCCATCGCCGCGCTCCAGCGCCTGCAGGGTGTCTTCGTGGAAGTCGTTCAGGCGCAGCGACAGGTCGGCCTCGGTGAACAACCGGTTGAAGAAGGGCCCGACCTGCAGCCACAGCGCCTCGATCATCCGCAGCAGCGTGGGATTGCCACAGGCACGGTAGAGCGTCAGGTGGAACAGGCTGTTGGCCTCCAGGTAGCCGTGGACGTCGCGGGCATTCAGCGCGCTTTCCATGCGTTCGGTGCAATCGCGCAGCAGCGCCATGTCGGCGGGCGTCAGATGCCGGGCCGCGTCTTCCACCGCCAGCCCCTCCAGGGATTGCCGCACCTGCAGGATCTGCAGGTAGCGCTCGCGGGTCATCACCGGCACCCGTAGCGAACGCTGCGGCTCGCCTTCCAGCGCTCCTTCTGCCACCAGCCGTTGCAGGGCGGCGCGAACCGGCATCGGGCTGGTGCCCCATTCATCGGCCAGGTCGCGGATCTTGAGCCGCTCGCCGGGCTGGAAGCGCCCGCTCAGCAGGGCCTGGCGCAGATTCTGGTACAGCTGTTCCTGAAGGTTGTCGGCCATCGCGGATTACTCCCGGCCGGCCGGCGGTGCCGGCAGTTGGGCGAAGGTCAGGCTGCAGTCGTGCTTCATCTTGCTTATCCCTTGTTCTCGATCAGACAGTTGCCGCCATCCACCACCAGCACTTCGCCGGTGATGTAGCTGGCTTCGGGCGAGGCCAGGAAGGCGATGGCGGCCGCCACCTCCTCCGGTCGCCCGGAACGGCCGAGCGGCGTGCGCCGTCCGGCCTGGATTTCTTCGTCGCTGCTGGAGCCGGTGGCAATCCAGCCCGGCGCCACGCTGTTCACCGTCACCCCGCGACGCGCCACTTCCAGCGCCAGGCCCATGCTCATGCCGAGCATTCCGGCCTTGGCCGCGCTGTACGCCGATTCGCCCGGATTGCTTCCCCGCACGCCGGTGGTGGAACTGATGTTGACGATGCGCCCATAGCCGCGCTCCAGCATCCCCGGCAGCAACGCGCGGGTGAGCAGGAAGGCGCTGGTCAGGTTGCGCGCCAGCGACAGGTTCCAGGTCGCCAGATCCATTGCCGCCAGATCGGCGAAGGGTTCCGGGCTGCCCTGCATGGCCATGCCGGCGTTGTTGACCAGTACGTCTACCCTTCCCCATTGCGCCTGCACCCATTCGGCCAGGGCCCGAACGTCGTCCTCGCAGGTCAGGTCGGCGGGCTGTGCACGGGCCTCGAAGCCCTCGGCGCGCAGCTCGTCCGCCCGCTGCAGGACGCGCTCGCTGCTGGCGGTGAGCAGCAGTTTCACGCCATTGCGCGCCAGCCGGCGGGCGCTGGCGAAACCGATGCCGGACTCACTACCGGCACCGCTGACCAGGGCGACCTGACCCGCCCAGGCGGACTCATCCGTGACATCTATCATGGGCATCTTCTCACTCTGTGATCACAGAATTCGTTACAGGGCAGATTATCAGGCAGTTGATCGGCTGTATTGACATTTTTGTGATCACAAATGGAAGATGTGCGAAATAACAAACGAGGTGTGCAACATGACCGCCAGCGGAATCGCCCAACAGGCCGTTGATCTCTTCACCGCCCGTGAGCGCCAGCGCTTCCTGGAACAGAATCCCAAGTCCGTTGCACTCGCCGAGCGCGCGCACCAGTCGCTGTACGCTGGCGTGCCGATGCACTGGATGGCCGACTGGTCCACGCCCTGCCCGCTGTTCGTCGAACGCGCCCAGGGCGCCCGCTTCTACGACGTGGATGGCCATGACTACGTGGACTTCTGCCTGGGCGACACCGGCAGCATGTTCGGCCACTCGCCGGCGCCCATTGCCCGCGCCCTCGCCGAACAAGGTGCGCGGGGCCTGACCACCATGCTTCCGGGGGAAGATGCGGTGGTCTGCGGCGAACTGCTCGCCGCGCGTTTCGGCCTGCCTTACTGGCAGGTGACCGCCACCGCCACCGACTCCAACCGCTATGTGCTGCGCTGGGCGCGCGCGGTGACCAAGCGCAAGACCCTGCTGGTGTTCGATGGCTGCTACCACGGCACCGTCGACGACGTGATGGTGCGCTACCGCGATGGTGAGACCGTGCACCGTTCCGGCCTGGTCGGCCAGGCCTACGACCTGACCCAGCACAGCCGCTCCATCCCCTTCAACGACGTCGAGGCGCTGGAAGCCGCGCTGGCCCAGGGCGACGTCTGCGCCCTGCTGTGCGAGCCGGCGATGACCAACATCGGCATGGTCCTGCCCGATCCGGGCTTCATGCAGAAGTGCCGCGAGCTGACGCGTAAATACGGCGCGCTGCTGATCATCGACGAAACCCACACCATCTCCACCAACATCGGCGGTTGCACCCAGCTGTGGAACCTCGACCCGGACTTCTTCGTGGTCGGCAAGCCGATTGCCGGCGGCGTGCCTTGCGGCATTTTCGGCTGCAGCGCGGAGATGGCCGAACGCATGGCCGCCTCGCGCAAGAGTGCCCAGGAAGACAGCCATGGCCACGGCCACAGCGGCATGGGCACCACGCTCTCGGCCAACGCCCTGGCCATGCACTGCATGCGCGCCAACCTGGAACAGGTCATGACCCAGGCGGCCTATGACCACATGCTGCCGCTGGCCAAGCGCCTGGCGGATGGCTTCCGCACGTTGATCGCCAAGCACGAGCTGAAGTGGTCGGTGACCGAGTTGGGCGCGCGCAGCGAATTCCAGTTCTGCCCCGTCTCGCCGCGCACCGGCGCCGAAGCCGAAGCGGCGTTCCACGACGAGCTGCAGATGGCCCTGCACCTGTACCTGATCAACCGCGGCATCCTGATCACGCCGTTCCACAACATGACCCTGTGCTGCCCGGACACCACCGCCGACGACGTGGATCGCCTGATCGCGACGCTGGATGCCGGCATCACCGAGCTGCTGGCGATCCCCGGCGCGCGCGAGGCCTGATCGAAAGCCCCTCTCCCCCGCCCTCTCCCTGAAGAGAGAGGGAGCTGTCCGTGCCGGCTGACGCCAAGGTTTCGTCCTGCACCGAACGGTCCCCTCTCCCTTCAGGGAGAGGGTTAGGGAGAGGGAAGCGCGACGCAAAACCAGTCGCCCCAACCCAGAACACCCGGCGCACCGCGCCACCGAGGACCATCATGCAATTCGCCGATCGAAAGGAAGCCGAAGCCTTCCTCGCCGCCCACCCGGACGTGCGCAGCATCGAACTGTTCATCATCGACTCCAACGGCATCCCCCGCGGCAAGCTGCTGCACCGTGACGAGCTGGTGGCGATCTACGACAACGGCCGTCCGCTGCCCAGCTCGATACTCGCGCTGACCGTGCAGGGCGAAGACGTCGAAGGCACCGGGCTGGTCTGGGAAGTGGCCGACGCCGACTGCTGGACCTACCCGCTGCCCGGCAGCCTGACCCTGCAACCCTGGCGCGCCAGCCCCACCGGCCAGTTGCAGGTGAGCATGCACCCGACCCAGGGCCTGCCGGCCACGCCGGCCGACCCGCGCCAGGCGCTGAGCCGCGTGGTCGATCGGCTGAAGGCCGACGGCTTCCACCCGGTGATGGCGGTGGAGCTGGAGTTCTACCTGCTGGACAAGCAGCGCGACGCCCATGGTCGCCCGCAGCCGGCGCTGCAGATGAACGGCATCCGCCCGGAAGCGCCGCAGGTCTATGGCGTCTATGAACTGGAGCAACTGCAGCCGTTCCTCGACGACCTCTACGCCGCCTGCGAAGTACAGGGCCTGCCGGTGCGCACGGCGATCTCCGAATATGCGCCGGGCCAGGTCGAGTTGACCCTGGAGCACCGCTTCGACGTCATGCAGGCCATCGACGAAGGCGTGCGCTACAAGCGCCTGGTGAAGGGTGTGGCGAACAAGCACGGGCTGCAGGCCTGCTTCATGGCCAAGCCGTTCGGCGACCGTGCAGGCAGCGGCATGCACCTGCATGTCAGCCTGGCCGATGAGCAGGGCAACAATCTCTACGCCAGCGAAGACATCCATGGCACGCCGCTGCTGCGCCACTCCATCGGCGGCATGATGGCGCGGCTGCTGGATTCCCTGGCGATCTTCTGCCCCAACGCCAACTCCTTCCGCCGCTTCCAGGCCAACAGCTATGCACCGCTGGCAAAGAGCTGGGGCGTGAACAACCGCACCGTGTCGTTCCGCGTGCCCGGCGGCCCGGCCAAGAGCCGGCACATCGAGCACCGCATCTGCGGCGCCGACGCCAACCCCTATCTCGCGGCAGCGGCAATCCTTGCGGCCATCCACGAAGGCATCCGCAAGCAGATCGACCCGGGCGCGCCCATCGTCGGCAACGGCTACGAGCAGGCCACCGAGTTCCTCCCCACCGACTGGCTCACCGCGCTGCGCGCCCTGGAGGCGTCCACCTGGGCCCGCGAGGCGCTGGGCGAGGAATTCCTCAAGGTGTTCCTGGCGATCAAGTGGGAGGAATACCGCCAGTTCATGGGCGAGGTCGGCGAGCAGGACTGGCGCTGGTACCTGCATCACGCGTGAGCGGATGACCGGGGGAGTACGTGCCGGGGGGAGGGGCTTGGCTCTGGCCTCTGAGCCATCACGTTCCACCCGCGCCCTGACACACGACAGCCTTACGAAAAATTTACCCTGTCAGACTGAAGAATCTGGTCTTTTCTTGGTCTGTAACTGCACGGGGCACAGACGCGCCTCGTGGTCCTCTCGGCGCCGCCGGTACTGCCTGCCGGCCGCCGTCCTCTCTCAGGCAGGGAGAACCCGTAGACAATGAGCACTCCCGTCGTACTGATCACCGGTGCCGCCGGTGGCCTCGGAAAAGCCATCGCCAAACGTTTCGCCCAAAGCCACTGGCGCATCGCCGCAACCGACGTGGACAAAGCCGGCCTGCATGCGCTCAACGCCCAGGTTCCGCTGGACGCCACCGCCGTCGGCGACCTGCGACGCGCCGACAACTGCCACAGCCTGATGTCCGACATCCTCGCCCGCACCGGCCGCCTCGATGCCCTGGTGAACGCCGCCGGCGTCTGGCGCGAAGGCCCGGTGGAAGACTTCAACGAAGACGACTTCGACCTGGTCATGGGCGTGAACCTGAAGGCCGCCTTCTACATGTGCCAGGCGGCGACGCCGTACCTCAAGGAAAACCACGGCTGCATCGTCAACATCTCCAGCGATTCCGGCCGCCAGGCCTATCGCGGCTCGGCAGCCTACTGCGCGAGCAAGGCGGCATTGACCATGCTCACCCGTACCCTGGCGCTGGAACTGGCCGAATCCGGCGTGCGGGTCAACGCCATCTCCCCGGCCGACATCGCCACACCGATGCTCGACTATCAGGCCGAACGCTATGGCCAGGGCAATCCGGCAGCCTACAAACTCGAGCTGCTCAAGGACTATCCACAGGGCAAGGTGGCGCGCTTCATCCGCCCCGAGGAAGTCGCCGAACTGGTCTGGTACCTCTGCAAGCCGGAATCCGAAGCCATCACCGGCGCGGACCTGGCCATCGACTTCGGTCTTTCCGCCGGGCGCTGAGCCGGCAGTTGACGAGCGGGCGGCCAGGGGTCGCCCGTTTTCGTTACGGGCGTTGATCGAACGGCGGAAATGCCACTGGCGAAGGGTCTACTGGTGCCGTCCGCCAATCGGCGGTATAGAAAAAACTGTGTCGCGCGCCGCGCTCAGGTTGTCCAGAGTAAGGCCCTTTCCTTTTCCCCAGACGATTCCGAAGAGAATTCCATGGAACCTGGCAACCACCAGCTCAGCATGACCGTCCTGATGACTCCCGACATGGCCAACTTCTCCGGCAATGTCCACGGGGGCACCCTGCTCAAGTACCTCGACGAGGTCGCCTACGCCTGTGCCAGCCGCTACGCCGGCTACTACGTGGTGACCCTGTCGGTGGACCAGGTGATCTTCCGCCAGCCCATCCATGTCGGCGAACTGGTCACCTTCCTCGCCTCGGTGAACTACACCGGCCGCACCTCCATGGAGATCGGCGTGAAAGTGGTCACCGAGAACATCCGCGAGAAGTCCGTGCGCCACACCAACAGCTGCTTCTTCACCATGGTGGCGTTGGACGACGAGCGCAAACCGATCGAGGTGCCGCAGCTGGTCCCACAGACCAAGGACGAGAAACGTCGTTTTGCCCAGGCCCAGCAGCGTCGGCAAATTCGTCAGGAGCTGGAACAGCGCTACGCGGAGCTTCGCCACGAATGACAGACGTTCACGACATTTCCTGAAAAGAAATCCCTCGTGTCGCGGAAATTTCCTAATGCGTCAACAGGTTACCCTTGCGTGAAAGCAAGGTAGGAATTCATTACTACGCCTAGACTTTTCGTACGCGGGTTTGCCCCCGTGACCCACCGTCGAGCGACCCGGTGCTGATGCGCAGTCCGGTCGCTCCCTGAGTGCCCGGAGCCCAGACCATGCATCACACCCCGTTACTGACCACACTCGCCGTCGGCTTTGTGCTGGCCTTCGTCCTTGGCGCCCTGGCCAACCGCCTGCGTATTTCGCCGCTGGTGGGCTACCTGCTCGCCGGCGTCCTGGCCGGCCCCTTCACTCCCGGTTATGTCGCCGACCAGGCGCTGTCCACGGAAATCGCCGAACTGGGTGTGATCCTGCTGATGTTCGGCGTCGGCCTGCACTTCTCGCTGAAAGACCTGCTGTCGGTAAAAGCCATCGCCATCCCCGGCGCCGTGGTGCAGATCGGCGTCGCCACCCTGCTCGGCCTGGGCCTGGCCTGGATGATGGGCTGGAACTTCGGCGGCGGCCTGGTCTTCGGCCTCGCGCTGTCGGTGGCCAGTACCGTCGTGCTGCTGCGGGCGCTGGAGCAGCGCCAGCTGATCGACACCAAGCGCGGCCGCATCGCCATCGGCTGGCTGATCGTCGAGGACCTCGCCATGGTCCTCACCCTGGTCCTGCTGCCGGCGCTGGCCGGCTCGCTGGGCGGCACCTCCGACGGTGGCGACGGCGGCCTGCTGATGCCGATCCTGCTGACCCTGGGCAAGGTCGCCGCCTTCGTCGCGGTGATGATCCTCGGCGGTCGCCGCTTCGTGCCCTGGGTGCTGGAGCGCGTGGCCAAGACCGGCTCGCGCGAACTCTTCACGCTGGCCGTGCTGGCCATCGCGCTGGGCATCGCCTATGGCTCGGCGGTGATCTTCGGCGTGTCCTTCGCCCTGGGCGCCTTCTTCGCCGGGATGATCCTCAACGAATCCGAGCTCAGCCACGAGGCGGCGGAAAACTCGCTGCCGTTGCGCGACGCCTTCGCCGTGCTGTTCTTCGTCTCCGTCGGCATGCTGTTCAACCCGGCCATCCTGATCCACGAGCCACTGCCGGTGCTGGCGACCTTCCTGGTCATCGTCTTCGGCAAGTCGGTCGCGGCCTATATCATCGTGCGGATGTTCGGCCACCCCAACAGTACCGCGCTGACCATCGCCGCCAGCCTCGCGCAGATCGGCGAGTTCTCCTTCATCCTGGTCGGCCTGGGCGTGACCCTGAACCTGCTGCCCGAAGCCGGCCGCGACCTGGTGCTGGCTGGCGCGATCCTGTCGATCCTGGTCAACCCGCTGCTGTTCATCGCCATCGATCGCCTGCAGGCACGCCAGGAGCAGAAGGCCGAAGCCGATCCGGGCGTGGTCCAGGTGGAAGCTCCGGATCTACCGCCACCGGTACTGGAGCAGAATCACGCGATCCTCATCGGCCACGGCCGCGTCGGCGCGCTGGTCAGCGAGCGCCTGCGCAAGGACAAGGTCCCGCTGGTGGTGATCGAGGACAAGCGCGAAAAAGCCGCCGAACTGCGCGAACACGGTCTCTGCGTGGTAGTCGGCAACGCCGCCAATCCCGATGTCCTGACCCAGGCCAACATCACCTCGGCGCGCTGGCTGCTGATCGCCATCCCCAACGGCTTCGAGGCCGGGACGATCTCCAGCCACGCGCGGGCGATCAACCCGAACCTGGACATCATCGCCCGCGCCCACTTCGACGCCGAGGTGGATTACCTGGAGCAGAACGGCGCCAGCCTGGTGATCATGGGCGAGCGGGAAATCGCCCGTGGGATGGTCGAGCGGGTGGAGCGTCAGGGGGCCGAAAGGGCCAGCGGCGACGACGAGTTGCCTCGGTCGGCCTGAGGTCTGGTGCCGGAGCCCGCCCTCCCCAGCCCTCGGCTCGGGCATCCTGCGTCGCTCTACCCCTCTCCCCTTGGGAGAGGGTCAGGGTGGGGGCATGCCCCGCTCGGAACTTTCCCGTAACGAGCCCCAGCAACCGCGCTCCGATCACCCGAGCTTCACCGCCTCGAACCTCACCCGCGGGTGGGCGATGCGGTCCTGGGCGCGTACCAGTTCCAGCTCGTAGCTGCCGCAGGCCTGGGTTTCCAGCAGCACATCGTGCACGGCGGCGGCGCAGAATTCGAAGGCACTGCGCAGGTCGTCGCCCAGCAGCAGGCGAGCAAGGAACAACCCGGAAGTCAGGTCGCCCACGCCCACCGGCTGGCGCGGGAAGGCCAGCAGTGGGCGGCGCAGGTGCCAGGTCTCGTCCAGGGTCACCAGCAGCATCTCGAAGGCATCCGCCGGCTTGCCGGGGTAGTTCAGGTGCTTCACCAGCACCGCCTTCGGGCCGCGCACCAACAGGCCGCGGGCCATCTCGGCGCAGTCTTCCAGGGAGGTCGGCTGGCGATCGCAGAAGCTGTCCAGCTCCAGCTGGTTGGGGCACAGGTAGTCGGCCACGGCGGCTGCCTCATGCAGCAGGAACTCGCTGACTTCCGGGGCGACGATGCAGCCTTTCTCCGGGTGGCCCATCACCGGGTCGCACAGATAAACGGCGCGCGGGTTCACTTCGCGAATGCGGCGCACGACTTCGAGGATCGAACGGCCCTGCGCGGCACTGCCCAGGTACCCCGAGAGCACCGCGTCGCAGTTGCCCAGCTCGCCGATGGCGGCGATGCCATCCACCAGTGCGGGAATCTGCTCCGGCGGCAGCACCTGGCCGGTCCAGTGGCCATACTGGGTATGGTTGGAGAACTGCACGGTGTTCAGCGGCCAGACGTTGACCCCGACGCGTCGCATGGGGAACTCGGCGGCGCTGTTGCCGGCGTGGCCGAAGACGACGTGGGACTGGATGGCGAGAACGTGGGGAGTGCGACGCATAACGGTGTCCTGCTACAGAATGGGGCAGTATGGGGCGCAATTCACAGGCTGTGAACATCCGGCTCTCGCCGCCCGACGGCGGAGTGAGTAAGCTGGTGCGCCGATTCCGAGGAAGCCGAAGTGGACCTGGGCAATCTTTTCATCTTCATGCTGGTCATTGCGGGCGCCGCCTGGTGGTGGCGCGCCCATGGCATCCGCGAGCGCGCCCTGGCCCTGGCCAAGCAGCACTGCGCGCGCGAGGGCGTGGAACTGCTCGATGACGCCATGGCCCTGCAGCGTTTCCGCTTCCAGCGCGACAGCCGGGGCAACCTGCGCCTGGCCCGCGAATACGCCTTCGAGTTCACCGCCACCGGGCAGGAGCGCTACGCCGGCACCATTGCGATGTTCGGCCAGCACCTGGGCCGCGTAGAGCTGGCGCCGTTCCGCATGGAGCCAGAGCCGCGCATGCCGGTATCGCCGGTCGCTACTTTCCATCCTGCCGCCGCACCGGTGGAGGAAGAGATCGTCGACGCCGTATTCGACGACACCCCAACGCCGCCACGCCCCAAGGGTGAAGTGATCCGCCTGGACGAATGGCGCCGCGCGCACCAGGACAAGAAGGTCGGCGACTAGAGCTGCAGGTTGCAGGCTCTCAGGTCCGCGATGGGAGCCCCGACACCATCGGCCTGCAGGACTTTGACTTCGGGGAAACACATCCCCGACTCGATCCCCACACCCGCTTCATAGGAATGCCCGGCAACCGGGATGAACTCCACTGAACGCTTGGCGCAGCTGACACCCGGCGCCGAAACATAGGTCACGAATACCAGGGGCCTGGACGCCGGGACCACGAATTCCTGATACCCCTCGCCATACTTCGGATCACGGGTGCGCTGTGACTCGGGCATTCCGATGCCAAGGGACTTGTGTGCATTGAGCATGGCGCCGAACGCCCGCCAGTAGGGGCCGGAGGTGTTTACCCGGGTGGCCTCGGTGGTCTGGCCACAGGCCTGGCCGGGATACATGTAGCTGGCCAGGGCGTTGTTATTGAACACGCGGATTCGCGCGTCGCGGCTGGGGTCGTATTTCTGCGCTTCCACGGTGTTGGTTTCGTGCGAGCTGCAGCCGTGCAGCGCCAGCAGTGCACAAGCGACCAGAAGTTCCTTCTTCACCAGACTCTCCCATCGATTTCAGACCCTGCTAGCGCAGGCATGGCTCGGAAACACATCCAGCCGGATGAAAAGCTTCCGAGACCGCATCATATCGCATTGACATCACCGCCAGGCTGCGGCTTAACGCGGCTGGCGACTAGAGCTGCACGCGAATCTTCTGCCAGTGGTCCTCGGTGGCATAGGTCATCGCACGCCGCAGAACCCGGCAGCGCAACCGATGCCAGAGTCCACGGCGCCGCCGCTGGTTGCGCCGGCAAGCCTCGAACAGCCAGTCCGGATCGAAGCCGTCCCACACTCCCGCCGTCGTCCAGGCATTGCTCCAGACCACCGGCGCCACCTCCAGCCGGTAGATCGCCTCCAGCTCTTCCACGGTCAGGCCGCTGATCGCCAGGGTGCCGGCGATGGCTGCTAGGTCCGCCGCGTCCAGCTCGGTGTCCAGCCACAGCTCGGACAGCGCCAGCCAGACGGACTCGCGGGCCGGGTCGTTCATTCGTGGCCCAGCAGGAAGCGCGACACGCGCTCGGCGCTGTCCTCGGGGAATTCCTGCATGAAGCAGTGGCCGCCGTCGACGCACTGGCCGCTCACCACGGTGTTCGAAGCACACCAGCGCGCCACGGACCTGGGCACGAAGGGATAGGTGCGCTCGCCGAACAGCACCTGGGTCGGCGTCACCACCTTGTTTAGCGTCGGCCACAGGCGCTTGGGGAAGGAGCTGAAGATTTCCGCCTCGCGGCTGGGCCGGCATTTCAGCTCGACGCCGGCCTCGGTGCGTTTCATCGCGTGCTCCACGTAGGCCCAGAGCGCGTCGTCTGTCCAACCCTTGAAGATGCCGCGACCGTGCAGGCCGGCGTAGGCCGCCTCGCGGTCCGGCCACTGGCTGCGCCGCGAGCGCGCCTTCTGCACCATGGTGCGGCGCTTGTGCAGGCCGAGCACTTCGGAGAGCGCCATCACGCCGATCATCGCCGGGGTGAAGAGCACCGGGTCGAGCAGCACGGCACGACGGAACAGCGCGGGATGACGACCGAGGATCAGGCTGCTGAGCACGCCACCAAAACTGTGCCCGGCGGCGTAATGCGGCACGTCACCGAACATCTTGCTGCCCGCCTGGAAGGCTTCCACCGCCATCTCCGCGTTGCGGTTCCAGCCGTGGAAGCGCCCGCCGTGGTCGCTGTCGCCATGGCCCTGGACGTCGCACAGCCAGAGGTCGAAATCCTCCGCCAGGATTTTCAGCATCGGCTCGTAGGCACGGCCGCAGAAGCCGTTGCCATGCAGGAAGTGCAGCAGCGGCTTGCCACTGGGCTCGCTGCGCCAGCCGCGCAGGGTGAAACCGGCGGACCCTTCGTGGGTCCAGGACGACAACTGCATCGGAGCTCTCCATCGGGATGCCGGCAGTGTAGCGAGGCGGCGGGGCGCCGGACCAGCCAGAAGACGTGCTATTGTCGCCGACCATTGGTCGAACCCCGTCGAACATGTCGCCTACCCGCCCCCTGCGCCTGCTGCTGATCTGCCTGCTCCTGCTGGCCGGGCTGGTGCTGTCGGTGTTCTGGGCGGGCGAGAAGGCGCGGCACCGTGCCCTGCTCGCCGAAGCGGAAGCGGCCCATGAACAGCTCGGCCTCTACGCCAACTCCCTGCACACCCTGATCGAGCGCTTCCGCAGCCTCCCCGCCGTGCTGGCACTGGACCCGGAACTGCGTGCAGCCATGCGTGGCCCGGTGACCGGCGAGCTGCAGCACCGGCTCAACCTCAAGTTGCAGGAAATCAACGGCGCGGCGCGCTCCTCGACCCTGGAGCTGCTGGACCACACCGGCCTTGCGGTGGCCGCCAGCAACTGGAACCTGCCGGTCAGCTACGTCGGTCACAACTACGGCTTCCGCCCCTACTTCCGCCAGACCATTGCCCAGGGCGCCGGACGCTTCTACGCGGTCGGCGTGACCAGCGGCATTCCCGGCTACTTCCTGTCCAACGCGCTGCGCGACGACGACGGCCGTTTCCTCGGCGCCATCGTGGTCAAGCTGGAGTTCCCCGACCTCGAACGCCAGTGGAGCCAGACCCCGGACGTGGTGCTGGTGAGCGACAGCAAGGGCGTGGTGTTCCTCGCCAACCACCCGCGCTGGCGCTACCGCGAACTGATGCCGCTGGACGCCGTGGCCCGCGCCGAGATGGCCGACACCCGCCAGTACCACAAGCAGCCGCTCAGCGCGCTGCCGCACCGGACGCTGGAAACCCTCGGCGAACACGCGCGCATGGTCCGCGTCGATGGCCAGGACATCAGCGGCGACTACCTCTGGCAATCGGTCGGTCTGCCGGAAGACGAGTGGACCCTGCACCTGCTGCGCAATCCCCACGGCGTGCAGTCCGACGTCACCAGTGCGCGGCTGGCCGCCGCCGGCGTCTGGCTGGCGCTGGTGTTCCTCGTGCTCTGGCTGCAACAGCGCCGCCGCCTCGCCCGCCTGCGCCAGCGCAATCAGGAAGAGCTGGAGCGTCTGGTCGAACAGCGCACCGCCGCCCTGCGCACCGCCCAGGATGGGCTGGTACAGGCCGCCAAGCTGGCCGCGCTGGGGCAGATGTCCGCCGCGCTGGCCCATGAGATCAACCAGCCGCTCACCGCCCAGCGCATGCAGCTGGCCAGCGTACGCCTGCTGCTCGACGCCGGCCGCCAGGACGACGCCCGCGCCGCGCTGGTGCGCGTGGATGAACTGCTCGAACGCATGGCCGCGCTCACCGGCCACCTGAAGACCTTCGCCCGCAAGACACCCGGCGGCCTGCGCGAGCGCATCGAGCTGGGCCACGTCATCGAACAGGCGCTGCAGCTGCTGGCCGTGCGCATCCGCAGCGAGGGCGTGGAGATCCATCAGCACCTCGACCTGCCCGCCTGTGTGCTGGGCGACGCGATCCGCCTGGAACAGGTGCTGGTCAACCTGATCCGTAATGCCCTGGACGCGGTGGCCAGCAGTGACCGGCCACGCATCGAGCTGACCCTGCGCCGCGAAGACGACCAATGGTGCCTGGAGGTGGCCGACAACGGCCCGGGCATCGACGACGAACACCTGGCCAGCGTCTTCGACCCCTTCTTCACCACCAAGCCGGTGGGCGAAGGACTGGGCCTGGGGCTGGCGGTATCCTATGGCATCGTCCACGAACTCGGCGGGCGCCTCGGCGCCGCCAACCAGCCCACCGGCGGCGCGGTGTTCCGCCTGAGCCTGCCGGCCGCCAGCGAAGAAAGAAGACCATGAGCGAGACCATCCTCTTCGTCGACGACGAAGCCGCCATCCGCGACGCCGTGCAGCAGTGGCTGCAACTCTCCGGCTTCGAGGTGCGCCTGTGCAGCAGCGCCGATGAGTGCCTGAAAAGCGTCTCCCGCGAGCTGCCCGGCGTGGTCATCAGCGATGTGCGCATGCCCGGCACCGACGGCCTGGCGCTGCTCGAGCGCCTGCAGCAGATCGACCGTGACCTGCCGGTGATCATGGTCACCGGCCATGGCGACGTACCCATGGCGGTGCAGGCGATGCGCCAGGGCGCCTACGACTTCATCGAGAAACCCTTCACCCCCGAACGCCTGCTCGACAGCCTGCGCCGCGCCCTGGAGAAACGCCGGCTGGTGCAGGAGAACCGCCAGCTGCGCGAACAGGCGGCGCTCAAGGACCAGATCGAATCGCGCCTGCTCGGCGTCTCGCGGCCCATGGAAACCCTGCGCCGGCAGATCATGGCGCTGGCCGGCACGCCGGTGAACGTGCTGATCCGCGGCGACACCGGCAGCGGCAAGGAGCTGGTCGCGCGCTGCCTGCACGACTTCGGCCCGCGCGCCGGCAAGCCCTTCGTCGCGCTGAACTGCGCGGCGATCCCCGAGCAACTGTTCGAGACCGAACTGTTCGGCCACGAAAGCGGCGCCTTCACCGGCGCCCAGGGCAAGCGCATCGGCAAGCTGGAGCATTCCAACGGCGGCAGCCTGTTCCTCGACGAGATCGAGAGCATGCCGCTGGCCCAGCAGGTGAAGCTGCTGCGTGTGCTGCAGGAGCAGCAGCTGGAACGCCTGGGCTCGAACCAGAGCATCAAGGTCGACCTGCGGGTCATCGCCGCGACCAAGCCGGACCTGCTGGAAGAGGCTCGCGCCGGACGCTTCCGCGAGGACCTGGTGTATCGCCTGAACGTCGCCGAGCTGCGCCTGCCGCCGCTGCGCGAACGCCGCGAGGACATCCCGCTGCTGTTCGAGCACTACGCGCTGCTGGCCAGCGAGAAGTTCGGCCGCGAAGTCGCACCGCTATCCGCAACTGAGCTGGCACGGCTGCTTGCCCACGACTGGCCGGGCAACGTCCGCGAGCTGGCCAACGCGGCCGAACGCCACGTGCTCGGCCTGGACCGTGCGGAACTCCCGGAAGAGCCCGCCGCCAACGGCCTGTTCGAACGCATGGAAGCCTACGAGGCGCAGTGCATCCGCCAGGCCCTGGGCCAATGCAAGGGCGACATCAAGGCGGTGATGGAACTGCTCGGCCTGCCGCGCCGCACCCTCAACGAGAAGATGCAGCGCCATGGGCTGAGCCGCGGGGATTACCTGGCCGAGGACTGAACCAGCTGTTCGGCGAAGAACCAGCCGGTGCACCAGCGCGCCAGCGGCCAGAGCAGCGCCAGCAGCAGGATCGCCGGCGGCAGCAGGTAAAGCGGCAGGCTACTGGAATTCAGCGAGCTGTAGGCGGCGAAGGCCACCAGGATCGAAACCAGCACGATCGCCACCGACCACATCACCAGCAGGATCGCCGCGCATGCCAGCACCTGGCCGGCGGCAAAGCGCGACAGCTGCGGCGGCAGGCGTGTCTGCACAGCCGCCATGACGATGGCAAACGGCAGCGCACAACTCGACAGCAGCAGGACCGACTGCCAACCATCCGCGCCGCTGTATAGGTAGAGAGCCCCGTAGCTGAGCGCGGCGAGCAGCTTGTAGATCAATGCGGTGAAGGTAAGCGCCACGCCCAACGCCACCTGCCAGGACGGCAGGGCGAAGCCTTGCCCCGGCGCCAACCGCTCGGAGCGCGAGCGTCCCACAAGCAGCACCAGCCACAGCGGCAGCAGGCAACCCAGTGTCAGGTTGATCAGCGAGTTGGCCTGGCCGTAGAGAATCATCCAGAGGGTCCGGGTGTCCTGCTCGAACGCCCATTGATAGAACGACACGCTCAGGTAGGACACCAGAGTGCTCACGACCAGGGTGGCAATCAGATAGGCCACGCCGAAGCCCGCCAGCAACCCGGCCTGCGGCTGGAAGCGCAGGATGCCCTGGCGCTCGCGCAGGTAATGCACCAGCAGCAGGACCGCGGCTGCATACAGGAGCAGCCCGCCCAGCCAGCTCGCCAGCATCGTCGGCAGATACTGCGGCAGGCGCTCGCGATAGCTGCCCAGGTCAGCGATCCACTGCACGGCATTGCTGCCGAAGAACAGCAGCGCTGCCGCGACTGTCATGGCGACGACGAACAGCAGGGGCTGCCTGCCAGCCGAACTCGCAACGGCAGCGGGAGCAGTGAGGGGCGCATGGGGTGTCGCGAAGGGATTGTCAGTGGTCATCTCGGCATCCTTGTCGAATCCGCGCTGCGGCGCGCAATGGGCTCAGCCTACCACCGCTTTTCCACGGGCATAAAAAAAGGCCGCTGAAAGCAGCGGCCTTGAGACGGACGTCGATCTGGAGCAATCAAGAATCGACGTCGGGAAGCTTGCCGGCAGTGAGGCCGGGAACGGCGCCGCTCGAAAGCCGCGCTGTTGGGTCAAGTATATTGACCGAACGGACAGGGATACAGAGCGCTGCCAGGGAAAGACTGTTGCAGCTTTTGTAAAAGTGCGACGAGCGGCAAGAAGCGCAGGCAAAAAAAACGCCGCATGTCTTATGCGGCGCAAGGTGTTGAGAAGCCCGGCTCACGCTCCGGGCCTCCCGGGGGAAGCGGCCGATCAGGAATCGGCGTTGCTGCCAGCGGCGGCCTTGGCGGTCTGCTCGGCGGACTGGGCCTGCTGCTGGGCAATCACGGCTTCGTTGGCCTTGACCATCTTGTTGGTCATCAGGCGCGATTCTTCGGCGAAGCTCAGCTGGGTGAAGGACAGCGAGCAGACGGACAGCAGGGCAGCAACATAAAGCGAACGGGACATGACGGTGATCCTTTCTGAACACCCGATTGGGCGGGGTTGAAGAAAGGTTACGGCGCAACAGTGGATCGAAAAATAGCTAGCTAACCAACAAAGCATTGCCTAAAAAGCAACAATCCCCGTCGATCGTCCGAGAATGCCGACATAGAGCAGCTGCGACGATCCGCCACGCTAGCCCTTTGCCTTACGCCCAGTTGACGGGATCGTTGAGCGCTGCTTCATCGTCCTCGAAGACCCGGGGCAGTTCCGCCTTGAGGAACTCGACCCAGGTTCGGATCTTCGCGTCGAGGAAGCGCCGCGACGGGTACAGCGCATAGATCTGCCGCACATGCAGGCTGTGACCGGGCAGCACGCGTACCAGCGAACGGCGGCGCAATGCTGGCGCGGCGACGTAGCTGGGCAGCAGGCAGATGCCCATGCCGGCGGCGGCGGCCCCGGTCAGCGCTTCGGCGACATTGACCATGAAGGTGTCGCGCGGGCGGATCACGCTTTCCTCGTTGCCCTCCTCGAAGGCCCAGCCCTCGGGGAAGGTCGGGTCCTGCAGGCGCAGGCACTGGTGCTGGTGCAGGTCGGCGACGCTGGTCGGGGTGCCGCGCCGCTTGAGGTAATCGGGGCTGGCGCAGAGCACGCTGTAGATGGTGCCCAGGGTCTGGGCGACGAACTCGGAGTCGGGCAGCTCGCGGTCGCGGGTGATCACCACGTCCTGGCCTTCCTCGAGAATGTCCGGCTGGCGCTGGGCCAGGGTCAGCTCGATGTAGACCTCGGGGAAGGACTCGCAGTAGCGGGAGATCAGCGGGATCAGGTGCTGCTGGCCCAGGCCGGTCAGCGAATGTACGCGCAGGCGGCCCCGCGGCTTGAGATGCGCGCCGCTGGCCTCGGCTTCGGCTTCTTCGACATCCGCGAGGATTTCCCGGCAGCGCAGCAGGTAGCGCTCGCCGGTTTCGGTCAGCGCCAGGCGTCTTGTGGTGCGGTGCAGCAGGCGCGCCTCAAGCTGGGCTTCGAGGTCGGAGACCACGCGAGAGACCTGGGCTGTGGATAGCCCCAGGGCGTTGGCAGCAGCGGTGAAACTGCCGGCATCCACCACCCGGACGAATGCCCGCATCGCGTGAAGTACGTCCATGCTTCCCCCTGCCTGTTGATCTTATCGTAGGCGCCTGTAGGAGACGACAACCATTGTTGTCCGCGCCGCAAAACTGAATCGCAGTATAGGGTCGTTTTTTGCCGATTGTTACCACGTATAGTGCCGGACAAGTCGCTGCAGCAACGTTGGGCATACCAGGCTCATCGTACGGCCGCCGATACACCCATCGACGGCCTTCTCCCCCGCGCATATCCGCTGCAGCGACTGACTTTTTCTCCTGGGGCGGCCATCTGCGGATGGCCGCCCTTTTTCGTTGCTGGCCAGCTGATTGCCAAGCGCGAGCCATTACACCGGGCACAAGGCAGAACTTGTAGGAGCGTTTAGCGCGGGAGCGGGTAGAGGCGCTCGTCGAATTGGTCCAGGCGTACAAACTCCAGCGGCTGGTCGTTCTCCAGATTCTGCAGGCGATCCTGGTACTGGCGCAGGAAGTCCACGCGCGCGTCGTTGCTGATATAGGGCACGTGCCAGGCCACGAAGGGCGGCAGCACGCTCATGCCGGTGTAGGCCAGGGTGCCGCGCAGGATCGGCCGCAGCATGTCTTCCAGCGGGCCGTGGATGGCACCTTCGCCGAACATGTGGTCGCGTCCGCCGAGGGTCACGCTGACCAGCGCCTTCTTGCCGGCCAGGCCGCCCTGGTCGTAGAAGCGCTTGCCGCCGTAGCAGATGCCCGAGACCAGCACGCGGTCGAACCAGCCCTTGAGGATGGCCGGCGCGGAGAACCAGTAGATCGGGAAGTTGAAGATCACCAGGTCCGCCCAGAGCAGCTTGTCCAGCTCGGCCTGGATGTCGGCGGCGATGGTCTTGGCCTTGGCGCCTTCGCGCTGTTCCAGGGCATAGACCAGGTACTCGGGGTTGGCGCGGGCACCGAAGTCGGCGGCGCTGGCCACCGGGTTCCAGTTCATCGCGTAGAGGTCGGAGACCTGCACCTCATGGCCCTGGCCGCGCAGGGTTTCCTCGGCGAGCTGGTAGAGCGCGGTGCTGAAGGATTGCGGCTCGTTGTGGGCGTGGACGATCAGTACGTTCATGTCGGGTCCTGAATGGTCGGGTATTGGCGCTGGGCGTTGCCCTCTCCCTAACCCTCTCCCTGAAGGGAGAGGGGACTGTCCGGTGCGAACGGGAACTCCCGTGCTCGCCGGCCAACTCCCTTCCATCCGGAAACTCCGAACGGCTCCCTCTCCCGCTGGCGGGAGACGACTGCATGGATGCAGGAGGTAGAGAGACGCAGGATGCCAAAGCCGAGGGCTGGGGAGAGGGTGCTCTTCAGTCGCTCAGAGTTGAATGGCCTTGAGCTCGACGAACTCGTGCAAGCCCTGCTCGCCCCATTCGCGGCCGTTGCCGGACTGCTTGTAGCCACCGAAAGGCGCACGATAGTTGAAGGCGCCACCGTTGACGAAACATTGGCCGGCGCGCATCTGCCGGGCGAGGCGCAGGCCATCTTCGCGGTCGCCTGCCCACACGGCGCTGGACAGGCCAAACGGCGAGTCGTTGGCGATGGCAATCGCCTCGGCCTCATCGGCATAGGGAATCAGGCACAGCACCGGGCCGAAGATTTCCTCGCGGGCGATGCGCATCCGGTTGGTCACGCCGGCGAAGATCGTCGGTTGCACATAATGCCCGCGCTCCAGATGCGCAGGCCGTTCGGCGCCGCCGCAGACCAGCTGCGCGCCCTCATCCTGCCCGACGCGGATGTAGTCGAGCACGGTGCGGCGCTGGCCAGCCGAGCACATCGGGCCAAGGAAGCTGTCGGCGTCCAGCGGGTCGCCCATCTTCAGCGAGAGGGCTTCTGCGCGAGCGATCTCCACGGCTTCGTCGTAGCGGCTTGCGGGCAGCAGCATGCGGGTCAACGCCGTGCAGGTCTGCCCGGAGTTGATCATCACGTCCTGCACGCCGTGGCGCACGGCGGTCGCCAGGTCGGCCTCGGCGGTGATCAGGAAGGGCGACTTGCCGCCCAGCTCCAGGCACACGCGCTTGACCGTCGGCGCGGCGGCTTCGGAGACCTTGACGCCCGCGCCGGTGGAGCCGGTGAACGACACCATATCCACATCCGGATGCCGCGCCAGCGCTTCGCCGACCTTGGAGCCGGGGCCGCTGATCAGGTTGAACACGCCAGCCGGCAGACCGATGGCGTGGACCATGTCGGCCAGCAGGAAGGCGTGCAGCGGGGTGTCCTGGCTCGGCTTGACCACCACGGTGCAACCGGCGGCCAGGGCCGGGGCGAGCTTGCCGATCAGTTGGTGCAGCGGGTAGTTCCAGGGGTTGATGAAGGCGCAAACGCCCACCGCTTCCTTCACCACCAGCGAGTTGCCGACCTCGCGCACTTCATCCATGTGCGCCGCCATCCCGGCGTAGCTTTCCAGGCCCTCGATCGGGCCGTCGACCTGCACCATGCGGCACCATTGAACCGGCATGCCCAGCTCGGCGGTGATCAGCGCGGCCATTTCGTCGGCGCGGTTCTTCAGTTGTTCGGCGAGGGCGCGGATGTAGCCGGCGCGCACATGGGACGGCGTCTGCGACCACGCCGGGAAAGCCCGACGCGCGGCGTCCACTGCGCGGTTCACGTCGGCTTCGCCGCCCAGCGGCACGCGGCCGATGGCTTCTTCGGTGGCCGGGTTCTGCACCTCGGCCACGCCCTGCCCCTGCGGCGCCACCCAGGCGCCGTCGATGTAGAGCTGCGTGCGGTCATGCATAGCGTTTTTCCTTCAGCAGTTCAGCAGCGCACAGGGCAATACGGCGGCAGGCTTCGCGCAGCGGCTCGGCGCCGAGCACCAGGCCGAGGCGGATGTGCCCGGCGGCGCTGGGGCCGAAGGCTTCGCCGGCCAGCACGGAGACGCCGTGACGGTCCAGCAGCACATCGGCGAAGTCCTGGGCGGAGAGCCCGGTAGCGCGGATGTCCACCATCACGAACATGCCGCCGTCCGGGCGCAGGGCGCGCACGCCGACGCAATCGGCGAGGCAGTCGAGCACCAGGTCGCGGCGCTGGCGGTAGGCCTCGCGCATGGCTGCCAGTTCCGGGAGCTTGGCTTCCAGCGCGGTGCAGGCGGCGTCCTGGATGAAGTCCGGTGAGCCGTAGAGCATGCACAGGGCGAGGTTTTCCAGGTGTGCACAGAGTTCGCGCGGGCCAACCACCCAGCCCACGCGCCAGCCGGTCATGGCGTGGGATTTCGACAGGCTGTTGAGGGTCGCGGTGCGCTCGGCCATGCCCGGCAGGCTGGCGGGGCTGATGTGTTCGCCGTCGAACAGCAGCTCGCTGTAGACCTCGTCGGAAATCATCCACAGGTCGTTGTTCACGCACAGCTCGGCGAGCTTTTCCCAGGTGGCCCGAGGCAGGCTCGCGCCGGAGGGGTTGTGCGGGCTGTTGATCGCCAGCGCACGGGTGCGCGGAGTGATCAGCGCAGCGACGTCCTCGGCCTGCACGCGGAAGCCGTGCTCGGAACGCACCGATACCGGGATGACCTTGGCGCCGCAGGCACCGAACACCGCTTCGTAGGTGACGTACATCGGCTCGGCGACTATCACCTCGTCACCCGGGTTGAGTACGCACTGCGCCACGGCATAGAGCGCGCACTGGGCGCCGGCCAGCACGACCACTTCATCGGCGGTGACGGCCTGGCCGCTGCGCTGGGTGTGGCGGCGGGCGATGGCTTCGCGCAGCGAGCGCTTGCCGCGCACGTCGGCGTAGTGGGTGTTGCCGGCCAGCAGGCTGTCGATGGCCGACTGCACGATGGGCACCGGGGTGTCGAAGTCAGGGTCGCCCACGGACAGCAGGAGGATGTCGTCGCCCTTCTCCATGCGCGCCAGGGCACGATAGTGGATGTCCCAGGCGGCGGCGCCGTCGCCGGCGATGCGTTGGGTGAAGTTGGAATAGCGCATGGGAATCTCCTTGGAGCCTGCCCGCCCAGGCGGCGGCCGGCTCGAAATGCTCAGTGACCGCGCCGGAGCCTGCACGGCCCCGGCGGGTGCGACGGACCTACTTGGCGCAGGCGTGTTTCAGCTCGATCAGGGTCACGCCCGGATGGGCGAAGCCTTCGCGCAGGTCGCGCTCCAGTTCGTCCAGGCTTTGCGGCTCGCGCATCTCGCAGCCGTAGGCGCGGCCCAGCAAGGCGAAGTCCGGGTTGCGCGGCAGCACGCCGATGGGCTCGATGTCCAGGCCGATCATGTCGTCGCGGATCTGCCCCAGCGCGTCGTTGTTCCACAGCAGCACCACCAGCGGGCTGTCCAGCTCCTCGGTGGCGGTGGCCAGCTCCTGGGCGGTGTAGAGGAAGCCACCGTCGCCGACCAGCACCAGGCCCGGACGCTCCGGCGCGCCGAACTTGGCGCCGATGCCGGCGGGCACGCCGTAGCCGAGGGTGCCGTAGCCGGTGGGATGCAGCCAGCCGCGCGGCGCCTTGCTCGGGTAGAGGTAGTTGGCGGTGTAGGCCAGCTGGGTCATGTCGCTGGCGATGAAGGCGTTGTCCGGCAGGACCTTGGCGATGCGCTGCAGGATCGACTGGTGGATGCGTTGCAGCGGCGCGTGGCCGGCGTCGATCTGCGCACGCAGCTCGGCGATGCGCGATTGTGCTTTCGCCGCGTCGCGGGGCGCGCTCGGCAGCGCGGCGAGCAGCGCCTCGGCGGTGGCCTTGGAGTCGCCCAGCAGCGCCACGGCGCTCGGGTAGAAGTCGTTGAACTTGCGCGAGTCGACATCGACGCGGATCACCTCGCCGGTGACCGGCAGGCGGTCGCGCCAGTAATCGGTGTCGGCCATTTCGGTGCCGATGGCCAGGACCACGTCGGCCTCGGCGATCATGTCCCAACCGGCCTGGGTGCACAGGGTGGCGCCGGCGGACAGCGGCGCTTCCGGCGCCAGCAGGCCCTTGCCGGCGACGCTGGTGAACAGCGGTGCGGCCAGGCGTTCGCTCAGGGCGGCCAGGGCGTCGGCGGCATGCAGCGCGCCGCCGCCGGCGATGATCATCGGGCGCTGGGCCGCCTTGAACTTATCCACAGCCTGCTTCAGCGCATCGGCGCTGGGTTGGCCACGACCGGCGCGGCGTACCACGTCGTGGGTCCAGTCGCGGGCAATGGGCGCGGCCAGCACGTCCAGCGGCACGGAGATATGCACCGGGCGCGGGCGCTCGCTGTCGAACACGGCGTAGGCGCGGGCAATCAGCTCGGGCAGGTCTTCCGGAGTCAGGGCAACGGCGGAGAACGCGGTGATCGGCGCGGTCATGGCGCGCTGGTCCTGGGTCTCGTGCAGGCAGCCCCAGCCCTTGCCCAGGCTGGCGGTGTGGTTGACGCTGGAAATCACCAGCATCGGGATGGAGTCGGCGTAGGCCTGGCCGATGGCGGTGGCGGCGTTGGTCACCCCCGGGCCGGTAATGATGAAGGCTACGCCCGGCTTGCCGCTGACGCGCGCATAGCCATCGGCCATGAAGCCGGCGCCCTGCTCATGGCGGGTCAGCACGTGGCGGATGCCGCTGCCGGGCAGGCCACGGTAAAGCTCCAGGGTGTGTACGCCGGGAATGCCGAACACGGTGTCGACGCCGTAGTTGGCCAGCAGGCGGACCAGGGCCTGGCCGCCGGTGAGGTTCTTGTTCTCTTGCATGAGGTTGCTCCCCAAGGCTATGGCTTGACCTTGTGCGTTCCTTCGGCGGTACGGATCAGCGCATCCACCGCCACGGCGCCTTCGGCGTCCGCCAGCAGCGGGTTCACGTCCAGTTCCAGCAGGTTGTCCACGTGCTCGCAGGCGTAGTCGGCCACGGCGCGGATCGCTTCCACCAGCGCCTCCAGGTTCACCGCCGGGCGGCCACGGAAGCCGGTGAGCAGCGGCGCGCTGCGCAGGCTCAGCAGGGCATCGCGGATCGCCGCGTCGGTGGTCGGCAGCAGCAGGCTGCGGCTGTCCTTGAGCAGTTCGACGAGGATGCCGCCGGCACCCAGCACCAGTGCCAGCCCGAAGCCGTTCTCGCGCTTGATACCGACGATCAGCTCGGCCAGCGGCGGATTCGCCATGCTCTCCAGCAGCACCTGGTCGAAGGGCACATCCGGCGCGTGGCGGGCGATGTTCTCGCGCATGTCGAACAGCGCGGCTTCCAGCGCCGCCTCGTTGCGCAGGTTGAGCGCCACGCCTCCAGCCTCGGTCTTGTGCGGCAGCTGCGCGCTGACCACTTTCAGCGCCAACGGGAAACCGACGTCGGCGGCCGCTTCGCGGGCTTGCGTCGGCGTGCTCAGCGCAGCGCGCGGCAGCGGCAGGCCGAAGGGTTTCAACGCCTGCTTGGAATTCCACTCGTCCAGCAACCGGCCTTCGCCGTCGAGGGCCTGCGGGCAGAGCGGCACCAGCGCGGCTTCACCGCGGGCCAGCAGTGCTTCGCGGCGCCGGCGGTAATGGGCGATGCGGCCCCAGGCGGCGAGACCGTCTTCGACACCCTGCAGCGCGGCGACGCCGTGGGAGTGCAGCAATTCGCGGGCATGCTTGGGCAGCAGCTCCGGCAAAGCGGAGGCGATGAAGCCGACCTTGCCGTGGCGCGCCAGCGCGGCGCAGTAAAGCTCCAGCAGCAGGTCGCACTGCGGGCGCTCGCCGGTCTCTTCGCCGGGGTAGTCCAGCACCAGCAAAGCGGCATCGGCTTCTGTCTGCAGGGCGCTGTCGAGCATGCGCTCCAGCGCCGGGCCGTCGCCCCAGATAGCGGTGGTGAAATCCAGTGGGTTGGCGATGTTGGCGTAGTCCGGCAGCACCTGGGCCAGCTCGGCGCGCTGCGCGTCGACCAGCCTGGGCAGGCTCAGGCCGTTGCGTTCGGCATAGTCGGCGATGAGCCCGGCGTCACCGCCGGAGCAGGCCAGCGCAGCCAGGCTCGGCCCGGCCGGCAGGTTGCCGCAGGCGGCCGCCTTGAGGGTTTCGATGAAGCTCACCGGGCCGCTGACGCGGATCACCCCGAGGCGGTCGAACAACGCGTCGTACAGCGCATCGGAGCCAGCCAGGGAGCTGGTGTGGCTGAGCGCGAGCTCGGCGCCGATCTCGGACACGCCGGTCTTCAGGGCGATCACCGGGATGCCTTTCTGCAGCGCCTTGTAGGCGGCGCGGGCGAAGCCGGGAACGTTCTTCAGGCCTTCCAGGTGCAAGCCGATGGCGGTGACGCGCGGCTCGTCGAGCAGCACGTCCATCAGCTCGGCCACGCCCAGCTGCGCCTGGTTGCCCACCGAGGCCATGTAGGCGATGGGCAGCGAGCGGTCGCTCATGGACAGGTTGTAGGCGAAGTTGCCGCTCTGGGTCAGCACCGCCACGCCCTTCTCGACAATGTGCCCACCGTGGGCCACCGGCCACAGCGCGGAGCCGTGCAGGTAGTCGAGCAGGCCGTAGCAGTTCGGGCCGAGCAGGGCCATGTCGCCGGCGCTGGCGAGCAGGCGGCGCTGCAGCGCTTCGCCCTCGGCGCCGGTCTCGGCGAAGCCGGAGGCGTAGCAGATGGCGCCGCCGGCGTCTTTCGCGGCCAGTTCGGCCACGGCCTGCACGGTCAGGTCGCGGTTGGTGGCGACGAACACCGCGTCGGGGCCTTCGGGCAGCTCGGCGACGCTGCGCACACAGGGCACGCCTTCGAGTTCGTCGTATTGCGGGTTGACCAGCCACATCTGGCCGGCGAAGCCGCCTTCGGCGCAGCGCTTGAGCGCGCGCGCCATGCTGCGGCCGCCGATGAAGGCCAGGTGCCGGGGCGCCAGCAGGCGCTGGAGGTTTTCGCGTTTCATCGCCAGTACCTCAGCGCAGCAGCGGCCGCAGCAGTTCGCGGGAAATGATGTGGCGCTGGATTTCCGAAGTGCCTTCCCAGATGCGCTCGATGCGCGCGTTGCGCCAGATGCGCTCCACCGGACCTTCGTCCATCAGGCCCATGCCGCCGAAGATCTGCACGGTCTCGTCGGCCACCTTGCCCAGCACTTCGCTGGCGAACAGCTTGGCCATGCCGGCCTCACCGTCGGTCATGCTGCCGCGGTCCATCTTCCAGGCGGTGTGCAGGGTCATCAGCTCGGCGGCGCGGATCTGCGTGGCCATGTCGGCGAGCTTGAAGGAGATGCCCTGGTAGCTGCCGATGGCCTGACCGAACTGCTTGCGGTCGGCCGACCACTGCAGCGCCAGGTCCAGCGCGCGCTGGGCCTGGCCGACGCAGTTGGCGGCGACCATCACGCGGCCGGCGGTGAGCCAGGCGTTGGCCACTTCCCAGCCCTTGTCGACTTCGCCCAGGACCTGGGAGGCCGGCACGCGGCAGTCGTCGAAGAAGATCTCGTAGGTGTGGTAGCCCTTGTTGCTCACGCATTTCGGGCCACGGCGCACGGTCATGCCGGCGGTGCCCTTGTCCACCAGGAAGGCGGTCACGGCGTTGCGCTTCTTGCCGTTGCGCTCGAAGGTGTCGGTCACCGCGAAGACGATGGCGAAGTCGGCGTGGCCGGCGTGGCTGATGAAGTGCTTGGAGCCGTTGATCACGAAGTCCTCGCCGTCACGCACGGCGCGGGTCTTGATCGAGTTGGCGTCGGAACCGGCGCCCGGCTCGGTGAGGGCGAAGCAGTCGATCTTCTCGCCCTGCACCACCGGCAGCAGGTAGTCCTGGATCTGCTGGCCCTTGCAGGCCATGAGGATCTTCGAGGGACGCGCGACGAACACGTGCAGCGCCCAGGAGACCTTGGACAGCTCGCGCTCGACCAGCGCCTGGGACAGGTAGTCCAGGCCGCCGCCGCCCACTTCCTCGGGCATGTTGAAGGCGTAGAAGCCGGCGGCCAGGGCCTTGCCGCGAATCTGCGCGGCCAGCTCCGGGGATACCGCGTCGGCGCGGTCCACTTCTTCCTCGTAGGGCAGCAGCTCTTTCTCGACGAAGGCCTTGACCGCCTCGACGAGCATTTCCTGTTCCTGGGTCAGTTGGAAGTCCATCACATCACCTGCAGCCGTCAGCGGCCTTTGAATTGGGGGGAGCGTTTCTCGGCCACGGCGCGCAGCGCCTCGGCGGCATCTTCGCTGCGGCCGCAGAGCAGGCCGGCGGCCTGTTCGGCCTCCAGCTGCTGGGCCAGGGTGCGGGCGGCACCGTCGCGCATCAGGCGCTTGGTCTGGGCGAAGGCGAAGGTCGGGCCGGCGGCCAGGCGCGCGGCGAATTCGCCGACGTGCTCCAGCAGTTGTTCATCGGCGACCACTTCGCTGACCAGCCCGGCGTTCAGGGCGCGCTCGGCGTTCCACAGCTCGTCGAGGAACAGCAGGCGCTTGGCCGCTTCGCTGCCGATCAGGCGCGGCAGGTGCCAGCTGGCGCCGGCGTCCGGGCAGTAGGCCATGCCGGTGTAGCCGGCCTTGAAGCGCGCTGAGGCGCCGACGACGCGGAAGTCGCAGCACAGGGTCAGGTCCATCCCGGCGCCGACGGCGGTGCCGTTGACGGCGGCGATGGTCGGCTTGTCCAGGCTGTGCAGGCGACGCATCAGGGCATGGGCGGTTTCGGTCCAGCCGTAGGTTTCCAGCTCGCCACGGGCTTCGGCCTCGGCCCATTCGGCGAGGTCGGCGCCGGCGCAGAAGCTGCGGCCCTGGCCGGTGAGCACGATGACGCGCACCGCCGGGTCGGTCTCATGGGCGTCGAGCAGGGCGTGCAGGTTCTTAAGCGTCGGGATGTCCAGCGCGTTGCGCTGCTCGGGACGGTTCAGGGTGATCCAGGCAATGCCGTCCTGGACCCGGCTGAGCGGGGATGGCTGAGTCATGCTGCCCTCGTTCTTGTAGTCGTTCGCTGAGGCGGATGAAGCGTTGGAGCCAATACTAAACACTTGTTCAGCAAGCCGGCAATCCACCCGAATGGGTGGCTTGTAACGCCCTGTCCATCGACGGGAAGGCCGCGCGACGCGGGGCCTGAGGGGGTTTCTCATGGTTCCCCCCGAAAGCCTGTTACAACTTCGAACAAACGGCCCTGCGGGCTTTCGCGGACAAAGTCCGCTCCCACGTCAGCGGCGAGCGTAGGAGCGGACTCTGTCCGCGATTAATTCCCGGCAGCTCCGGCGCTGGGCAGGGTCGCGAGCAGGGTCGGCTCCTACACCTGCCCTACCCAATAAAAAAGCCCCGCAATGCGGGGCCCGGTGTGATGCAAAGGCAGACTCAACCGATGCTCGGCACCGCCTCGTCCATCAACACCTGCCCACGCTTGCGCTTGAGCAGGTAGTACGCTAGGTAGCAGGCCGCCATGAAGCCGAAGCCCCAGTACAGCGATGGGCGCTGGGTCGGGTCCAGGGCGAGGAACACGAACAGCGAGCAGCAGATCGCGATGCACGCCAGCGGGATCAGCGGGAACAGCGGCGCGGCGTACTTCAGGTCGGCCACGGTGCCGCCCTTGGCCATGTGCTCGCGGCGGAAGCGGTACTGGGCGTAGGCGATGACGATCCAGGTGACGGTGCCGGACATCCCGCTCACCGCCATCAGCACCATGAACAGAGTGTCGGCGGCGACGATGCTGGTGAGCAGCGACAGCAGGGCGAAGGCGAGGCTGATCAGCAACGCATAGAGCGGCACGCCGCGGGCGCTGAGTTTCGACAGCTTGCGCGGCGCCATGCCGGTCTTGGACATGGCCCAGAGGATGCGCGTGGAGGCATACAGGCCGGAGTTGCCCACGGACAGGATGGCGGTGAGGATCACGAAGTTCATCAGGTCGGCGGCATAGGGAATGCCGACCATGTCGAATACCTGCACGAACGGGCTTTCCATCAGGCCGGCCTGCTTCCACGGCACGATGCAGGACAGCACGACGATCGCCAGCACGTAGAAGATCAGCACGCGGAACACCACGTTGCGCACGGCGCGCGGGATGCTCTTTTCCGGCTGGTCGGTCTCGCCGGCGGCAACGCCCATGATCTCGCAGCCCTGGAAGGCGTAGACCACCGTCATCATCACCGCGAACACGGCGGACAGGCCGTTGGGGAACAGACCGTCGCTCATCAGGTTGTGCAGGCCCGGCGCGGCCTCGCCGCTGTTCAGCGGGATGGCGCCGAAGATCACCAGCAGGCCGATCACGATGAAGGCCAGGATGGCGGCGACCTTGATGCCCGAGAACCAGTACTCGGCCTCACCGAAGGCGCGGGTGGCCAGGGCGTTGAGGGAGAACAGCACGACCACGAAGAAGCCCGACCAGATCCAGATCGGCACCTCGGGGAACCAGCGGGTCATCAGCATGCCGGCGGCAGTGAACTCGAGGCCCACGGTGGAGGCCCAGCTCATCCAGTAGACCCAGCCGATCATGAACCCGGTGGCCGGGCCGATGAAGCGCGTGGCGTGGGCCTGGAAGGAGCCGGAGACGGGCATCTGCACCGATAGCTCGCCCAGGCAGACCATCACCAGGTACATCAAGAGGCCCGCGACCAGGTAGGCGAGGATGGCGCCCATGGGACCGCCGGAGCCGATGGTCACGCCCGAGCCCATGAACAGGCCGGTGCCGATCACGCCGCCCAGCGACAGCATGAAGATGTGGCGGCTCTTCAGCGCGCGGGTGAGCTGGATCTTCTCTTGCGGCTCAGACATGGCGCACCTCCGGGAAACGGCGGGCGCGACGGAGCGGAACTCTACGTTGGATCATTATTGTTATCTCCAATCAATCAGAGGCCGTGGCTCGGGCACGGATGCCAGCGGATTATTGGAAGGCGATGTAAGACGGGGTTGTTCGCCAGGATCGAAGTTGTAGAAAGATGTAAGGATTTTGTGCAGGGCTTGCTGCGCGGGGGTTTCAGCGTTTTTGATTTTCGTAGGAGCGAGCTTGCTCGCGAACGGTTTTCCCCGGGGAGTCCGAAGCTGGGCGGGTTCGCGAGCAAGCTCGCTCCTACAGGTCAGGCGCCCCACGATGGCATCGATGCCATCCCGAACTTACGCCAGAGCGCTCTTCAGACGTTCTGCGGCAACCGCCCTCTCTTGTTCCAGCTTTTGCGTCCAATCAGCCAGCGAATTCCCCGCCAGCGCCGCCGCCTCCAGCTCGCCCAGGCCATCCCCCAACCCGCGCAGGCCCATGGACCGGCAGCTCCCCGCCAGCCGGTGCGCCAGGCTGGCGGCCTCCACCGCATCGTCCTGGCGCAGCGCATCCAGCAGCAATGGCCATTGCTCATCCAGCAGCTTCCACAGGCTGGCGAGCAGCTCGTTCAGCTTGTGCTCGCCCAGCAGGCGACGGTGGGTATCGAGGACCTGGCGGTCCAGCGGGCCGTTATCCAGCGCCTCGGGCAACAGTTCCCAGGCCACGCCAGCCAGCGCGCGGCGCAGGTCGTCCAGGCGCAGGGGCTTGCCCAGCACGCCCTGCATGCCGGCCTCGAAATAGCGGCGGACCATGCCCGGTTGCACGCTGGCGGTGAAGGCATGGATCGGCGTGGTCGCATTGAGCCCAGCCGGCTGCGCGCGGATCGCCCGGCACAGGTCGAGGCCGGTCATCCCCGGCAGGTGCATGTCCAGCAGGATCAGGTCGAAGCGCCGCCCGGCAGTGAGCGCCAGCGCGGGTTCGGCGTCGTCGGCGAGCTGCACGCGATGACCATCGCGCTCCAGCAACGCCTGGGCGACTTCGCGGTTGAGGGCGACGTCCTCCACCACCAGCACGTCCAATGCCGGCGCCTGCTCGACGGCCATGCTGGAGCGCGGCACCACGCCCGGCGCCAGCACAATCTCGAACCAGAAGGTGCTGCCCTCGCCCTCCAGGCTCTCCACGCCGATCTCGCCGCCCATGGCCTGCACCAGTCGCTTGCTGATCGCCAGCCCCAGCCCGGTGCCGCCGTAGCGCCGCGCCACCTCATCGCTGGCCTGGGTGAAGCGCTGGAAGATCTTCTCCTGCTGCTCGGCGGAGATACCGATGCCGTCGTCGGTGACGCTGAAACGCAGGCGCTGCCCGGCGTCGCCGCTCTCCAACACGACGACCTCCAGCAGCACCTCGCCTTCCTCGGTGAATTTCACGGCGTTGGCCAGCAGGTTGCTCAGCACCTGGCGCAGGAACTGCTCGGCGCCACGGCAGCCATCCTGCACCTGGGGTTCGACACGCAGGCGCAGGCAGGTGCCGTTGTCCTCGGCGCGCGGCTCCAGCAGGGTCACCACGTCGTCGAGCAGACGGCGCAAGGAGAAGTCCACCGGCTCGGGCCGGCTGGCGCCGTCTTCCAGCTTGGCGAAGTGCAGCACCTCGTTGAGGATCGCCAGCAGCCCTTCGCCGGCGGTGGACAGTGCCTGCAGACGGCGCCGGTCCTGCTCGCCCAAAGGCGCGGCGCGCAGCAGTTCGGCCATGCCGAGGATGCCGTTGAGCGGAGTGCGGATTTCATGGCTCATGGTGGCGAGGAAGCGGCTCTTGGCGCGGTTGGCAGCCTCGGCCTCCTCCTTGGCGCGACGCAGGCTGGCAGTGCGCCGCTCGACCCGGCGCTGGAGTTCGTCGCGCTTGCTCTGCAGGGCCGCGCGGTCGGCCTCGCGCCGGCGCAACTCGGCGCGCAGGGCTCGTCGCAGGCCGTCGAGGGCATCGGCGACGGTGTCGATCTCGTCCTCTTCGCCTGAGCGTTTCTTGTCCAGTGCCAGCTCGGTGCCCAAGTCGCCGCCGGTGAGCCCGCGGACGAAATCGGCCATGGCGCGCAGATGACGGGTGACCAGGCTGTGGAACAGCCAGCTCAGCGCCACCGCCAGGCCACAGAGGAACACCCCCATCCACAGCAGGCTGGTCAGTCCGCCATGAAGCAGGCGCAGGTAGACGGCCCCAAGGTCGATGCTGATTGCCAGCTCGCCGAGGTCGCGGCGCTCGCCGTCGGGCGGCTGGAAAGCCAGGGCGTAGTGCTCGACACGGAAGGGCCCGCGCTTTTCATCGGCGTCCTGCACCAGGTTGAAGTCGGCGCTGCGCAGGCGCACCTGGGCGATGTCGGGGAAGTCGGCCAGACCGTGCAGCTGCACGTTCAGCTGTTCCTGGTTGAGATCCCACAGGCTGCGCTCGAAGCTGGCGAGATAGCCGACGCGGATCAGCTCCAGCCGGTTGTCGATGTCGCGCATCTCGCGGCGGTATTCGAAGTACAGCTGCACCACGCTGGCCAGCACGGTGAAGCACAGGCTGAACAGCAGCACCCGCAACAGCAGGCGCCGGGCCAGGCCGCCGGGCAGCCTCAACGCGGCACCCCGTCGCCCGCGAGCATGGCGCGGTAGTCATGCTCGCTCTGTTCCAGCCAGCGGGCGACGCTGCCGTCGTCCACGCGCTTCCTCAGCAGCGCGTCGATCTCGTCCATCCGCGCGGCCAGCGGCGAATGGCGGGAGACAGCGATGCGCAGGTAATCCACGGTGAGCGGTTTGGACAGCGCGAAGATGTCCTGCCCACCGGCCAGTTGTTCGGCGAACAGCGTGCCGGTGCGCCGCTCGTGGGCGATGAAGTCGATGCGCTGGCGAATCAGCTTGCCGAAGTTCTGGCGGCTGTCGGAGACCCATTCGACGTTGCCGTGCTCGGCGACGAAGCGGTCGAACTGCGGCCCGTAGCTCTCGCCGAACAGCAGTCCACCGCGGTACTGGGCGAGGTCGCCCAGCTGGTCGAAACGCACCGGCTTGCGGCGGTTGTAGAAGATCGCCACTTCCTCGCGCAGCACCGGCACGCGGGAGAACAGCAGGCCGTCGTCGCGCTGCGGGGTCTGGTAGGCGAGCACCACGTCGACGCGACCCTCGGCGGCGTCCAGCAGGCAGCGCTTCCAGTTGCCCAGCACCACGGTCTTCACTTCGTAGCCCAACTCGCCGAGCACGCTGCGCACGGTCTGCGGCGCCAGCCCCCGTACCTCATGGCCATCGCTCCAGGAAATGGGCGGGTAGACGGGGTAGTCGCAGTAGCGGATGGGTTGGGCGGCCTGGACGGCTGTGCAGAAGATCAACGTGAGCAGACCAAGTCCATGCTGCAACGATAGGAGCGGCGATTGCCCTCTCCCCAGCCCTCTCCCTGAAGGAAGAGGGGGAAAAGGCCGTTCCCGCGCGAGGCTGAAAGATCGTTGCAACACGCTCACTGCAAGGTGCATTCAGGCGTCGGCGGGCGTGGCGGTGAACAGGTATCCCGCGCCGTGGATGGTGATAATCAGCTCGGGCTCGGCCGGGTCGTCGCGCAGCTTGCGGCGCAGGCGGCCGACCAGCACGTCGATGGAACGATCGTTGGGCAGCCACTCGCGGTTGCGGATCTGGTCCATCAACTGGTCGCGGCTCAGGGTGTGGCCGGTGTTGCGCAGGAACACGCCGAGCAGCTGGAACTCGCCATGGGTCAGCGGGGTTTCGCTGCCATCGCTGTCGATCAGGCGGCGGCGGTCCGGGTCCAGCGTCCAGTGGGCGAAGCGCTTGTGCTGCTGCCGGCTGCCCGGCGCGGCTATCGCGGCGGGTTGGCGCGCGTGGCGCACGCGGCGGATCAGGTTCTTCGCGCGGGACACCAGCTCGCGGGGGTTCAGTGGCTTGATCACGTAGTCGTCGGCGCCGCATTCCAGGCCGACGATGCGGTCGATGTCGTCGTTGCGACCGGTGATCAGGATGATGCCGACCTCCGAGCGTACGCGCAGCTCGCGGGTCAGGGTCAGGCCGTCCTTGCCGGGCAGGCGGATGTCGAGCATCACCAGGTCGATGGGCCGCTCGGCCTGTGCGGCTTCGGCGAGCGACGCCTCGGCCTGCTCGGCGGTGCCGGCGCACAGCACGTCATAGCCTTCCTCGCCGAGGTAGGCCTGGAGGAGCTCGCGAATCACCGGATCGTCGTCGACGATCAGTACACGGGAAGTCATCGCAATACCCTGCTGAGGCCACCGCTCGTGGCGGGGCCATTCTTGTTATGCGTGGAGGTAGAGCTGTAGGAACTGTCCTGCAGATGGCGGCAGGTTACCGCCCGCTGAACAATCGATCAACAGACTCCCGACGCCCGACAGAAGCGCTGCCGACCGCCGTACTGGAGGCCATCCACCCAGGCTTCGCAGATCTGCACACCCTGCTCCGGGGTGAAGGTATTGGGATTCAGACCGGACTCCAGCCACAGGCCGTCGAGCAAGGCGCTGAGAGCGATGGCGGCCAGTTCGGCATCGAAATCGGCCCAACCCTCCTCCGTCGCCAGCTCGTTCAGTGCCTGCGCCAGCAACGCGCGGTACTCGCCGTAGGAATGGTCGTGGGCCTTGTTGATTTCCTCGGCCGTCTTCACCGCGCCCCAGAACGCCAGCCAGGCATCCAGCAGTTGCGGGTCGAGCAGCTCGGCACAGAACGACGCACGGAAGAACGCCGACAGGCGCGCGCGGGCATCCGGCGCGGCCTCGGCGATGGCTTCGCGCAGCAGTTGCATGACCCGCCCGGTAACCGTCAGGTAGGCCTCGGCCACCAGTTCGTCCTTGCCCGAATAGTGGTGGTTGATCAGCCCCACCGAGACGCCGGCCTCGGCGCAGATCTTGCGTATGGAGGCTCCCTGGAAGCCATGGCGTTTCAGGCACGCGAGGGTGGCCTCGATCAGCAGCGCCTTGCGCTGCTCCGGCTCCAGTCGGGTAAAGCGGACTTCCTCGTTCATGCCTGGCTCCTCAGGGTTCAGGTGGCCAATCTGAACGATTGTTCGACAGGAAGCCAGCCTTACCTACCCGTTCGGGGAATGGTCCGGGCACCGCCCCTGGTCGACAGTGGCTTCATCCGCGACAACTCCAATTCATAAGAAAACCAAAGGTGGGACTGACATGCAGAAAACGCTCGCAGCAGTACTCAGCGCGGCGCTGGCGACCTTGCCGGCACTGGGTCACGGGGAGGAAGCCGAAGGCGCGAAGACGCTGCGGCTGTACAACTGGACCGACTACATCGGCGAACACACCATCGCCGACTTCGAGAAGGAAACCGGGATCAAGGTGGTCTACGACACCTTCGATTCCTACGAAACCGTGCAGGGCAAACTGCTGCCCGGCCGCTCGGGCTACGACCTGGTGGTGCTCAACGCCGCCCTGGTGCCGCCGCTGCTCAAGGCGGGCGTGTTCCAGCCGCTGGACAAGTCCAAGCTGCCCAGCTGGACCAACCTCGATGCCGACGTGCTCAAGCACCTGGACCACTACGATCCGGGCGTGAAGTATTCGGCGCCCTACACCTGGGGCAGCAACGGCATCACCTACAACATCGACAAGATCAAGCAGCGCATGCCCGACGCGCCCATCGGCTCGCTGGCGATGCTGTTCGATCCGAAGATCGTGTCGAAATTCGCCGATTGCGGGGTGACCATCATCGACTCCCCCACCGACGTGATCCCGCTGGCCCTGACCTACCTCAAGCGCGACCCCAACAGCGCGCTGCCCGAGGACCTCAAGGCCGCCCAGGACCTGCTGCAATCGATCCGCCCGTACATCCGCAAGTTCGACTCCACCAGCTACCTGAACGGCCTGGCCAACGGCGACCAGTGCATGGCGATGACCTGGTCCGGCGACTACGCCACCGCCCAGGCCCGCGCCGACGAGGCCGGCGCCAAGGTCAAGCTGGGCTACTTCGTGCCCAAGGAAGGCTCGCTGATCTGGTTCGACGATTTCTACATCCCGGCCGACGCGCCGCACGTGGAAAACGCCCACAAGTTCATCGAATACATGCTGCAGCCGAAGGTGGCCGCCGGCGTCGCCGACTACATCCGCTACGCCTCGAGCAACGCCGCCGCCACCCCGCTGCTGGCCGCCGAAGTACGCAACGACCCGGCGATCTACCCCGACGCCGAAACCCGCGCGCGGCTGTTCACCCAGAAGGTGCAGACGCCCAAGGCGACCCGCCTGATTACCCGCACCTGGAACGCGGTGAAGACCGGGACCTGATAACGCAACACCCGAGCCCCTCTCCCCAGCCCTCTCCCTGAAGGGAGCGGGGGCCCGATGGAACCGCCGGCCAGCATGGCAGCGACCTGAGAATGACGAGAAACATGACTGACAAGGAGGTTCGGCGCCACACAGCGCGCCGAACCATTCCCTCTCCCTTCGGAGCGGGGCTCGCAGCCAGGGTCAGGGAGAGGGCAGACGCCCAACCGAATAACGAAAGTCCGAGGTACAGACGATGACCACCACCACCCCAGCCTACTTCGCCCAGTTCAACGACGAGCAGCTGGTCGCCGCCGACAAGGCCCACTACATGCACGGCTACCACGTGTTCGACGACCACCGGGTCAACGGTGCGCTGAACATCGCCGCCGGCGAGGGCGCCTACATCTACGACACCAAGGGCAATCGCTACCTGGACGCCGTGGGCGGCATGTGGTGCACCAACATCGGCCTGGGCCGCGCGGAAATGGCCGACGCCATCGCCGAGCAGGTGCGCCAGCTGGCCTACTCCAACCCCTTCTGCGACATGGCCAACGTCACCGCCATCCAGCTGTGCGAGAAGCTCGCCGAACTGGCGCCGGGCGACCTCGACCACGTGTTCCTCACCACCGGTGGTTCCACCGCCGTGGACACCGCCTACCGCCTGATCCAGTACTACCAGAACTGCCGCGGCAAGCATGAGAAGAAGCACATCATCAGCCGCGTCAACGCCTACCACGGCTCGACCTTCCTCACCATGTCCCTGGGCGGCAAGGTCGCCGACCACCCGGCCGAGTTCGATTTCCTCAAGGACGTCATCCACCACATTTCCTGCCCCAACCCCTACCGCGCGCCGGAAGGGATGACGGAAAGCGACTTCCTCGAATTCCTGGTGAAGGAATTCGAAGACAAGATCCTCGAACTGGGCGCGGATAAGGTGGCGGCCTTCTTCGCCGAGCCGATCATGGGCTCGGGCGGCGTGATCATTCCGCCCAAGGGCTACCACCAGCGCATGTGGCAGGTCTGCCAGCAATACGACGTGCTCTACGTCGCCGACGAGGTGGTGACCTCGTTTGGCCGTCTCGGCGCCTTCTTCGCGTCCGAAGACGTGTTCGGCATGCAGCCGGACATCATCACCACCGCCAAGGGCCTGACCTCCGGCTACCTGCCGCTGGGCGCGTGCATCTTCTCCGAGCGCATCTGGAAGGTGATCGGCGAGGCCGACAAGGGCCGCTGCTTCGCCCATGGCTTCACCTACAGCGGGCACCCGGTGAGCTGTGTCTCGGCGCTGAAGAACATCGAGATCATCGAGCGCGAGAACCTGCTGGAGCACGTGAAGGACGTCGGCGGCTACCTGGAGCAGCGCCTGCAGGAGCTGGCCGGCCTGCCGCTGGTGGGCAGCGTGCGCTGCCAGAAGCTGATGGCCTGCGTCGAGTTCGTCGCCGACAAGCGCAGCAAGGCGCTCTTCCCCGAGGAGCTGAACATCGGCGAGAAGATCCACCTGCGCGCCCAGGCCAAGGGCCTGCTGGTGCGGCCGATCGTGCACCTGAACGTGATGTCGCCGCCGTTGACCATCACCCGCGGGCAGGTCGACGAGATCGTCGACAAGCTGCGCGAGTCGATCCTGGAGGCTGCCGAGGACCTTCAGCGCAGCGGTGATTACGCGGGGCACTGATGATCGATCCGAGGATTTTGCCTACACCCCGGCAGCCCTTTATGCTGCCGGACATGAGCGAATCCCAGGCGCTGAGCGAAACGTCCGACGCACCGGCCCTGCATGCCTGGCATGCAGGGCTGGCGCGCGCCCTGGCCAGCGTCGGCGAAGTCGTCTTCGTCGAGCGCCTGGCCGACGCCCTGGGCTGCCTGGTGCCGGTGGAGTCGGTGATGCTCGGCCTGGAACAGCGCGGCCAGCCGCCGCAACCGCTGTACCAGCGCGGCGTCCACCCGGAACACCACGAGGCGCTGGTCGACCGCTACTACGCCCGCGGCTACCTGCTCGACCCCTTCTGCCTGGCCATGGAAGACGGCCTCACCGAGGGCTTCTATCCGCTGGCCGACATCGCCCCGGACGACTTCTTTGCCAGCGAGTACTACAAGACCTACTACCTCAAGTTCGGCTGCACCGAGGACTGCCACTTCATCATCGACCTGGGCGAAGCGCGCAAGGTCTCGCTGTGCCTGTACCAGGGCGAGAGCGGCGCGCGCTTCAGCGAAACCCAGCTGGACCTGCTGGCCACTGCCCTGCCGCTGGTGCGTGAGCTGTTCCGCCAGTTCGAGCGCAATGGCGGGCTGGACCTGCTGCTGGCCGGGCGCGGCGTGAAAGTCAGCGCGCCGGACGATCAGGCGCCGCTGAACCGGCACATCCGCGCGGCCTTCATGAACTTCGGCGCCGACCGGCTCACCGAGCGCGAACGGGAAATCGCCCACCTGCTGCTGCGCGGCCACTCGGTGAAATCCAGCGCGCGGGTGCTGGATATCTCCCCGGAAACCGTGCGCATGCACCGCAAGCACCTCTACACCAAGCTTGCGATCAACTCCCAGGCGGAGCTGTTCTCGCTGTTCATCGACTGGCTGACCGGGGGCGTGAGCGCGGCCTGACCCCGGCTCCTCGCAGGATGGCGTGAAGCGCAACGAAACCCATCGGCCCCATACGCCATCAGCATGGGTATCGCTGCGCTCCACCCATCCTACGGTTCGAACCCAAAGTGATCGGGCACCACGCCCTACACCCAGGCTTTGCGGCGTGGATATCGAGCACACATCGAGCTCAGCCGATGCGGCGCCGGCCGAGAAAATCTGCCAACCTATTGCCGTTCCCGCTGTCTGACCCGTGCCAAACCACCCGGAGAGCTCCCCGATGTCCCGACGCTGGCTACCCGCCTTGCTGTTGGCCGCCGCCCTGCCGCTGCACGCCGCCGAATCCAAACCCACCTACGGCCCGGAACTGGAGCGCTTCAACTACTCCTACCCGGTCGGTCACTACAGCTTCGCGTCCCAGGGCCACCACATGCACATGGCCTACATCGACGTGAAGCCCAGGAAGCAGCCCAACGGCCGCACCGTGGTGCTGCTGCACGGCAAGAACTTCTGCGCCGGCACCTGGGAAACCACCATCGCGGCCCTGAGCGACGCCGGCTACCGCGTCGTCGCGCCGGACCAGATCGGCTTCTGCAAATCCACCAAGCCCGAGCGCTACCAGTACAGCTTCCAGCAGCTGGCGACCAATACCCATGCCCTGCTCGAGCACCTGAAGATCGGCAGGATCACCCTGCTGGGCCACTCCACCGGCGGCATGCTCGCCACCCGCTACGCGCTGATGTACCCGCAGCAGGTCGAGCAGCTGGCGATGGTCAACCCCATCGGCCTGGAAGACTGGAAAGCCCTCGGCGTGCCCTACCGCACCCCGGACCAGTGGTACGAGCGCGAGCTGAAGACCAGCGCCGAGAGCATCCGCCAGTACGAGCAGGCGACCTACTACGCCGGCCAGTGGAAGCCCGAGTACGACAAGTGGGTGAACATGCTCGCCGGCCTGTTCAACGGCGCCGGCCACGAGCGCGTGGCATGGAACTCCGCGCTGCTCTACGACATGATCTTCACCCAGCCGGTGGTCTACGAATTCGGCCAGTTGAAAATGCCGACCCTGCTGCTGATCGGCACCAGGGACAACACCGCCATCGGCAAGGACATCGCCCCGGCCGAGCTCAAGCCCAAGCTGGGCAACTACGCCGAACTGGGCAAGGCGACCGCCAAGGCCATCCCCAACGCCACCCTGGTGGAGTTCGACGACATGGGCCACGCGCCGCAGATCCAGGACCCGAAGCGCTTCCACGAGGCGCTGCTCAAAGGGCTGGCGGACCTCAAGCACTGACAGCGCCGAGCCATCCGGGTAGTCCTACAAGTGCGCTCCAGCGCGGACGCAGCCCCAACAAAAACGCCGGCTCCCCTCGCAGGGAGCCGGCGTTTTTTATCTAGCCGAGAGAATCAGCCCAGGTTCTTGCCCAGCAGCGCGTGGTACAGCTCGCTGTCGCCGAGCACGCCGACTACGCGGCTCTGCTCCTGCAGCACCAGCTTGTGGCCGGTCTGGTAGCGAATCTGCAGCGCGTCGCGCATGCGGATGTTGACGTCCACCAGGGTCGGCTCGTGCTTGAGCTTCTCCACCGGGTCGCCCGGGCGCCACTGCTGCAGGTCGATGATGTTGCTGCCCTGGCGCGCGGTCTTGATCTGGTTGGTCTCGGTCAGCCCCAGCCAGCAATCGCGTCCCTGGTCGAAGCACACCTCGTCGGCCTGGCGGCGGCACTGGTCCAGGCCACGCATCAGGCTGGAACCGCAGAGTACGTTGAGCGGGTTGGTGTGGGCGACGAAGGTACGCACGTAGTCGTCCGCCGGGCTGAGCACGATTTCCTCGGGCTTGCCGTGCTGGATGATGCGGCCGTCCTTCATGATCGCGATGCGGGTGCCGATCTTCAGCGCTTCGTCCAGGTCATGGCTGACGAAGACGATGGTCTTGTGCAGCTGGCGCTGCAGCACCAGCAGTTCGTCCTGCAGCTGCTGGCGGATCAGCGGGTCCAGCGCGGAGAAGGGTTCGTCCATCAGCAGGATGTCGCCATCCATCGCCAGCGCGCGGGCCAGGCCGACGCGCTGCTGCATGCCGCCGGAGAGCGAATCCGGGCGCTTGTCGCGCCACTGCGACAGGCCGACCAGTTCGAGCTTCTCGTCGATCACCTTCTTGCGCTCGTTGGCCGGGCGTCCCTGCATCTCCAGGCCGAAGCCGATGTTCTCGGCGACGGTCAGCCAGGGCATCAGGGCGAACTTCTGGAACACCATGGCGATGCGCTTGGTGCGCATGGTCTTGAGCGTCGCCGACGAGCAGCTGGCGATATCCACCTGCTGGCCCTCGTGCTCGATCAGCAGCTTGCCGCGGCTGACCCGGTTGAGGCCGTTGATGCAGCGCAGCAGGCTCGACTTGCCCGAGCCCGACAGGCCCATCATCACGCAGATCTCGCCGCGATTGACGTCCAGGCAGGCATCCTCGACACCCAGCACCTGGCCGGTGCGCTTGAGGATTTCCTCGCGGCCCAGGCCCTGGTCCAGCAGCTTGAGCGCTTCCTTGGTGTGGGTGCCGAAAATCACATCCACATGTTCGAATCGAATCGCCGACATAGTACTTACCTCCCCCGCAGCGAACGTTGCTTGCACACCCGGTCGAGCAGGATGGCGAGCAGGACGATGGCCAGACCGGCCTCGAAGCCGAGGGAAATGTCCGCCGTGTTGAGCGCGTTGACCACCGGCTTGCCGAGGCCGTCAGCACCCACCAGCGCGGCGATAACCACCATCGACAGCGACAACATGATGCATTGGGTGATCCCCGCGCCGATGCTCGGCATGGCGTGCGGCAACTCGATGCGCGTCAGCAGTTGCCAGCGCGAGCAGCCGAAGGCCTTGCCGGCGTCCATCAGCTCCGCCGGCACGTCCTGGATACCCAGGCAGGTGAGGCGGATGGGCGCGGCGATGGCGAAGATCACCGTGGAGATCAGACCCGGAACCACGCCCAGGCCGAACAGGGTCAGGGTGGGAATCAGGTAGACGAAGGTGGGCACCGTCTGCATCAGGTCCAGTAACGGCCTGAGAGCGGTGTAGAACCAGGGCTTGTGCGCCGCCAGGATGCCCAGCGGCACTCCGATGGCGATACACACCACCGTGGCGAAGATCACCTGCGCCAGGGTCTCCATGGTTTCCTGCCAGTACCCCAGGTTCAGGATCAGCAGCAGCGAAGCCAGGGCGAAAGCGGCGAGCCCCCAGCTGCGCTGGATGTAGAACACCAGGAAGACCATCAGCGCGATCAGCGCCAGCGGGTTGAACCAGAGCAGGCTGTTGGTGACGCCGTGGATGAGGAACTCGAGGGTGTCGGAAATCTTGTCGAACACCGACGCGCCGTGTTGCGTAAGCCAGTCGACGAAGGCGGCGATATGCTCGCCCAGCGGTAGCTTGTGGTCAGTCAGAAACATAATGCGGGCCCATCAGAAGCTTGAGGAATCGGCCAACGGCAATTACTTCGGCACTTACTTCGACTTTTTATTTCGAGAGTGCCACCTTGGCTGCCGCCAAGGCCGGTTTGCCGTCACGGGTGGTCACGCCGGCAAGCCAGGCGTCGAGCAGTTCCGGATGGTCCTTCAACCAGGCTTTTGCCGCCTCTTCGGGTTTCTTGCCCCCGTTGAGCACGGCGTCCATGAGTTTGTTTTCCATGTCCAGGGTAAAGGTCAGGTTGGTCAGCAGCTTGCCGACGTTCGGGCACTCCTGGACGTAGCCCTTGCGGACGTTGGTGTAGATGGTCGCGCCGCCGTAGTTGGGGCCGAACACGTCATCCCCGCCCTCGAGGTACTTCATCTTGAAGCGGGTGTTCATCGGATGCGGTTCCCAGCCCAGGAACACGATCCACTGGTTGCGGCGGTCGGCACGCCCGACCTGCGAGAGCATGCCGGCCTCGCTGGACTCGACCAGCTTGAACTTGCCCAGGTCGAACTGGTTCTTGTCCAGCATGCCCTGGACCAGGCGGTTGCCGTCATTGCCCGGCTCGATGCCGTAGATCTTGTTGCCCAGCTTGTCGGCATACTTGGCGATGTCGGCGAAGGACTTCAGCCCGCCGTCGTAGGCGGCCTGGGTCACGGCCAGGGTGTACTTGGCGCCCTCGAGGTTGGCTTTCACCGTCTCAACCGAACCATTGTCGGCGTAGGGCTTGATGTCGTTGGCCATGCTCGGCATCCAGTTGCCGAGGAACACGTCCAGATCCTTGTTCGCCAGCGACTTGTAGGTCACCGGCACGGACAGCATGGTGACCTTGGTGGTGTAGCCAAGCGACTCGAGCACCTGACGGGTAGTAGCGGTGGTCACGGTGATGTCGGTCCAGCCGACATCGGAGAAACGTACCGTGCCGCACGACTCAGGTTCAGCGGCCTGAACCGCCAGCGGTGCGCAAACGGACACAGCAGCCAGCAGCAAAGACTTGCAACCTTTCATGAGCGTACTCCTCTGCGGGGTGGGGCGCCGGCGCTGCCCACAGTGGGGCGCGGCGGTCTGAATTATGAGTGGGACCTCGAAGCGCAGGTCCTTTTGTTGTCATTTCGTAAACGATCATGGAACAGGAAAATTTCGTCGCCTACCGGGTGGGTCGCATCCAGTGCAGGCGAAGTCGTATTCAGCACCAGCCATGTCGCATCCAGTGGAAAGGCCCGGTTCCAGCGACTTCCAGAGGCCCGGATCACTCCATGGCGGCGGTTTTCTGACCCCCTGGCGCCGCGCCCGATGTGTTCGGAGCGACACCCTGCAACCAGCCATCGAGGACCTGCGGATTGGCTTTGAGCCAACTCTTGGCGGCCTGGCGGGGATTGCGTCGCTCGTTGAGCACCGCATCCATCAGCTGGTTCTCCATCGCCAGGTCGAATTTCAGGTTCTTCAGCAGCCGCGCGACATTGGGGCACTCCTGAAGATAGCCTGCTCTGACGTTGGTGAAGACAGTCGCGCCGCCAAAGTTGGGGCCAAAGTAGGAATCCCCTCCCTCCAGATAGTTCATCTGGATGCGCGTATTCATCGGGTGCGGCTCCCAGCCCAGGAACACGATGGGCTGCTTCAAGGCCCCGGCTCGCTTGACGTAGGCCAGCATGTCGGCCTCGCTGGACTCCACCAGCTTGAAGTCGCCCAGGCCGAAGGCTTTTTCATTGATCATCTTCTGGATCAGCTGGTTGCCGTCGTTGCCCGGCTCGATGCCATAGAGGCGCCCGCCAAGCTGATCCTTGAATTTTGCGATATCGGCAAAAGACTTCAGGCCCGCCTCATAGGCGTAGCGCGGCACCGCCAGGGTGTACTTGGCACCCTCGAGGTTGGCGCCCACCGTCTCCACCTGGCCCTTGTCGGCGAACGGCTTGATGTCGTTCGCCATGCTCGGCATCCAGTTGCCGAGGAACACGTCGACCTTCCTCTCCGACATCGCCTTGTAGGTGTCCGGCACCGACAGCCGCACCACCTGCGTGCGATAGCCCTGGTGGCTGAGCACCAGGCGGGTCACCGCGGTGGTCACGGTGATGTCGGTCCAGCCGACATCGGCGAAGCGCACCACGGCGCAGGATTCGGGTTCGGCGGCGCGCACAGCGCCCGGTAGTACCACGGATAACGCCAACAGCGACGACACAAGACTCTTCATGAGACCAGCCTCTGACTGCGGAGAATGGGGGTGGATACGGGCGAACGCGGCCGTTCGTCGGTGGCGGATCATGGAACAGCAGGACCGCCCACGCCTATCGACCGGTCGTGGTTCGCAGCGCTCGCGTCGTAAAGAGGCAAGCTTTCGTCGGCCCCGGAACAGGTGGCTTCCCGCCTTGCCCCGGTGGGGTGCGCAGGCGGCGTTATTGGATACGGCCGCGTCGTCGATGGACGCAGCCGGCGCCGGACTTGGGTCGATCATGGCCGGGCATCGCGGGCACAGGGACGTGCCTATCCCTCTCTCTCATGGATGTGCAGCTCGCCCGGAGTCCGGCATGGCAATCAGTGTGTTCGACCTGTTCAAGATCGGTATCGGCCCTTCCAGTTCGCACACGGTCGGCCCCATGCGCGCCGCCGCGCTGTTCGTCGGCGCCCTGCGCGAACGGCAGATGCTCGAACGCACCAGCCGCGTGGAAGTGCGCCTGTACGGCTCGCTGTCCGCCACCGGCGTCGGCCACGGCACTGATCGCGCCGTGATCATGGGCCTGATGGGCGAATGGCCGGACCGCATCGACCCCAGCCAGATCGAACCGCGCATGGCGCAGTTGCGCCGCTCCGGCGAACTGCTGCTGGCCGGCAGCCGGACGATCCACTTCGACTGGGTGCGCGACATGCGCCTGCTCGAAGAAAACCTGCCCTACCACCCCAACGCCATGCGCCTGACCGCCATCGAAGGCGACCACGTGCTGCACAGCGACACCTACTACTCCATCGGCGGCGGCTTCGTGGTCGACGAGGAACAGGCCGCCTCCGGCAGCCTCGACACCGACAACACCGTGCTGCCCTACGACTTTGCCAGCGCCGCCGAACTGCTCATGCTCTGCCGCCGCCACAACCTGCGCGTGTCCGAACTGATGATGGCCAACGAACGCATGTGGCGCAGCGAAACCGACATCCGCGAAGGCCTCAGGACCATCTGGCAGGCCATGCGCGACTGCGTCGACAACGGCCTGCGCCACGAAGGCATCCTCCCCGGCGGCCTCAACGTGCAACGCCGCGCCGCACGCCTGCACCGCAACCTGCAGGAAATCGGCAAGCCCAACGTCATCGGCTCGACCCTTTCCGCGATGGAGTGGGTCAACCTCTTCGCCCTCGCGGTGAACGAGGAGAACGCCGCCGGCGGGCGCATGGTCACCGCGCCCACCAACGGCGCGGCCGGCATCATCCCCGCGGTGCTGCACTACTACATGCGCTTCAACCCCGATGCCAGCGACGACGACGTCACCAACTACCTCCTGGCGGCCGCCGCCGTCGGCATCCTGTGCAAGAAGAACGCTTCCATCTCCGGCGCCGAAGTGGGCTGCCAGGGCGAAGTCGGCTCGGCCTGCGCCATGGCCGCGGCGGGTCTGGCCGAAGTGCTCGGCGCCACGCCCGAACAGGTGGAGAATGCCGCCGAGATCGGCCTGGAACACAACCTGGGCCTCACCTGCGACCCGGTCGGCGGCCTCGTCCAGGTGCCCTGCATCGAGCGCAACGCCATCGCCGCGGTGAAGGCCATCAACGCCGCCCAGATGGCCCTGCGCGGCGACGGCCAGCACTTCATCAGCCTCGACCAGGTGATCCGCACCATGCGCAACACCGGCGCGGACATGCACGACAAGTACAAGGAAACCTCGCGCGGCGGATTGGCCGTCAGCATCATCGAGTGCTGACCCTCGATCGACCACGCCAGCCCCGGCGCGCCCCCTGATGGCGCAAGCGGTACGCCCGTCCTGACAACACAAGGGCGTTACCGTTCCGCGCAGGGCACCGCCGGTCGCGTGACCGGTGAGTGCTACCAAAAACCCCAGGCCCCGATCCATGCGTATTTGCGACCTTCGAGGCGTCGCATTCCGAACCTGCAAAAACGGCATTCCCATGCCGTTTTCTTTTTTAATTGAACAGCCATTCAACCTAGGCACGGCATTTGCCTTGTTAACAGGCAGAGAGAACAGAGGAGCAGCCGGGCAACCCCCGAGGCGGACTCCCGAACAGAACAACAAGCATAAGAAACGCCTCCCGTGAGGCGACTGTGACTAGCGTGAGGTGATCGAATGAATGCGTTCAACCCCGGAGTTCCCCCGCAAAACCGAGCTCCGCAGTCCATCGGCTTCCTGCTGCTGGACAACTTCACCCTGATCTCCCTGGCCTCGGCGGTGGAACCGCTGCGCATGGCCAACCAGCTTTCCGGGCGCGAACTCTACCGCTGGCACACCCTGAGCCTCGACGGCCGCCAGGTGTGGGCCAGCGACGGCCTGCAGATCACCCCCGACGCGGCCTGCGACAGCGCCCCGCAGATGGACACGCTGATCGTGGTCGGCGGCGTCGGCATCCAGCGCAGCGTCACCCGCGAACACACCCTCTTCCTCCAGGCCCAGGCGCGCCATGGCCGCAAACTCGGCGCCGTGTGTACCGGCAGCTGGGCCCTGGCCCGGGCCGGCCTGCTCGACGGCTACGACTGCTCGGTGCACTGGGAATGCCTGGCCGCCATGCAGGAAGCCTTCCCCCGCGTGGCCATGAGCACCCGGTTGTTCTCCATCGACCGCAACCGCTTCACCTCCTCCGGGGGCACCGCGCCGATGGACATGATGCTGCACCTGATCGGCCGCGAGCACGGCCGTGAACTCTCGGCGGCGATCTCCGAGATGTTCATCTACGAGCGCATCCGCAACGAGCAGGACCACCAGCGCGTGCCGCTCAAGCACATGCTCGGCACCAACCAGCCCAAGCTGCAGGAAATCGTCGCGCTGATGGAAGCCAACCTCGAGGAGCCCATCGACCTCGACGAACTGGCGGTCTACGTCAACGTCTCGCGCCGCCAGCTCGAGCGCCTGTTCCAGAAGTACCTGCACTGCTCGCCGTCGCGCTACTACCTGAAGCTGCGCCTGATCCGCGCGCGCCAGTTGCTCAAGCAGACGTCGATGTCGATCATCGAGGTCGCCTCGGTGTGCGGCTTCGTCTCCACGCCGCACTTCTCCAAGTGCTACCGCGAGTACTTCGGCATCCCCCCGCGCGACGAGCGCCAGGGCCAGCCCATCGGCCAGCCGGTGATGGTCATGCCGATCCCGCAGGACCTGGCCCTCATGCCCAACTCCTCGGCCATCTCCGCCCTCAGCCAGGCCCAGGGCGAATCCACCTTCGCCAGCGTGCGGGTGCTCTGAGCCCGAGTTGCCGGGAAACGAAAAAAGGGAGGCCCGTGGCCTCCCTTTTTCATGCCTGTGACGCATGACTCACCATCATTCAGATTCGTCTGAATCGCAAAATGTCCTGAATCCCGCAGTCTCCGAAGGGCTCGCCAGCATCCTTCGGAACCACGGGACACATGGACACCGCCCTCGACTACCTGGCCCAGCAAACGCGGGAGCTGTACCGCACGGCCATCGAACTGGACTACTCGCGCCTGACCGGCATCCAGTTGCTGCGCCAACTCGAACGCCTGCGCCCGCAGATATTCGACGTCAGCCGCCACCTCACCGAACTCTTCGGCGAGCACTCCAGTGCCCTCGAACAGGCACGGGCCGACAAGGCGGAAAAGCTCATCCTTGCCCTCCACCGACGGCTGCTCAGGGGCTACTGGTACCTGTTGCGCACCCGCCGCGCCGAGCGCAAGACCGCCGCCCTGCTGATGCAACGCATGGTGCGCAGCCTGCAGGAAGTGCACTGCAACTGCCTGCAGAACCAGCATCCCGCCCCGCCGGGGCTGTGGCAGCTGCTGCACCAGGTCTACAGGCGCGCCCTGAAGCTCGAGGTCCAGCACCTGCCCATCGAGGACGGCGAAGCCTTCGAACCGCGGAGCCAGACCATTGCCGGCGGCTACCTGCACTGCCTGCTCATCGCCGGCTCCCGGCCGCTGGAGATTCCCGCGCAATACCTGCCGGCGCTGATCGAATCGACCCAGGTGTTCGCCGCCGTCGTGCATGTCCAACCGGAACGACCTGGAAGTCGTTGGCGACTGGAGCGGGAAGACGACCAGCCGTTCCTTGATCGCGACATCGCCTGCCGTGAGGGCGGACTCGCCCTGGTACTCGATGAACTGCGGGACATGCTCAAGCGCTTCACCGCCAGCAGCGAAGGGGGCACGGCCTTCGACCTCAATGCCCACCTGCTTGCCTGCTGGAGCGAGGTGGAGCCCAACGCCGAGCCCTGGCAAATCTCCCAGGGTTTCCCGGCACTGCTTGCACACCTGGGCGTCGCGGACGACACCCAGCTCGACGCACGCCACTTCGAACGCCAGCAAGAAGCGAGCGATGTCTGGTCCCAGCACTCCGGCGGCCGTGGCGGGTTGGACGAAGTGGTCGCGCACTCGCAGGACATCGAATTCAGCCGCCCCGTACGTAAACCCGGTCTTCCGCCCATCCTGCCACTGGCACAGCCTCGTACGACAGGTCAGCACTTCAGTGGACGCTGGGAAGACTCGCCACCGCCTGCGGTCGGCGAACTGCTCGGCATCCGCCTTTCTCCCAGAAGTTCCTGGCAGCTGGCAAAAGTGGAAAGCCTCCACCTGCTCGGCGGCGATCACTATGAGTTGCGCGGTAGCTGGCTATCCTCGCAGCCGCGTCCCTGCCGCCTCAGCCTGCGCAGCAAGCTGCAGGAAAGTGCTCCCCGCCATGCCCTGCTGCTGCCCGAGGCGGACGAACTGCGCGTGCTTTGTCCGACCCTGCCGCTGGACGCGGGCCGAAAGGTCACGGTGGAAGACCAGGGCCGACGCTACCTGGCCTTGCTGGGCGATCCCATTGGCGACAGCTTCCCGCTCATACCATTGGAAGTAGCCGCGGACCTGCCTTGAGCGATCACAAGGGCTTGGGCACCAACGCCGGCAGCAACTGCCGGGAGATCGCCTCGCGCACGGCGGGCAGCAGGGTCGCATTGCCAGCGAGCATTTCCTCCACCAGGCGGCGCAGCGCCAGCGAGCGCTCCGGTGTCAGGCCGCGCACGGCGTACTCGCAGGCCTGCTCGGCAGTGATGCCCGGCGGCACGGCGAAACCCAGCGCCTGCAGGCGTTCGCGGAAATCGTCCTGGTCGATCAGGTCGGCGTGCATCATCGCGGGTCTCCTTGGGAGCGGCAGGGGTCTGCATCGATTCTGGTAAGCCCGGAAGTGCGCGGCAAGCACCTGTCCGACGGAATGTCCGCGGCGGGCAAGCGCAGGTCGTTTTCGGCTAACCGAGGCGGCGGCACGACGCGCAGACTGGATTCCATACCCCGCATCCGGCACCGGCGCCGGTTGCGGGGCCTCGCACACTGAGAGCCCGAATCGGCTCGATTTGTCCCCTGCCGCGCGTCGGGCGCCGCAGGGGATTTTTTTTGCCCGGCTTTCGCCGCTTCAGCTTTCGCGCTGCAACACCAGGATGCGCGACAGCAGTTCTTCGCGATCGATGTAGCAGCCCTGCAGGTGTCGTTCGCCGCTGGCCGGGTCGAAGGCGGTGCGGGCGTGCAGGGTGCGGCGGTTGTCGAAGCACCACATCTGCCCGGCGCGCAGCTTCTGTTGCAGGCGGAAGCGCGGATCGCGGGTCAGCGTGAGGAAGGCGCGCCACGCGTGATACAGCGCCTCCATGCGCTCGGCCGGGGCGTCGAAGGGACCGCGCAGGAAGTTGGCGATGCGGATTTCACTGATCTCGCCCCGCGCATCCAGGGCAATCACCGGCGCCAGGCAGCGGTAGTCGCTGCGGCGGTCCTTGTTGCGAAATTCGATGGGCATTTCGCAGAGCGTGCGGAAGTCTTCCGGCGCTTCGTCGCGCAGCGCCTGGGCGATGGCAAAACCGTCGACGAACACGCTGTCGCCGCCGTCGGCGTTGTTCACCAGGCAATGCAGGAATTGCAGCCCCGGCTGCAGCTCGCGGGTCGGCAGATCGGTGTGCAGCGGCAGGTTGAAGGCGGTGTAGGCGTTGCTGTCGGCGGCGGCGGCCTTGGACTTCACGTCGAACAATACGCCGAAGTTGGTCTCGCGGATGAAGGCGATGCGCTGCGCGATGCGGTGCAGGGAGCCGGGGGCAGTGGGCACGCCGTCCACACGGCTGAGGCCGAGGTCGCGCAGGGCAAGCATCCATTCCAGCAGCGCCGAGTCGTCCTCCATCAGCTGGTCGTGCTGGAACACCGGCACTTCGAAGTCGCGGCGCCAGACCCGGGTGGTCTGGTGCGCGGCCAGGCGTTCGGCGCGGGAGTCATCGTCGTAGGCATGGGCGCGCAACCAGCCCGGGTCGAATTGGCTGCGGTGTCCATCGCTCCAGTGCACGCACAGGTAGCCCAGTTCGATGGCAGCCCGCTCGGGGGCGAGGTCGGCGGGCACGTCGATGATCTCCAGCACCTGCTCACGGGTAACCGCGTAGACACATTCGCCACAAGGGCAGTTGTCGCGCAGCCATTGGTGATGGAAGGGGCTGACCCGGCCGTCGTCCCAGACCAGGTCGAGACGGTTGGCCTGCGGGCGCAGCGAGGTCAGCGCGGCAGTCTGTGGATAAGTGCGCCAGTCGGCGATGGTGGGGCGTTCCAGCGTCGTTTCCATGCTCTTCTCCTTGTCAGCTCAGGCTGCGGCGCAGGGCCGCGATCAGGGCGCCGCGCAGGGCGTCCACTTCCGCCACGCGACGGGCGCGCAGGCAGCCATGGACGAGGCCGGCACCGGGGAAGTAATCCACGGCCACGCCCGCTTCGCGCAGGCGGTCGCGGTACAGCGCACCGTCGTCGCGCAACGGGTCGAACTGGGCAACGGCGATGAAGGCCGGCGGCAGGCCGCCGAGGTCTTCGGCGAGCAGCGGCAGCGCCAGCGGGTCGCGCCAATCGGCGGGCCGCGAGAGATAGGCGGCGAGGTATTCGTCAACGGCCGCGCGGGTCATCAGCGGCGCGTCGGCGCAGGTGGTGCGCGAGGGGGTGTCGAGGTTGCCCAGCGCCGGGTAGATCAGCGCCTGGGCCAGCGGCAGGGCTTCGCCGCCATTGCGCAGCGCCAGGCACAGCGCGGCGGCAAGATTGGCGCCGCCGCTGTCACCGGCTACAGCGATGCGGGACTTGTCCACAGGCTCGCCGAGACCGTCCTGGTGAATGCGCCGCCAGGTATCGAGGCAATCGTTGAGGGCGGCGGGATAAGGATGCTCGGGCGCCAGCCGGTAGCTGATGGCGACCACCAACGCGCCGAGTTCGACAGCCAGAGGAATGCAGATCATGTCATGGGTGCGGGCGTTGCCCAGCACCCAGCCGCCGCCATGGATGTAGAAGACCGTGGGCCAGCCATTCGCCGGCGGCGTACCTTCGGGCCGGTACAGACGCAGCTCAACCAGGCCTTCGGGGCGAATGTCGCGGACCCGCAGGCCCGGCGGAACCGGTGGCGCAAAGGCCGCCGCCATGCGCTCGTAGTTTTCCCGCTGGGCATCGAGCGTCGGGCCGGCCAGCGGATGAGCCTCCGTCTCGGCGACGAAGGCCTGCATGGCGTCGGACAGCGGATAGCGCCGGTTCATGCCGCTCAGCCCGGCAGGCCGATGACGCGGCCGACGTAGTCCGGGCGCGGCAGCGGGCGATGGGCTTCGGCCAGCGCCAGCACGCGCTCGAGCACCACACCTTCGAAGGGTGCAGAGCGCGCACCGCCCTCGAGATTCACGTGCAGCAGCATCTGCTCACTGGCGGCCAGCGCGAGGTCTTCGCCGGCACGGTGCAGGCTGTGGAAAACGTGCAGGCGCTTGCGGTCATGGGCGATCAACTGGGTGCGCACTTCGACCCTCTCGTCCTCCTTCACCTCGTGCAGGTAGTTGAGGTGCACTTCGAGGGTGAACAGGGAGTCGTGGGTCGCAGCGCGATGCTCGGCATCCAGACCCAGGTGGTCCATCAGGGCGTCGGTGGCGTAGCTGAACAGCAGCAGGTAGAAGGCGTCGCGCAGGTGGCCGTTGTAGTCGGTCCACTCGGCGAGGATGGGGGTTTCGTAGGTTTTCAGGGCGTGCATTTTCGGCTCTCTATTTAGGTCCCTCTCCCCATCCCTCTAACTAGGCGTCCCCCCCCGTGAAAAGGGAGGAGGCCGTTCCGAGTGGGCGGTGATCAGAGAGGTTAGTCGGCGAAGGCGAAGCCGTGTTTCGACTTGGTTTCCCTGATGGCGCCGAGCACCGCCAGCAGGCAATCGTCGCGGTAGCGTTCCAGCTCGGCGATGCTGCGGCTGCCTTGCTGTTCACTGGTGCCTTCCACCACGCGGTCGATCAGGGTCTCGGTCAGTTCCGGGGCGGGCAGGTAGGTCCAGGGCAGTTGCAGCGCCGGGCCGAACTGGGCCATGAAGTGACGCATCCCGGCGTTGCCGCCGGCCAGGGTGTAGGTAAGGAAGGTGCCCATGAAGGACCAGCGCAGGCCGGCACCGAAACGGATGGCATCGTCGATCTCCCCGGTGCTGGCGACGCCGTCGTTGACCAGGTGCAGCGCCTCGCGCCACAGCGCTTCGAGCAGGCGGTCGGCGATGAAGCCGGGGACTTCCTTGCGCACGTGCAACGGGCGCATGCCGAGGGACTGGTAGACCTGGATCGCGGCCTGCACGGCTTCGGGCGCGGTCTTCTCGCCGCCCACCACTTCCACCAGCGGCAGCAGGTACACCGGGTTGAACGGGTGGCCAACCACGCAGCGCTCGGGGTGCGTGGCGTCGGCATAGAACTCGCTGGGCAGCAGGCCCGAGGTGCTGGAGCCGATCAGCGCGTTGGGCTTGGCGGCGGCGCTAATCTTGGCGTGCAGCTCGCACTTGAGGTCCAGGCGTTCGGGGGCGCTTTCCTGGATGAAATCGGCGTCGCGCACGCATTCTTCGATGGTGGTGACGAAGCGCAGGCGGTCCTGCGAGGCGCCGGGGGTGAGGCCGGCCTTTTCCAGCGCCGGCCAGGCATTGGCAATGCGCGCGCGCAGGGCGGCTTCGGCGCCGGGGGCCGGGTCCCAGGCGACGACGTCGAGGCCGTGGGCCAGGGCGCGGGCGACCCAGCCGCTGCCGATAACGCCGCTGCCGAGGGCGGCGAAGGTCTTGATTTGGGTGATGAAGGACATGGGTGGCTCCGGAAAGTCGTCAGGCTCTTCGTAGGGCGCATAACGCGCAGCGTTATCCGCCGTCCTGGTATGGCGGCGGATAACCCGTTCCGAGTTATTCGCCCTACGGTGTTGAGGTTCGGAATCAGCGCGGCTTGAGGTTCATCTTCCTGCGCCCTTCGGCCGGTGTCAGGGCGCGGCCGCCCAGGCGCTCGATGATCTCGATGGCGCGTTCGACCAGTTGGCCGTTCGTGGCGTGCACGCCACGGTCCAGCCAGATGTTGTCTTCCAGGCCGACCCGCACGTTGCCGCCCAGCAGCATGGCCTGGGCGACCATCGGCATCTGCGCGCGGCCGATGCCGAAGCCGGCCCAGGTCAGGCCGTCGGGGATGTTGTCGGCCATGGCCTTCATGGTCGTGGTGTCGGCCGGCGCGCCCCACGGGATGCCCAGGCAGATCTGGATCAGCGGGTCTTCCAGCAGGCCTTCCTTGAGCATCTGTTTGGCGAACCAGAGATGGCCGGTGTCGAAGATTTCCAGCTCGGCCTTCACACCCAGCTCGGTGATGCGCTTGGCGCCGGCGCGCAGCTGGGCCGGGGTGGAGACGTAGATGAAATCGCCGTCGCCGAAGTTCAGGGTGCCGCAGTCCAGGGTGCAGATTTCCGGCAGCAGCTCCTCGACGTGCTTCAGGCGCTCCAGCGGGCCGACCAGGTCGGTGCCGGCGCCGAATTCCAGGGGTTGCTCGCCCTGGCCGATCTGCAGGTCGCCGCCCATGCCGGCGGTGAGGTTGATGATGACGTCGGTGTCGCTTTCGCGGATGCGTTCGACCACTTCGCGGTAGAGGTTCACGTCGCGGCTCGGCTTGCCGGTCTGCGGGTCTCGCACGTGGCAGTGGGCGACGGTGGCGCCGGCCTTGGCAGCCTCGATGGCGGCGGCGGCGATTTCCTTCGGGGTGACGGGAATGGCCGGGTGCTTGCCGACGGTATCGCCGGCGCCGGTCACCGCGCAGGTGACAATGACTTCGTAATTCACGGTGGCAGTCCTTCTTCGGGTCGAACGAACCCACTGCGCGCCGGGCGACGCGCAGGGAGTTGCTGGGAGAGGGTTACTTGAGCGAGGCCTGGACGGCGGCGAGGCCGTCCTTGCCGTCGAAGGTGGTCACGCCGTCGAGCCAGGCCTTGAGCGGCTCGGGGTTCTGTTTCAGCCAGGCCTTGGCGGCGTCCACCGGCTGGCTGCGGTCGAGGATCGGCACCATCACCTGGCTGACCTGCTCGCTGCTGAACTTGAGGTTGTGCAGCAGCTTGGCGACGTTGCCGCACTGCGCCTGGTAGCCACCGGCGGTCATGATCGAGACGGTGGCGGAACCTTCGTCGGGGCCGAACACGTCGTCGCTGCCGGTGAGGTACTTCATGTCGATCTGCAGGTTCATCGGGTGTGGCTTCCAGCCGAAGAACACCACCCACTGCTTGCGCTTGATGGCGCGCTTGACCGCAGTGAGCATGCCGGCCTCGCTGGACTCGACGATCTGGAAGCCCTTCAGGCCGAACTTGTCGTCGGCGATCATCTTCGCGGTGATGCGGTTGGAGCCGCTGCCGGGCTCGATCAGGTAGATCTTGTTGCCCAGCTTGTCCTTGAACTTGGCGATGTCGGCGAAGGTCTTCAGACCGCCGTCGTAGACGTAGCTCGGCACGGCGTAGGTGGACTGCGCGTCGGGCAGGGTCGGCGGGGTGATCACGTCGATCTGCTGCTTGTCGAGGTAGGGCTTGGCCACCGGCTGCATGGTCGGTTGCCAGTAGCCGAGGAAGACGTCGAGTTGCTTGTCGGCCATGCCGGCGAGGATGATCTGCTGCGAGGCGCTGGTCTGCTTGACCTTGTAGCCCAGGCCGTCAAGCACGGCCTCGGCCACGGCGCTGCTGGCCACCACGTCGGTCCAGTTCACGCTGCCCATGCGCACGTTCTGGCACTGGGCGGGCTCGGCGGCCCAGCTGCTGCCGGCGGCGAGCATCAGCGCGGCACAGCCGAGCGCTTTGATCGATAGCTTCATGACTTCTCCCTCAAGGCCTTTGCGGCGTTGGTTATCGTTGTTGTGTGTCATGCGGCCCCTGACGGGGCTGTGGTGATCAAGTTACGCAGCTGCAGGGCTGGTGAATCGCACTGCGGCGACCAGCTCTTGCACAGCAGCGACCTCCCCGATTGCCAGGGCGACGTCCCTGGTTCATAACGATGGGCACGCTGCCATCAAGCTGCACGGTACCCGCCATGTCCCAAGACTTCTGGTTCCTGCTGTTGCCTGGTTTTTCCGTGATGGGCTTCGTCTCCGCGGTGGAGCCACTGCGGGTGGCCAACCGCTTTCGCGGCGAGCTGTACCGCTGGCACCTGATGAGCCTGGACGGCGGGCCGGTGCTGGCCAGCAACGGCATGTCGATGAACGCCGACAGCGGCCTGGAAGCACTGCGCGAGGGCGACACGCTGCTGGTGGTGGCCGGCTTCGAGCCGCTGCGCGCCTGCACCCCGGCGCTGCGGCACTGGCTCAAGCGCCTGGATCGCGAAGGCGTGACCCTGGGCGGCATCGATACCGGCAGCTTCGTCCTGGCCGAGGCCGGCCTGCTGCAGCGCCAGCGCTGTACGGTGCACTGGGAGGCGCTGGATGCCTTCCGGGAGACTTATCCACAGGTGCAGGCGACCCAGGAGCTGTTCGAGATCGACGGCCCGCGTATCACCTCGGCCGGGGGCACCGCGTCCATCGACCTGATGCTCGACCTGATCGCCCAGGCCCACGGGCCGGAGCTGGCGGTGCAGGTGTCGGAGCAGTTCGTGGTCGGGCGCATCCGCACCCGCCAGGACCACCAGCGCCTGCAGATCGCCAGCCGCTACGGAGTGAGCAACCGCAAGCTGGTGCAGGTGATCGGCGAGATGGAGCGCCACAGCGAACCGCCGCTGACCACGCTGGAGCTGGCCGAGCGCATCCAGGTGACCCGGCGCCAGCTGGAGCGCCTGTTCCGCCTGCACCTGAACGACACGCCGTCGAACTTCTACCTCGGCCTGCGCCTGGACAAGGCGCGCCAGCTGCTGCGCCAGACCGACATGAGCGTGCTGGAGATCGGCGTGGCCTGCGGCTTCGAGACCCCCTCGTATCTGTCGCGCAGCTATCGGGCGAAGTTCGGCGTATGTCCGAGCCAGGATCGGGTGGGGTTGCGCAAGGTGGCGGGCAGTTCTGGATTTGTGGCCAAGAGCCCCTCTCCCCAGCCCTCTCCCTGAAGGGAGAGGGAGTAGTCCAGCCGGCTGACATCCAGGTTCCATCCTGCACCGAACGGCCCCTCTCCCCTTCAGGGAGGGACGCCTCGTTAGAGGGTTAGGGAGAGGGATCGGCGTAACACCGGCAGCAGGAGCGTTCTCAGGAGCACTTGGCAATATCTGTGGGATCACCGTCATTTACCCATCCGCCGACCCAGCGGAAGATGGGCACCAGGTTCCTCACCCACTGCCCTCGGAGGCCCACCATGAGCGAAGCCCGTCCCCCACTGCCGCCCTTCACCCGCGACACCGCCATCCAGAAAGTCCGTCTCGCCGAGGACGGCTGGAACAGCCGCGATCCGCACCGCGTCTCGCTGGCCTATACGCCGGACAGCCGTTGGCGCAACCGCGCGACCTTCGTCCAGGGCCGCGAGCAGATCGTGCACTTCCTTGCCGCCAAGTGGGTGCGCGAGCAGGAATACCGGCTGATCAAGGAGCTCTGGGCCTTTACCGAGAACCGCATCGCCGTGCGCTTCGCCTACGAGTGGCACGACGACTCGGGCAACTGGTTCCGTTCCAACGGCAACGAGAACTGGGCCTTCGACGAGAACGGCCTGATGTTCGAGCGCCATGCCAGCATCAACGACCTGCCGATCAGCGAGGACGAGCGCCTGTTCCATTGGCCGCAGGGACGCCGTCCGGACGATCATCCGTCGCTGAGCGAGCTGGGGCTGTAAGGGCGGTTATCCACAGGAGCACGCCTGTGGCACACTGTGGGATGGCGTGGAGCGAAGCGATACCCATCGATTGCCGGTATGCGTGTTGATGGGTATCGCAAGCTCCACCCATCCTACGAATGAGTTTCCCGGTGGCTGTGGGAGCGAGATTGCTCCTACGAAGAGCCGTAGGGCGCATAACGCACCAGCGTTATCCGCCGCAAAGAGCCGGCGGATGACCTGTTCCAGGTTATCCGCCCTACGACTTCGCTATCAGGCTGGCACGGCGTGGGCGGGAGCCGCTGCATGCTCGCGGCTGTCCTCCAGGATCATCGCCGCCGCGCGCTCGCCGAGCATGATGCAGGGCGCGTTGGTGTTGCCGCTGATCAGTGTCGGCATGATCGACGCATCCACCACGCGCAGGCCCTTCAGGCCATGCACGCGCAGGCGCAGGTCGACCACCGCCAGCGGGTCTTCGCCCATCTTGCAGGTGCCCACCGGGTGGAACACGGTGGCGGCGTATTCGCGCAGGTGCTCCAGCAGTTGCTCGTCGGTCTGTACCTGCGGGCCGGGTAGCATCTCGGCGCCACGGATATTGTCGAATTCCGGCTGGGCGAGGATCCTGCGCGCCAGCTTGACGCCTTCCACCAGCACGCGGCCGTCTTCCTCGTTGGCGAGGAAGTTGTAGTCGATCTCGATGTCGCCACCCGGCTTCACTCGCAGTTCGCCGATGCTTTTCGGGCGCAGTACGCAGGTGTGCACGGCGTAGCCATGGCCCCACTCGAACAGGCGGCCACGGTGGCTGCGGTAGCCGGGCACGAAGTGGAACTGCACATCGGCCAGCGAATCGGCCAGCGGCGTACGCGCGAAGCCACCGGCCTCGACATAGTTGGTGGTCAGCCAGCCCTTCTTCGCCAGCAGGTACTTGAACGGCGAGAGCAGGATCTGCGGCAGCGAGCCGAGGGAGAAACCCAGGCTCAGCGGGCTCGGCGAGCGCACGGTGACCAGGCCGTCGAGGTGGTCCTGGAGGTTCTTGCCCACGCCCGGCAGGTCGTGGTTCACCGGGATGCCGGCGGCCTTCAGCTCGGCAGCCGGGCCGATGCCGGAAGCCAGGAGGATCTGCGGCGAGCCGAGGGAACCGGCCGAGAGGATCACCTCCCGGCGCGCCAGCAGGCGTTCGCCGCTGCGCAGTTCGAGGCCGGCGACGCGCTCGCCTTCGAGCAGCAGGCGACCCACCTGGCGGTTGGTCAGCACGCTGAGGTTGGGGCGCTGCAGCGGCGCGACAAAGGCGCGGTAGCTGCTCAGGCGCTTGGCGTCCTTCTGGGTCAGGTTGTAGATGCCCACGCCCTCGAATTCGCGGCCGTTGAAGTCATCGTTGCGGCGCAGGCCAATACGCTCGCCGGCCTTGATGAACAGCTGCGACAGCGGGTTGGGGTCGCGCGGCTTGTCCACCACCAGCTCACCGAGGGTGCCGTGCAGCGCCGGGTCCTGGCCGAGCAGGTTGCGTTCGGATTTCTTGAAGAACGGCAGCACGTCCTTCCAGCCCCAGCCGGGGCAGCCTTCGGCTTCCCAGCGGTCGTAGTCGGAGGCGTGGCCGCGGATGTAGATCATGCTGTTCATCGAGCTGGAGCCGCCCAGGGCCTTGCCGCGCGGGCAATGCAGCGAACGGTTGTTCAGGCGCTTCTGCGGCGCGGAGTAGAAGTTCCAGCTGAACACCTTGCTCTTGTACAGCGTGATGGTGCCGGCCGGGGTCTGCACGCGAGGGCTGGCGTCGCTGCCGCCGGCTTCCAGCAGGCAGACGCGCACGGCCGGGTCGGCGCTCAGGCGGTTGGCCAGCACGCAGCCGGCGGAACCGGCGCCGACGATGAGATAGTCGTAGGTGGAGTCGTTGGACATGGGGTTTCCTTGGGTCCTTGCGTGAATGGCAGAACCCCTCACCCCAACCCTCTCCCGATGGGAAGGGGGGCCGAACGGTGCTGCAGCGAATCACCGCATCGGCTGGCGCCCTGCAGGAGGCGCCAGCCGGCGGCAGGTCAGTGCGCTTCTTCCAGGTCGTCGTGGAGCAGCCCGAGGATTTCGCGCTTCATCTCGATGAACTGGCGGTCCATGACCATGTCCAGCGAGCGCGGGCGCTCGATGGGCACGTCGAGGATGCGTTTGATGCGCCCCGGGCGCGCGCCCATGACGTAGACGCGGTCGCCCAGCAGGATGGCCTCGTCGATGTCGTGGGTGACGAACACCACGGTCTTCTTGCTGTGGTCCCACACGCGCAGCAGCAGTTGCTGCATCTGCATGCGGGTCTGGCTGTCGAGGGCGCCGAAGGGCTCGTCCATCAGCAGGATCTGCGGGTCGTTGGCCAGCGCGCGGGCGATGGCCACGCGCTGCATCATTCCGCCGGAGAGCTGCTTGGGGTAGTTGTTCTCGAAGCGGCGCAGGCCGACTTCGTCGAGGTAGTAATCGACGATCTCGCGACGCTCGGCCGTCGGCATGCCACGACGCTTGAGGCCGAACTCGACGTTCTGGCGCACGGTGAGCCAGGGGAACAGGGTGTAGCTCTGGAACACCATGCCGCGGTCGGCGCCGGGGCCGTCCACCAGCTGGCCGCCGACGTAGATATCGCCATCGGTGGGCTCGGCCAGGCCGGCGGTGAGGTAGAGCAGGCTCGACTTGCCGCAGCCGGAGGGGCCGACGATGACGGCGAACTGCTGGTCCGGCACTTCGAAGGAGACGTTCTCCAGCGCGCTGAAGGTGCCGCCTTCCGGCGTGCGGTAGCGCAGGCTGACGTTCTCCACCCGCAGGCGGGCCGGGTTGGCGGCCTGCTGGCCGGTCACGGCTGGTTCTTCCTGCTTGATCGCTACTGCGCCCATGACGCCACCTTCAGTCGGATGAATCGGAAGAGTTGGTCGGTGATCAGGCCGAGCAGGCCGATGATGGCAATCGCCAGGAAGATCACGTCGACCTGGAAGCCGCGCATGGCTTTCAGGCTGATGTAGCCCAGGCCGCTGGAGGCAGCGACCAGCTCGGCAACCACCAGGTAGGTCCAGGCCCAGCCCATGGTCACCCGCAGGGTGTCGAGCACGCCGGGCAGCGAGGCCGGGCCGAGCACGTGGAGGACCACGTCGCGGCGGTTGCAGCCCAGGGTGTAGGAGGCGTTGACCAGGTCCTTGGCGACCCCGCGGGAAACGTCGGCGATCATCACCAGTTGCTGGAAGAACACGCCGAAGATGATCACGGTGACGCGCTGTTCCAGGCCGATGCCGATCCACAGGATGAACAGCGGTACGAAGGAGGTCACCGGCAGGTAGCGGATGAAGTTCACCAGCGGTTCGAGGAAGGCCTGGACGATGCGGAAGCTGCCCATCAGCAGCCCCAGCGGCACCGCCACCAGCGAGGAGACGATGAAGCCGATCATCACCACCTTGACGCTGGCCATCACGTGGGTGGCGAGGGTGCCGTCACTGGCCAGGCGCACGCCGGCCGCAAGCACCGCGTCCGGGGTCGGCAGGAACATCGCCGGCACCACGCCGCCGTAGGAAAGCCCGGCCCACAGGCCGAACACGAGCAGCCAGCACAGGGTGCCGGCGGACCAGACCAGCTTCAAAGGCAGGTCGACCTTGGGCGTCAGGCAACGGCTGAGCCAGGATTGCGAACGACGAGGCATCGCGGATTCCTCCAGGCGAGCGGCGCCAGGCCGCCCGCGGGGACAAGAGTGAGACGGTTACTCGGAAACGAAGCGCGGGTCGACCAGGTCGTCGTAGCTGACTTCCAGGCGCTTGCCCTGCAGGCCGCTCCAGGTCTCGTTGGCGAGACGGATCAGACCCTTGATGTCGCCGGGCTTGCCGGGGGTGCCGATGAGCTGCTCGCTCATCGCCTTGTCGTAGAAGCGCACGCCCTTGGCGGCATCGGCCAGGGCCTTGGGATCGGAGAGGTAACCGCCGACGCCCTTGGCCATGATCGCGTAGGCCTCGTCCGGATGCTCCTTGGTGTACTGCACGGCCTTGTACAGGCCTTTCACCAGGGCCTTCACGTCCTCGGGCTGCTTCTCGATGACGTCGCAGTTGAGGGCGACCACGTCGACGATCACGCCGGGGGTAGTGGAGCTGTCCACCAGCACCTTGCCCTGCTGCTTTTCGCGAACCAGCGAAAGGTGCGGTTCCCAGGTCACGGCGGCGGGCACGCGGCCGGCGATGAAGGCGCTGGCCGCGTCATCGGCGGTCATGTTCTGCACCTTGATGTCGGCCATGCTCATGCCGGCGTGCTTGAGCAGGTAGGACAGCCAGAACTGCGAGACGGAGCCTTCATTCACCGCCACTTCCTGGCCCTTGAGCTGGGCCAGGGAGGTGACGTCCTTGCCCACCAGCACGCCGTCGCCACCGTGGCTGTCGTCCAGCGCAGCCACCGCCTTGAAGCAGAACTTGGGCCGGTACTTGAGGATTTCGTCGATGGTGGAGGCGGAGCCGGAGAGCTGGCCGGAGGCCTGGGCCGCCATGTACATCGAGGCTTCCTCGATGGTGGTCAGCTGCAGGTCCAGGCCCTGTTCCTTGAAGTAGCCCAGGTCACGGGCGAGGTAGAGGGTGCCGTAGCCGACCCAGGTGGTGTGGCCGATGGACAGGGTGCCGGCCTGCGCGCCGGAAACGGCGGCGAGAGCCAGGGCGGAACACGCGATGGAACGCACGAGCAAGGACTTGATCATGAAGCACTCCCACAGCCGTTTGGCTTTGTTGTTGATTTACTGCGGCAGTGGCCAGGAGGCCGGTAGAACCGGGACATGGGCGGCATCGGGCTCTGTGGCCCAGCGTCTGAAGGCTTTGTCTCGCGACATGTCTGACAGACCGATGGTGGCCGAAGCGGGAGGCTCGGAAAATTATTAAATATGTCGTTGCGCCATAAGAAAAAGCTGCCTTGCCGGCGAAAGTGCACCAGCATGGCGCAAGAGCGAACTCGAACACGCGCGAGGCCCTTCCGGCTGCACTATCGTTGATCGCAGCTCTCTTCCAGGAAGGTCCATCATGGCTCTACGCCCCACCCTGTCGGCCCTGGCACTCGCCATCGGGCTGTCGCTGCTACCGACTTTTCCACAGGCCGCCGACGCCCAACCATCCGCCGCTGTCCAATTGACCTGGCCCCGTGATTTCGCCCTGGGCGACCAGCATGTGCAGATCTTCCAGCCGCAGATCGAGGACTGGGACGGCACTCGCATGAGCGGCCGTGCGGCCATCGCCGTCGGCGCCGCGAAGGACGCTCCCACCTATGGCGTGGCGCAGTTCTCCGCCGCCGCGGCCATCGACAAGGCCAGTGGCCTGGTGCAGCTCACCGACCTGCGCATCGACAAGGTCGAAGTCCCCACCGCCCCGGACAGCGCCGGCAAGGTGCGCGATGCCCTGGTGGCGCGCTTGCCCAAGGATGGCCTGACGGTCTCCCTCGACCAGTTGCAGGCCAGCTACGCGGTGAACCAGCAGTTGGACAAGCTGCGCCACGTCGAAGTGAAGAACGACGCCCCGCAGATCCTCTTCGCCAGCACCCCGACCGTGCTGGTGATGATCGATGGCCAGCCGCACTGGCAAGCCCTGCCGGGCAGCGACTTCGAGCGGGTTATCAACAGCCGTGTGCTGCTCCTGCGCGACGCCCAGGGCAATCACTACCTGAACGCCGCCGGCAACTGGTACACGTCCCAGGCGCTGGACGGCAGCTGGCTGGTGCTGAGCCAGCCGCCGAAGGCGCTGGTCAGCGCGCAACAGCTGGCGCAGAAGGCGGGGCCGGTGGACGCCCTGCTGCCCAAGGACGGCAAGAAGCCGGCGAAGGCGCCGGCGGTGCTGGTCGCGACACAGCCCACCGAGCTGATCGTCAGCGACGGTACCGCGCAGATGCAGCCCGTGGACGGCGTCAGCCTGCTGACGATGCAGAACGCCGACCACGCGGTGTTCGTCGACCCGACCCACAACACCTGGTACGTACTGGTGTCCGGCCGCTGGTTCAGCGGCCCCGGCGAGAAAGGCCCCTGGACCTACGTGCCGGGCAAGGACCTGCCCGCCGACTTCGCGAAGATCTCGGCCAAGGACCCGAAGGCCAACGTACTGGTGTCGGTCCCCGGCACACCGCAGGCCAAGGAGGCCGCCATTGCCGCGAGCATCCCGCAGACCGCCAGCGTCTCGCGCAGCAAGGTGACGCTGAAGGTGAACTACGACGGCGCACCGAGCTTCCAACCCATTTCCGGCACTGCCCTCAACTACGCGGTGAACACGCCGACACCCGTGATCGAGGTCGCGGCCAATCAGTTCTTCGCAGTGAGCAACGGCGTCTGGTTCGTCGCCCCCAGCGCCACCGGCCCCTGGCAGGTAGCGACCGAAGTGCCGGCGGCGATCTACGGCATCCCGCCCAGCTCGCCGGTCTACTACGTGACCTACGTGCACATCTACTCGGTCACCCCGCAAACCGTCGTGGTCGGCTACACGCCGGGCTACCTGGGTGTGGTGGTCAACAGCGACGGCACGGTGGTCTACGGCACCGGCTACACCTATCCCGCCTACGTCAGCAGCACCGTTTACTACGGTTATCCACCGACCTACGGCTACGGAGCGGGCTTTGCGGTGGGCGCGCTGACCGGTTTCGCCTTCGGCTATGCCGCCGGAGCCTGGTGGGGCTCGCCGGAACCCTACTGGGGTCCGTACTGGGGCCCCTACCCGGCCGGAGGCTGGAGCTACACCAACATCAACCAGGCCAACTTCTACGGGCGCTGGGGCCAGGGCACCGTCACCCACGCCTATGGCTACAACGGCTGGACCGGCACGCAATGGCAAGGCAGCTCCGCCGCCGGCTACAACCCGCGCACCGGCGCCCGGTTCGCCGGCAGCCAGGGAGCGGCGTTCAACCCCTATACCGACCAGGGAGTGGCCGGTCGGCGTGGCGCCTACGCCAATCCGTCCACCGGCATGTCCGGAGCTGGGCGCAGCGGCGTGGCGTACGACGCGGACAGCGGTGACTTCAAGGCCGGCCAGCAAGGCATCCAGCACAACGCCCAGACCGGTCGCACCACCATCGCCGAGCGCGGTGTCTCCGGCGACGTGGACGATGGCCGCGGCAGCTACGACCACAACAACCAGGGTGTCAGCTATAACCGCCGCACCGGCAACGCCGTGGCCTGGAAAAACGGCGACGTCTACGCCGGCCACGACGGCAACGTCTACCAGCACACCCAGGACGGGGGTTGGCAGCAGCACACTGACAATGGCTGGCAACCGGTGCAGCAGGACCGCAGCGATATGCGCAGCCAGCTCGACCAGCAGTGGCAATCACGCCAACTCGGCCAGCAGCGCTTCGGCCAGACCCAGCGCCAATGGGGCAGCGGAGGCTTCGGTGGCGGGCATTTCGGCGGCGGCCACTTCGGCGGAGGCGGATTCCGCCGCTGACGCTGTGGACAAGGTTTTCCACAGCGCTGGTCGTTGTGGAAAACCGCTGCAGGGCAAGCGATAAACTTATCCACACGCCTTGCCCTTCCCTCCACGCCCTCGGCAAGATGCCCGCTCCCACCACCATCGCGGGGTTGCCGTGACCGCTCTGTTCCAGGCCCTCTGGCCGTTGTTCGCGCTGATCGTCGGCGGCTTCGTGCTGCGCCGCAAAGGTTTTCCCGGCGATGCCTTCTGGCCGGCGGCCGAGCGGCTCAACTACTTCATCCTGTTCCCCGCGCTGCTCGCCAGCAGCCTGGCCAGCGCACCGCTGAACGACCCCGGCCTTGCCCGCCAGGCGCTGGCGGTGATGCTGGGCCTGGGCGTTGCCTGGACCGCCCTGCTGGCCTTCAAGCGCCTGCGCGGCTGGAGCGCCGCGCGCTTCGGCGCCATTGCCCAAGGCGTACTGCGCTTCAACACCTACCTGGGCCTTGCTGCCGTCGGCAGCCTGTACGGCAAGCCGGGACTGACCCTGGCCGCGCTGATGCTGGCGCTGATGGTGCCGACGGTTAACGTGATGTCGGTGTGGGCGCTGACCGCCGAACGCGGAATCAGCCTGCGTTCGCTGCTGCTGCCCATCGTGAAGAATCCGCTGATCCTCGCCTGCGTGGCCGGCGCCCTGCTCAACGTGACGGGCATCGGTCTGCCCGGTGGCACGGACCGGCTGTTCAACCTGCTCGCCGTGGCCAGCCTGCCACTGGGCCTGCTCTGCGTCGGGGCGGCGCTGCAGCCGCAGGAACTGCGCGCGGAAGCCTCGGCGCTGGGCTGGAACTGTGCGATCCGCCTGCTGGCCATGCCGCTTTTGGCCTTCGCCATCGCCCGCCTGCTGGCCCTGCCGGCGCTGGAAAGCGCGCTGCTGGTGCTGTTCTTCGCCTTGCCCACAGCCCCGACCGCCTACGTGCTGACCCGCCAGCTGGGCGGCGAGAGCGGGCTGATGGCCGGGATCATCACCCTGCAGACGCTGCTGGCCGGCGCCAGCCTGCTGCTGGTGATGGGACTGATCCAGGCATCTGTCTGAAAGGCTGCGCGTAGGAATCGCACGAACCTGTGGAAGCGGGCCGTGCCCACTATCGGTATGCAGGCCGCCGGCGTGGCACGCTCCTGCAAAACCATCAGGTCAGCGGAAATTCCTGCGAAAGCCTGCTGAAAGCTTGACCCCCTAGCATCGCCGCCTCGGTCCTCCCGGCCGGACCTGCGTTCGCGCAGCGTACAAAAACAACAATCGGTGATCTCCCATGCCCCGCTTCCTGTCCCTACCCGCCCTGACTCCGTCCGCACCCCGCGTGCTTATCCACAGCCGCTGCTGATCCCGCGCCGACCCGGAGTTATCCCCATGCTGACTTTCCTCGCCTTCGCCATGGTGGCGACCTTCATGTTCCTGATCATGACCAAGCGTCTGTCGGCGCTGATCGCGCTGATCCTGGTGCCGATCACCTTCGCCCTGCTAGGCGGCTTCGCCAAGGGCCTGGGGCCGATGATGCTGGACGGCATCCGCACCCTGGCGCCGACCGGCGTGATGCTGATGTTCGCCATCCTCTACTTCGCCATCATGATCGATTCCGGGCTGTTCGACCCGGCGGTGCGGCGCATCCTCAGGCTGGTCAAGGGCGACCCATTGAAGGTGTCGATGGGCACCGCCGCGCTGGCGATGATCGTCTCGCTCGATGGCGACGGCTCGACCACCTACATGATCTGCGTGGCCGCCGTGCTGCCGTTGTACAGCCGGCTGGGCATGAGCCCGCTGCTGATGGCCTGCCTGATCATGCTCTCCAGCGGAGTGCTGAACATGACGCCCTGGGGCGGGCCGACCGCCCGCGCAGCCAGCGCGCTGCATGTGGACCCGGCGGACATCTTCGTGCCGATGATCCCGGCCATGCTCGCCGGCATCGCGGCGATCTTCGGCCTGGCCTGGGTCTACGGCAAACGCGAGCGCGCGCGCCTGGGCGAACTGCACCTGCCCACCGACCACGAAGCCATGGCCGAGGTCAGCGTCTCGCAGTTTCCCGAAGCTCGCCGACCGAAGCTGCTGTGGTTCAACGCCGTGCTCACGGTGGTCCTGATGGGCACCCTGATCGCCGGTCTTCTGCCAATGCCGGTTCTCTTCATGATCGCCTTCGGTATCGCGATGATCGTGAATTATCCCTGCATTATCGAGCAGAAGAAGCGCATCGGCGCCCACGCCGAGAACGTCCTCGCGGTGGTTTCGCTGATCTTCGCCGCCGGGGTGTTCACCGGGATTCTCTCGGGAACGGGGATGGTCGAAGCCATGTCCAAGAGCCTGCTGGCGGTGATCCCGCCGGCGCTGGGGCCCTACCTGGCCACCATCACGGCGCTGGTGAGCATGCCGTTCACCTTCTTCATGTCGAATGACGCTTTCTACTACGGCGTGCTCCCGGTACTCTCCCAGGCCGCCGCGCAGTACGGCATCAGCCCGGTGGAAATGGCCCGCGCCTCCATCGTCGGCCAGCCGGTGCACCTGCTCAGCCCGCTGGTCCCCTCCACCTACCTGCTGGTGGGGCTGGCCAAGGTGGATTTCGGCGATCACCAGCGCTTCACCCTCAAGTGGGCCGTGCTGGTGTGCCTGGCGATTCTCGCCGCGGCCCTGCTGTTGGGGCTTTTCCCTCTCTTTAACGACTGACTTCGAGTACCGCTCAAATGGAATGGCTGACCAGCCCTGAAATCTGGATTGCGTTCTTCACCCTGACCGCCCTGGAGATCGTCCTGGGCATCGACAACATCATCATGATTTCCATCCTGGTCGGCCGCATGCCCAAGCACATGCAGCCGCGCACGCGCTTCTTCGGGCTGGCGCTGGCAATGGTCACGCGCATCCTGCTGTTGCTCTCGATCACCTGGGTCATGCGCCTCACCGCGGACCTGTTCCAGGTGTTCGGCCAGGGCATCTCCGGACGCGACCTGATTCTGTTCTTCGGCGGCCTGTTCCTGCTGTGGAAAAGCAGCAGCGAGATCTTCCACGGCCTGGAGGGCGAGGACGAAGCCGAGGGCGAACCCAAGAGCGTGATGGGTGGCTTCATCGGCACCATCATCCAGATCGCCATCATCGACATCGTGTTCTCGCTGGACTCGGTGATCACCGCGGTGGGCATGGTGTCCAACGTGCCGGTGATGATCGCGGCAATCATCGTCGCGGTGCTGGTGATGATGCTGGCGGCCGGCGCCATCAGCGACTTCATCGACAAGCACCCGTCGCTGAAGATGCTCGCGCTGTCCTTCCTCATCGTGGTCGGTACCGTGCTGATCGCCGAGGCCTTCGAAGTCCACGTACCCAAGGGCTACGTCTACTTCGCCATGGCCTTCTCGCTGGCCGTGGAGGCGCTGAACATCCGCATGCGCACCGCGCGCGGGAAGAAGGAAAACCCGGTGAAGCTGCGCAAGGACATTCCAGGGCAATAGTCCACAGGAGCTATTCACAGGCTTCCAATAAAAACCGGGCTGCTGTAGCCCGGTTTTTTTATCCACAGTTGCTCAGCGGAACCGTCAAGGACGCGCGACCGGCTCAGGCCAGTTGAGTACGCCCTTGTCGTTGAAACGCACCGTGCCAAAGAGTCCGCCGGCCAGCTTGCCGTTGATCTCGTAGGGCATGCCCTGGCGCGGTGGCCCGCCCGACAGGCCCCAGGCCTGGCGGAAGGCGGAGAACGCTGAAATGCTCACCGGCACGCTGATCACTTTTTCACCAAAGCGCGGCACCTGTCCGCTGGCGTCGCTCACTCCGCTGGCCAGCGGTTGGCCGTTCACTGCGAGATCCAGGGCAATGCCGTTGTAGTCGATGGCCTGGTCATTGGGATTCTGCACCCGCAGCTTGACCGTGAAGCGCGCTTCCATGCCCTGCCCCGTCGCGGGCTCAAGGCCGACCAGATCGATGCGCAGCGGATCACGCGTGCCGAACAGACTGCTGCAGGCGCCCAGCGCCAGCAGCAGGGCTATCAGGGTGACGCGTCGAACGATGGCCATATCCATTCCCTTTACAGATTTCACTTCACGGTAGCCGGCCGCAGGCGCCACACGGTGTTACCCACGTCGTCGGCGACCAGCAGCCCACCGAACTTATCCACAGCAACGCCCACCGGCCGGCCCATGGCTTCGTTTTTGTCGTTGATGAAACCGTCCAGCACCGTCACTGGCTGGCCATTGGGTTTTCCGCCGCCGAAGGGGATGAACACCACCTGGTAGCCGCTGCGCGGCTTGCGGTTCCAGGAGCCATGCTGGCCGATGAATACACCGCCACGATAGCGCTCCGGCAGCAGGCTGCCCTGATAGAAGGCAAGGCCGAGCGAAGCCGTATGGGCACCGAGGGCATAGTCGGGCACCAACGCCTTTTCCACCATGTCCGGACGCGGCGGCTCGACACGCTTATCCACATGCCGGCCGTAGTAGCTCCAGGGCCAGCCGTAGAAGCCGCCTTCCTTCACCGAGGTCATGTAATCGGGCACCAGGTCGTTGCCCAGCTCGTCGCGCTCGTTCACGGCTGTCCACAGCACGCCGCTGTTGGGTTCCCAGCCCAAACCATTGGGGTTGCGCAGACCCGAGGCGTACAGCCGCACCTTGCGGTTGCTCAGGTCGATCTGCAGGATCGCCGCGCGGTTCTTCTCGGCGTCCAGGCCATTCTCGCCGACGTTGCTGTTGGAGCCGACAGTAGCGTAGAGGTAGCGGCCATCGGGGCTGGCGAGGATGTTCTTGGTCCAGTGGTGATTGATTGGGCCACCCGGCAGGTCGACAACCTTTTCGGCCTTGGCGGCGATGGTCGTATCGCCGGTCTTGTAGGGGAAGCGCACCACCGCATCGGCATTGGCGACATATAGCCAGTTATCCACAAGCGCCATGCCGAAGGGTGAAAACAGTCCTTGCAGCAGCACGCTGCGCTGTTCGGGCACGCCATCGCCGTCAGCATCGCGCAGCAGGGTGATGCGGTTGGCGCTGGGCACCTGGGACCCGGCCTTGGCCATGATCTTCTCGGCCACCCAGCCCTTGATGCCTTCGGATTCCTCCTTGGGCGGGGCGGAGCTCTCTGCCACCAGCACGTCGCCATTGGGCAGCACGAAGAGCCAGCGCGGATGGTCGAGCTTGTCGGCGAAGCGCTGTACTTCCAGGCCTTCGGCCGCCCGTGGCGTCTGGTCGACAGGCCAGCCGGTGGCGGTGGCGACGTTGACGGTGGGCAGCAGGCTGCTCTGGGGCTCCGGCAACTGCGGCTGCGGCCCGGTGCCGGCGGTGAATGGCAGGGCGGATTTCTCGCCGCAACCGGCGAGTGCCAGTGCGACCAGCAGGGGGAACGACCAATGCATGGGACTTCTCCTCGGCCTGTAGTGGGTTTCTTCAGCAAATGGACGGCAGTCTAGACATTGGCGTCCGCCGTTCCGTGCGAAATAACCGACGCAAAGGCTCTCGCTTGTGCTTTCGATCGGCTTTACTGACAGACAGGAATCCCGGCAAATCAGCGATTTGGCGAACCCTCAAGGAAGAACGAGGGTCTACCATGACAGTCTTGTGACAATCGCCTAAGCGTTGCCGTGTCCTTCTCGGCCCTCCGCGCTGTCTGTACGGAGCCGCGGGCGAGGTCGTTACAGGGTCCGTCGACGGACGCATCGCCAACGGGCCCGCTTGAGTGCGAGGGGGCCCGACATGCTCAAACTGCTCGATCTGCTCTCTGCCGTCGCCCTGTTGGTGTGGGGCACACACATCGTCCGCACCGGCATCCTCAGGGTCTACGGCAGTAATCTGCGAAAGGTCCTCAGCCGCAGCGTGGAGAAGCGCCCGCTGGCCTTCGCTGCCGGCATTGGCGTCACCGCGCTGGTGCAAAGCAGCAACGCCACGGCGCTGCTGGCGACTTCGTTCGTCGCGACCGGGCTGATGGCCCTGGCTCCCGCCCTGGCGATCATGCTCGGCGCTGACGTCGGCACGGCGCTCATGGCGCGGGTGCTGACCCTTGACCTGTCCTGGCTGTCGCCGCTGCTGATCTTCTTCGGGGTGATCTTCTTCCTCGGCCGCAAACAGACGCGACTCGGCCAGATCGGCCGGGTGTTCATCGGCCTGGGCCTGATCATCCTCGCGCTCCAATTGATCGTCGCCGCGGCCGAGCCCATGACCCAGGCCAAGGGCGTGAAGGTGCTGTTCTCCAGCCTCACCGGCGACGTGATGCTCGACGCCCTGACCGGCGCGCTGTTCGCGATGATTTCCTATTCCAGCCTGGCCGCCGTGCTGCTCACCGCGACGCTGGCGGCGTCCAAGGTGATTTCGCTCAAGGTGGCGCTGTGCCTGGTGGTCGGCGCCAACCTGGGCAGCGGCATCCTGGCGATGATCAGCGCTTCCTCGCAGAATGCGGCCGGCCGCCGAGTGGCGCTTGGCAGCCTGCTGTTCAAGGTCGCCGGTTGCGCGCTGGTACTGCCGCTGGTAGGCCCGCTGGCGGACTGGATCGATCACTGGCAGTTCAGCACCGCCGAACTGGTGATCGCCTTCCACGTGCTCTACAACGCCACCCGTTGTCTGGCCTGCCTGCCGCTCACCGGGCAGATGGCAGCCTTCTGCACGCGCATCATGCCCGACCGCCATTCCCCGGAAGATACCGTGCGCCCGCGCCACCTCGACCCGGCGGCGCTGGATACGCCGAGCCTGGCGTTGGTCAATGCGGTACGTGAAACCCTGCGCATGGGCGACATCGTCGAGCAGATGCTGAACAACCTGATGCAGGTTATCCACAGCGGGGACCCGCTGCTGGGCAAGCAGATCCGCAAGCTGGACGACGACGTCGACGCGCTCTACACCGCGATAAAGCTCTACCTGGCGCGCATGCCCCGCGAGGATCTGAGCGAGGCGGACAGCCGCCGCTGGGCGGAGATCATCGAGCTGGCGATCAACCTCGAACAGGCGGGCGACATCATCGAGCACATGCTCGGGGCCGTGCAGGACAAGAAGACTTCGCGCAGCCGCTCCTTCTCCGATCACGGTCTGGAGGAAATCACCGTACTGCATGGCCAGCTGCTCTCGAACCTGCGCCTTTCGCTTTCGGTGTTCCTCAATGGCGACCAGGAAGGCGCCAGGCGCCTGCGCCGCGCCAAGCAGCGTTTCCGCCTGCAGGAACGGCGCTTCGCCCACTCGCACGTCGACCGCCTGCGCCAGCAGGTGGTACAGAGCATCGAAACCAGCTCGCTGCACCTGGACCTGATCAGCGACATGAAGCGCTTGAACTCGCTGTTCTGCGCCATCGCCTATGCTGTTCTGGACAACCCCGATGCCAGCGGTTCGGCAATCGGTGAGCCTGTGGAAGACGAGGACTTCGTCGAGCATGAAGTCGAGGCGACACAGGATCCCCAGCGACCGGCTTCTCCCGGCTCCAGCGCGACGGGTTGACGACCGACGGGGCTGAGCGAGCGTTCTGTCAGAACCTTCGCCAGCCCCTACAAAGTCCTGATATCACGACGCCCAGGGTTCGGGCAGAATCCGCCGCCATGGAAGCATGCACTCACCCCCAACACCCTCCCTCGGTCAGCGCCAGCCTGACCCAGGCCATCCTGCTGGCGGCTGTGCGTCTCGGCCTGAACCGCGACGCACTGCTGGCTGTCAGCGGCATTCGCGAATCCCAGCTCGCCGATCCGGATGCGCGCATCGACTTCGCGCTGCAGGAGCGTATGTGGCAGGCGATCCAGTCCGACCTGCCGCATGACGAGCCGGGCCTTGCCATAGGCCGGGCCCTGTCGCCGGCATCCTTCAGCGCGCTGGGCTACCTGTTGCAGTCGAGCACCACGATGGGCGATGCCCTCGAATCGGCGCTGCGCTACCAGCGTCTGGTGGGCGAAGGCGGCCAGGTGTCCATCGAGGCCCAGGCCGAGATCATCTGGGTCAGCTATCGCCCACTGAATCCGGAACCGCCGGCCACCCGCGCCCGCGCCCTGGCGCTGCTGGGCTTCTGGGCACGCCAGCTGCGCGCCCTGCTCAGCGACCTGCCGCTGGCCGGTTGCCGCTTCATGCACAGCCAGCCGGAAAGTCTTTCAGACTACGAAAAGGCCTTCGACTGCCCGCTGCAATTCAACGCGCCGGACTACGCCCTGGGCCTACCTCGAGCACTCATCGACGCTCCGCTGCCACAGGCCAACCCGCCGCTTCGCGACCTGTTGCGCCAGCACGCCGAAGGGCTGCTCGCCAAGCTGCCCAGCGCGAGCGTCAGTGGGCGTGTGGTTGCCCTGCTCGGTGAGCACCTGACCCGCGGCGAACCCGGCCGTGCGGCGGTGGCCGGCGAGCTCGGCCTGAGCGAACGCACCCTGCAACGTCGCCTGGCGGAAGAAGGCAGCAGTTATCAACAGCTGCTGGCTGATACCCGGCGGCAACTGGCAGAACGATACCTGGGGGAAGGCAACCTGCCGGCCACGGACATCGCCGCCTTGCTCGGCTATTCCGAGCCCAGCGTGTTCTTCCGTGCGTTCCGCCACTGGACCGGCCTGACGCCAGGCGAATATCGCCAGCAACGGCGACAATCCGCGGGTTAGCGACATCGCCAGGAGTTCGTTGCAGACGAGAGTCCGCAGGGTTTTCAACAGAGTTGTCTACAGGATATCCCCAGCGCTCCGTTCAGCCGTGCGGCCCCCGCGCAGCGAGATAGGCCAGGAAAGCCTCGCGACTGGAGTAGCGCGGTTCATAGCCGAACTCTTCCTTCAGTCGGCGGTTGTCCAGCACCGGCCGGTAGCGCAGGTAGTCGACCTGCTCGGGACCAAAACGCGACAACCCCAGCGGTTTGAGCAGTCCCAGGCCCATGCGCATCAGGCTGGCCGGCATCGGGCGGTAGGGTTTGTTGAGCAGACCGGCAATCTCGCGCAGGGACAGCGCGCCATCGCCGGCAAGGTTGTAGATGCCCTCGCTGCCGCGCTCCAGTCCCTGGCGAATGACGTTCACCACGTCCTGATCCCAGATGAAGACGAAGCGGCTGCGATGCCCCAGCACGCCGACAAGGGTGGGTCGGGCGAACAGTTCCGCCAAGGGGTTATGCACACGTCGACCGAGGATGGTGCCTGGACGAAGAACCAACTGCTTGAGTTGTGGATAACGTTCCCGTGCGTTGGCCAGCAGTTGCTCGATTTCCTGCTTGCAGCGCGCGTGCAGCAGGTGCGGATGGCCCCGCAGGGGGTGCGACTCGTCGATCCACTCGGCGTTGTCGCGGTGGAAGCCATAAGCGGCGCCAGAGCTGGTGACTATCAGTTGCTGCACGCCAGTATCCCGTGCCGCCTCGATCAGCGCGCGCGTGCCGCCGACCTCGATCGAGTGGCGTTTCTGGGCCGTCATCTCCCGCGGCGGGTTGACCACCGCGGCCAGGTGAACGATCGCATCGGGCTTCCAGTGTTCCACGCAAGCCCGCGTATGCGCGGCGACGCTCAGGTCCAGCATGACCGGCTCGATGTTCGGGCGCAGTCCCTGGGACTTGATCCGTTGCATGTCGGCGGCAATGAGCGTCCAGTCCAGGTGCTGGACGGCAAGCTCACTGAGCAGGCTCTGGCCGAGAAACCCCGCGGCGCCGGTGATCAGGACACGCATGTAGCCTCCAGATCGCCCCGGGCTGGAGCGAACGACAGGTCCATCAGTCAGGGTAGATGATCTGAGCGCAGTGGCGCGGTCCGATAGCCACGGTGATCCTGCGGGGCAGGGCCCATCGCCGAAGGCGCCACCCGACAAAGGTTGAACGTGGTGGGTTCGAGCCGGTCAATCCGCTATCCTCACGGCTTTGCGTTCAGGCACACCGCTCATGCGTTGGTTGTTCGTCCCCCTGCTCTCCCTGCTGCTCAGCGCCTTGTCCCATGCCGACCAACGGCAGACGGTCGAGGCCTATCAGCTGGAAAACGGCATGGGCGTTCTGTTCAAGCCAACCCGCGAGAAGGGCCACGTGTCGATCCGGCTGATAGTCGGCGTCGGCTTCAGCGATTTCAGCTGCCGCGACCGCCAGCTTCCGCATTTGATGGAACACTTGTTCTTCAGCGGCCTGGACGGCGGCGACGAGGCTGACCTGGAAGCGCGCATGCAGGCCCTGGGCGGCCAATGGAACGCCTTCACCAGCGAGGGCGACACCGCCTTCGTGGTCGAGTCCCCCGCCGCCACCCAGCGCCAGGTGCTGGACCTGCTGCTGGAGATCATCACCCGCACCCAGCTCGACCAGCGCAAGATCGACTCCGCCAAGCAGGTATTGGTGCGCGAGGACGGCGGCCACTATTCGCACCTGCAGCGCTGGCTGGACCATCAGAACGTCAGCCGCGCCGGCCAGGAACAACTGGCCGTGGAGCTGGGGCTCGCCTGCGATGAGCGCGCGCCTGTGGATAACCTCACCCAGGCGCAGCTGGAGCAGTTGCGCAAGGATTGGTACGTCCCCGGCAACATGACCCTGATCATCGTCGGCGACCTGGACCCGCGCCTGCCGGTCTACCTGAGCCGCACCTATGGCGCCCTGGTGGACCACGACACGCCGGAACGCCGCGATCTGCCGCAGATGAAGAACAGCGCCGAACGCCAGCGCAGCCTGATCACCGGGTTGTTCGGCGAAAGCGCAGTGCTGCACTGGATCTTCCCGGAGCCGGAACAGGCCGATGGCGCCACGCTGGACCTGCTTCAGGCCTACCTGAACGATGCTCTCTACACCGAGCTGCGCGTGCGCCGCGAGCTGTCCTACGGCCCCTGGAGCGAACGAACCGCGTGGGCCAACCAGGGCTTCCTCAGCCTCAACGCGAATGTCGAGCGGGACGAGCAAGAGGTGGCGCAAAAGGCCCTGGGGGAGCTGGTGGAGAAGATCCGTCACGACGGCCTCGACCCGCAGCGCTTCGCCCGCATCCAGCGCGTGGCGCGCGCACAACTGGCCTGGAGCACACCGGGTAATTCGACACTGGCGGATTACTACTGGGGCGCGCTGGCGGACTTCGACGACGGCAGGTTCCCCGACGAGGACAAGCGCCTGGCGAAGGTCAGCCTGGCCCACGCCAACGACGTGGCGAAGCAGCTGTTCAAGGATGAAGGTTACCTGCGCATCGAGAAACCGCTGCTGGATGACGACATGGTCTATCCGCTGGCGGGCCTGGGCGCGCTGTTGCTGGTGGGGCTGCTGGCATTGGCGCTGTGGCGCCGACGGGGCTGAACCCCGTCGGAGCGCCTTCAGGCTTCAGAGTGCGAGGCGGCGAATGACCTGGCAGGAGTCGTCCGGGTCGATCTGGGCGCGGAAACCCAGCTCGCGCGCCATGTCTCGCATGTCGCGGTCCATGGATGAGTCGATGGAGTACATCTGGTGGAAGCCATTGCGCTTGGCCACGTCGATCAGGTGGCGCATCAGCGCGACATCCAAACCCAGTTGCTTGAATTCATCGGCGATGGTGACCGCACATTCGCACTGCTGGTTATCCACAGCGGCGTAACGGCTGATGCCAACTTCGCGCAACTCACCGTCCACATGGGTCAGGGCGATGAAAGCCATGGTGGTCTGGTAATCGACGTCCATCAGGCGATCGAGCAGGCGATCGTCGATCTTCACCTCGCCATGGAAGCGGAATTTGCGGGTCATGGGCGACAGGCGCTCGAGGAACAGGCGCTCGCGCTCGCGGTCTTCGGCGCGCAACGGGCGGATCAGCACATGGCTGCCGTCTTCGAGGGTTTCTATCCAGTGATCGGCGCCAACAGCCCCGAGGGCTGCGAGCTCGGCTGTAGTGTGGGTGATCATGACGCGGTCTCCGCTGGCGAAGAGGGATTGGGATGACCCTATCCTTCTCCTGCGGATGCCGGGCGAGCCTGACTCAGGTCAACGCTGCCCGGAACCGTGCTGAGGCAGAAGGTCGCAGCTGGCCTCAGGCGCTGGCGCCCAGAGCCCCGGCGCGTATGCGGGCGCCCTTGCGGAACAGCACCAGGGTGGCGAGCAGGCCAAGGGCCGCCGCGCCACTGAGCCAGATGCCCGGTGCCGCCTTGTTGTCCAGGGCGTGGATCAGCCAGGTGCAGACCGCCGGGGTGAAGCCGCCAAAGGTCGCGGTCGCCAGGCTGTAGGCCAGCGAGAAGCCGGTGGTGCGCACGTCCGCCGGCATGACTTCGGTGAGCGCCACGACCATGGCGCCGTTGTAGCTGCCATAGAGGAAGGACAGCCACAGTTCGACTTCCAGCAAGCGGGCGAAGCTCGGTTCAGCGACCAGCCAGGACAGCATCGGATAGGCGGTCACCAGCGCCAGCACCGTGGCGGTCAGCAGCAGCGGCTTGCGCCCCACCCGGTCGGACACCGCACCCATCAGCGGCAGCCAGATGAAGTTGGACAGGCCTACACACATGGTGACCAGCAGGCTGTCGAAGTCCGACAGGTGCAGCTCGTTCCTGCCGAAGGTCGGGGTGTAGGCGGTAATCAGGTAGAAGGACACCGTGGTCATCACCACCATGGCGGTCCCGGCCAGCACCAGGCCGAAGTTCTGGCCGATGGAACGCAGCACTTCGCCCAGGCTCGGGTGATGCTTGCGCTTTTGGAACTCGGCGGTTTCCTCCAGCGAACGGCGGATGATGAACAGGGCCGGGACGATCAGGCAGCCGACGAAGAACGGCACGCGCCAGCCCCACTCGCCCATGTCCTGGGGGCTCAGCCAGTGGTTGAGGATCACGCCCAGCAGGCCGGCGAACACTACCGCCACCTGTTGGCTCGCCGACTGCCAGCTGACGAAGAAGCCGCGCTTGCCGGGTGGCGCGATCTCCGCGAGATAAACCGACACGCCCCCAAGTTCCACGCCAGCAGAGAAGCCTTGCAGCAGTCGACCGAACAGCACCAGCAGCGGCGCCGCCACACCCAGCGTGGCATAGCCCGGCACGAAGGCGATCAGCAGGGTACCCACGGCCATCAGGCCGAGGGTGATGATCAGCCCCTGACGGCGGCCATGGCGGTCGATATAGGCGCCGAGGAAGATCGCGCCGAGCGGGCGCATCAGGAAGCCGGCGCCGAAGGTCGCCAGCGACAGCATCAGCGAGGCGAAGGGGTCATCGCCCGGGAAGAAGGTCTTGGCAATGGCGGTGGCATAGAAGCCATACACCATGAAGTCATACATCTCGAGAAAGTTGCCACTCACCACGCGGAAGACGGCTTTGGCTTTGGAATTGTTCGAGGCCATAAGAACATCACTCTGGCTGTTACAGGGGGATTTCCCTGAGGGAAAATCGAATGATCCTCATCCGCGCCAGGCAGACCACGGACGAGCGATTTATTTGTAACCCTATGTGTAAAAGCCTCGGCTCGACAATCGGAAAATGGCTGAAAGGCCCATATTTCATGGAATTGAAAGCTTGGCGAAAGCTTCGATGCCGTTCGTCGGACTCCATGTTTAATCGAACAACTTCTCAGTTTTGAAAATCCGAATAAATTAATTGAAAAACTATTTGCTTCATTCAAAAACCAACTTCCTACATAAAGATCTGTAGGAAACCTTCATTATTCGAGATAACTCCTAAAGAAATACCGCAAGTAATAATCTTATTTTTATATAAGAAAATTCCTCAAATAGAAGTTAGCTTTTCCCACAAAAAAGGGAGAGCTTTCAGATGATCAAAGTGTGGGGAATGCTATTGCTGTTTTTCCTGGCCGGCTGCAACGGCTGGGTTTCGCCGGAAACCGATGGTCGCCTGACCGACCGCTATTTCTCGGTGCTCTCCGGCCCGCCGATCCCAGGCTTTATCGTGGCTTCCGCGGTGCAATGGAATGCGGACTACGCGGTGACCGCCGCCCATACGCCTTTCCTGCGCAACCAGGCCTATCGCTGCAGCACTGGCTGCGACCTGCTGTTCATTGCCCACAAGGCCGATGGCGAACTGCCGCGATGGCGTGAGTTCCGCGCGGGTGAGGCTGTCACCGCGCTGGGCAGCAGTTCGCTGTTGATCCCGATGAGCAGCATGGGCAAGGTCTGGCCGGTGCCCTTCGTCGATGACGGCTCGGCCAGTGGCGAGCGCTACGGCGTGCACGACGCGGCCATTGCCAAGGGAATGTCCGGCGGGCCGCTGATCGGCAGCGATGGCAGCGTGCTGGGAATCAACATCGGTTTCCAGGCAGGGTTCAAGCCGCCGGCGAACCGCCCGGAACTGGCCGGCATGTCACGCCTGAGCGTTTTCGTGCCCTACAGCGTGATCCAGCGCGAATGGCTGCTGTTCCAGGCACAGGCGGCACGCCGGACGAGCCATCACGCCCTTCAGGCAAAGAACCAGTAACAGACGCCGATGGAAGCCAGCACGCCGGCCAGGTCCGCCACCAGCGCGCAGCCCACCGCGTGACGGGCCCGCTGGATACCGACGGCGCCAAAGTACACGGCAAGCACGTAGAAGGTGGTTTCGGTGCTGCCCTGCACCGTGGCGGCCACCAGTGCCGGGAAGCTGTCCACGCCGTAGGACTGCATGGTTTCCAGCAGCATCGCGCGTGCGGCGCTGCCGGAGAACGGCTTGACCAGCGCAGTGGGCAGCGCATCGACGAAGCGGGTATCCCAGCCCACGCCTTCAACCACCCAGCGGATGCCGTCCAGCGCCATCTCCAGTGCACCGGACGCACGCAGCACGCCAACGGCGCAGAGCATCGCCACCAGGTAGGGCAGCAGGCTCTTGGCGACGTCGAAGCCTTCCTTCGCGCCTTCGACGAAGGTTTCGTAGACCGGCACCTTCTTCAGCCAGCCGACTATCAGGAACAGCAGGATGATGCCGAACAGCGTCAGGTTGCCCAGCAGCGAGGACAGTTGCGCCAGCGCGGTGGCGGAGAGCCCCGCCAGCAGCGCCATGAAGCCGCCCAGCGCCAGCGCGCCGGGAATCAGGTAGGCCAGCACCACCGGGTCCCACAGGCGCAGCCGCTGCATGACCGCCACGCTGAGCAGCCCCACCAGGGTGGAGGCGCTGGTGGCCAGCAGGATCGGCAGGAATACCAGGGTCGGGTCCACCGCGCCCTGCTGGGCGCGGTACATGAAGATGGTCACCGGCAGCAGGGTCAGGGACGAGGCGTTGAGCACCAGGAAGAGGACCTGCGCGTTGCTCGCCGTGGTGCTGCTGGGGTTGAGTTCCTGCAGCGCCTTCATGGCTTTCAGACCGATGGGCGTGGCGGCGTTGTCCAGGCCCAGGCCGTTGGCGGCGAAGTTCAGGGTGATCAGGCCAATGGCCGGATGGCCGGGGGGTACTTCCGGCATCAGGCGGCGGAACAGCGGGCCGAGCAGCACGGCAAGCTTTTCCACCAGGCCGGCCTTCTCGGCGATACGCAGGAAGCCCAGCCACAGGGTCAGGGTGCCGAACAGCAGCACCATGACTTCCACCGACAGCTTGGCCATGGCGAACAGGCTTTCCACCATGGCGGCGAATACGGTGGCCTCGCCACCCAGCAGCCAGCGGGAAAGCGCGGTGACCGCCGCGACGATGAAAAAGCCCAGCCACAGGCCGTTGAGCATGAAGAGTCCCCCTTGGAATGGCCCGGATGATAGCGGCACGAGCCCCTCCGGCGCCATAAACGACAAGGCCCCGGACGCTGCCGGGGCCTTGTGGATAACCCTTCCGGGTCAGTGGGTGGCGGGGCTTGCCTTGCCGTCGGCGCTCTCGCCTTCGAGGAAGGCTTCGACGCGGCCGTTCTGCATGGCCTGCCAGTAGCGGGCGCCTTTCTGCGCGTCGTAAACGCCTTCCCACTTGGAGATCACCAGCACCGCCAGGGCGTTTCCGATCACGTTCAGCGCGGTGCGAGCCATGTCCATGATGCGGTCGACACCGGCGATGAAGGCCAGGCCTTCCAGCGGAATGCCCACGCTGCCCAGGGTCGCCAGCAGCACCACGAAGGAAACCCCCGGCACGCCGGCGATGCCCTTGGAGGTGACCATCAGGGTCAGTACCAGCATCAGTTGCTGGCCAATGGACAGGTCGATGCCGTAGAGCTGGGCGATGAAGATCGCCGCGATGCTCTGGTACAGGGTCGAGCCATCGAGGTTGAACGAGTAGCCGGTGGGCACCACGAAGCTGCTCACCGCCTTGGGCGCGCCGTAGGCTTCCATCTTCTCGATGATGCGCGGCAATACGGTCTCGGAGCTGGCGGTGGAATACGCCAGGACCAGCTCATCCTTGAAGATGCGCATCAGCTTGATGATCGAGAAGCCGAACAGGCGTGCGGCCAGGCCCAGCACCATGAAGGCGAAGAAGGCGATGGCGAAGTACACCAGCACCACCAGCTTGGCCAGCGGCAGCAGCGAGGCGAAGCCGAAGTTGGCGACCGTTACGGCGATCAGCGCGAACACGCCGATGGGGGCGTAGCGCATGATCATGTGGGTGACGCGGAACATGGCCTCGGCCACGCCCTGGAACATCTTTACCAGCGGCTCGCGGGTCGGTGCCGGCAGCGAGGAAAGCCCCAGGCCGAACATCACCGAGAAGAAGATGATCGGCAGCATCTCGCCACGGGCCATGGCCGCGAAGATGTTCGACGGGATCAGGTTGAGGATGGTCTCGATGAAGGCGTGGTGGTGTTCGACTTCCTTGGCGGTCTGCGCGTACTGGGAGATATCCACAGTGCCCAGGGTGCTCATGTCGATACCGGCGCCGGGCTGGAAGAGGTTCGCCAGCAGCAGGCCGACCACGATGGCGACCGTGGTGATGATTTCGAAGTAGATGATGGTCTTCAGGCCGATGCGGCCGAGTTTCTTCGCGTCACCCATGCCGGCGATGCCGACGATGAGCGAGGAGATCACGATCGGTACGACGATCATCTTGATCAGGCGGATGAAGATATCGCCGGCCGGCTGGAGGATGTTGCTGATCCACCAGGCCTTTTCCGCGCTGAAATGATTGAGCGCGGCGCCCAGTGCGATTCCGAGTACCAGGCCGATGAGGATCTGCCAGGCGAGGCTGAGCTTGGCTTTGCCCATAGTGAGTCACCCTTGATTCTTGTGGAAGTCGGGGTCGCAAAGCCATCGGGATGCCGACGGCCAGCGAAAAAAGGGGCGCATGATTCCCACCCACCCTTTTCCCGTCTAATGCCGGAAACGCCTACCCCATGCACAATCGGCATGGAAAAAGGCATCTGAAACCTTGGTTCCAGGTCGAAGGAACCTTGATTTTCTGCATGACACAGGTTCCTCAACGCCTGTCACGCAGCGCTCTTCAAAGCCGTCTAGGCTTGGTGCTAATCGGCCATCAATGGCGTGTATCGATCGGAGAAGAAGCCGGGGCGCGATGACGGCGGCTTTCTGTTTCCGGATGTACGGTCACGTTGTGGACCGTCGGGGGATGGCCGTGGGCGAGCAAAGGGCCCATCGGCGGCAAGGCTGGCTGGAGCGCGGGCGCTGTGGATCAGTCGCTCGACTCCGCTCTTCATTGTGGAGGTGGTGGCTGACCGTCAATCGGGCAAAACGCCCGACGAGAATCGGTGGGTGATTGTAAGTCGTTTCCACAAGGCCCCAATTGACTGACATCAGTGAAGTTCGACCGGCTTCGAGCCAGCGTGCGGCTACCCTGCCGCCGCCGCGACAGCCGGGTTAGCAATGGGTTGTTCAATGTGGTGAAAGCACAACGCGGTGAAACTTTGAATAAGGATGCTCCATGACGCGACGCTACGTAGTACCCACCCTGCTCTTCGCCGGTGCCCTGGCGCTGGCCGGCTGCTCCAGCCAGAAACCGGACACCTCGCAGTACTCGGGCTTCCTCGGCGACTACTCGCAACTCAAGCCCGCCACCTCCCCCAGCGGCCAACCGGTGCTGCGCTGGGTCGATCCGAACCTGAAGCTGCAGAACTACAGCTCGGTCCTGGTCGAGCGGCCGGTTTACTACCCGCCGCCCAAGCCGAACGAGAACATCGATCAAAAGACGCTCGACGAGATCCCCGACTACCTGAAGAAGCAGGTGGAGCTGCAATTGGGCAGCCGCTACCGCATCGTCCAGCAGGCTGATCGCGACACGCTGGTGCTGCGCACCGCTATCACCGGCGTGAACATTTCCACCGAGGGTCTCAAGGCTTACGAAGTGATCCCGATTGCCCTGGTGGTGGCAGCCACGACCACGGCCATGGGCACCCGGGACCAGGACACTGAGGTCTACGTCGAATTCGAGGCGCTGGATGGCGCGACCAGCAAACCGGTCGCCAAGGTCGTGCGCAAGGGTGCTGGCAAGACGCTGGAGAACACCAGCACTCACCTGAATCTCACCGACCTGAAACCGGTGCTCGACGGCTGGGCCCGCGACGCCGCCAACTTCAAGCCGTAATCGGTTCGGACATGAAATGAAGCGCTCCGGAACCGGCGCGAGAATCCCGCGCCGGTTCCGGAGGCTTTGCCTGGCCCGGCCCGCTATTGCGGAGGTACCCCCTGTACCCCTGGGTCATTCAGGACCTGACGCATCCCGAACATCCCGGCCCCTTGGCCGTGCGTACGCCTTCTGGGTACGCGAATCTCTGAACCTGCCTGCCGCCATGAAGGCGATCAGTACCAGTTCGGATCGCTCTTGAGCTGGTCGTCGAGGATCCTTTTCACCGAATCGTTCGGCTCGCCCAGCCAGCGGAAGCTGGCGTGCTTGCTCGGCGATTTGTCCGCAGGAAGGTTTTCAGGAACCTTCACATACAGTGCGTAGGCCTTGTCCTTGTCCCAGGTGAAGGCCACATAGAGCCTCTGTGCAGCGCAGTTGTGCTGCTCGCACAGCTGGCCCACCAGGTATTTGTCGCCCTGCTCGTCCACCGCCTGCATCGGGGTCGCGGTGCCGCTGAGGTTCATGACCCAGTCCGGCAGACGGCTCTCGTCCTTCACTACCGATTGCCAGGTGTCTCGGTACTGCTCGTCGCTGGCGATCAGCTCGTTGAGGCGGTACTGCGCGTCCTTGTCCGCCTCGGCGGCCAGGGCCTGGGCCCCGGCGCCGAGCAGAAGGACCGACAGCAACAGATTGCGGGTAAAGCTCATCGCTACGCTCCTTGTTCCACTTTCAGCCGGTTTTCAGGGCATCAACCTCGGCGACGGCCCATGAAGAACGACACGATGAACAGCACCAGGAAGATCACGAAAAGGATCTTGGCAATACTGGTGGCGGCGCCGGCGATGCCACCGAAGCCCAGGACCGCGGCGATGATGGCGATGATCAGGAATGTCAGTGCCCAGCTAAGCATGGGGTCTCTCCTCTTCTCGTTGTCGGTTTGGCACCGCTTTCGGGTACCTGCTCCGGAGCGGTTGCAAGGCAGCCTCCGGATGAATTGTCCGCCCGGGCGTTTCCGGGCACTGCGGACATATCGGGCACGCCATTGGCGCGCCAGCGATCGGGTTCAGAACACCCAGCCACTCTGGGTCCGCCCCATCGGCTGAACCTGGGTCTGGGCCTGGGCCTGCGGGGTTTGCAATACCTGAGTCTGGTTGTGAGCGGGGGCGGTCTGTGGATAACGCGAAGCTTCGCGATACAGCCCGGGCGCGCTGGAGGCCGTCGGGACATAGGCCACCGGTGCGCTGGCAGCCTTCACCTGGGATACCTGCATCTGCAGCTGCACCTGGTTGATCAGCAACAGCAGCAGGGCGCCAGCGAAGAAGATCCGGCTCCACACATCGATACGCGCGACTGGCACTTGGCTGTTGGTTCCGCTGTTCATCCCGTTTCTCCTGCCCGTCGCCGGACTGTTTGTCGAACCTCGGACCCGTCCTCCGGTCCTTTCAGGTTCTTCGCCACCGCGGGTGGTTCGTTGACTGTCTTGCAGTAGGAATTGCACGGCGCATGCCAGTCTTCTGAATCGATATTTTCCCTTATAAATCAATTAGTTAAATATGGTACTCAAGTCCCTTTGTGCCGCATCCTGCACGATGGGTCCACCCAGGTCGTGCGTTTTGCAATTTCAGCTCCGGGCACCTCCCTGTGCCTTTGTGAAGCGCATCACTCCAGCGAATGCTTGAGCTGGCTCATCTCGTCGTGGCAGGCCCTCACCTTGGGCAGTTCGGCGCGCAGCAGCGCCTGGGTCTGCGGCGTACCGTTCTGCAGGGCATCCTCGAACGCATGCAGGATCCGATCTTCGGTCTCCTCGAGCTGGGCGACGTAACTCGCAGCCTCGTCACTGGCCAATGTTGCGCGGGTATCGGCGTAGACCTGGCGCAGCCTGCCCAGCAAGGTGCCGCCGGCGGCCGGGTCTTCGTGGTTGGCCGCCACCTCTCCGGCCAAGGCGTTGATGACATCGGTCTTGGCCTGTGCCATCGACTGGAACAGCCGCTGCAGGCGGGCATCCTTCACTTCCTGGATCGCATGCTGGTAGAAACGCTGGCCGTCACGGGTGATCTCGATGAGTTCGTTGAGCTGACTGGTGGTGCGGGTCATGACAGGTTCTCCTGCAAAGCAAGGGTGAGAGTCAGGCGGCCTGGCCGGCCACCTTCAAGGCGGTGGCGTCCACATCACGCACGCCCCGGGTCTTGCGAGCCGAATCGATCAATTGCTGGCGCTCGTCGGCGCTGGGTACCTGGCCCCGGAGCGTGACCACGCCGTCGCGGGTCGACACGCCAATGGAAAGCCCGCCCAGCGCATGGGCCGAAAGAATGTCGGCCTTGATCTGGCTGGTGATCCAGGCATCGCTGACGGCGGCCTGGGCATCGCCGACGGATTTTTCGAAGCGCTGGGTCGAGGTGGCATCAGGGTCAACCTTCAAACGGTTATCCACCGAGCTGACGCCCTCGGTCTGCGCCGCCAGGTGTGCGGCCTGCTGGCTGGCCGCGTCGCTGACCACGGTGCCATCCAGGGTGACGGCGCCCGCCCGGCTGGTGACCTTGATATCCAGGCCTTCGCCGCGCTTCTCCAGCAGCAGCTTGGATTTCACCCGGGCGGCCAACGTGGCGTCGTCCCACCGCTGTACAGCGCCTTCCTGTCTGGAGGCATCAGCCTTCTGCGCATCGGCCAGGGCAGCGTCGACGCCCAGCTGGTTATCCACAGCATTGATGCCCTCGACGCTCCCGGCGATCTGCCCGGCCAGCGCCTTCTGTTCCTCGCTGGCCACCGCGCCGGTGAGCTGCGCCCGTCCACTCTCGACATCCACCTTGATGGTGTAAGGCTTGAGTTCACGGTTGAGATTGAGGGCCGTCCAGATGGAGCCTTCCTGGCGCGCCTCGGCCAGTTGGGCCGACAGGCCAGCCTCGGCGGCGTGGCTGGCGATCGGTTGCAGGGCGAACAATGCGGAACTCAGAGCGAGGGCAAGGATCTTGGGATTGGGCGACATGGACATGGCGGTCTCCGTCAAACGATGGTGCAAGATTGGATCCGCAAGCCGCGTGCCAGTGCCTTTTGTGGATAAAATTCCTGTAATTCAATGTGTTGGATGGCCTGTGCATAACCTGAACCTGTGCACCCTGCCCGAGGGCACAGAAAGATTCTTGCAACTTGCACGAAAAACCCTGGACTAAGAAAAATCGCACCCCTTACAACAACGAATCACACAACGAGGAAATCGCTGAATGGACGCAACGCCTGAACAGCAAGGCCGCATCCTGCTGGTCGATGACGAGTCCGCCATCCTGCGCTCGTTCCGCTATTGCCTGGAGGACGAGGGCTACAGCGTCGCCACCGCCAGTAGCGCGCAGCAGGCAGAGAACCTGCTGCAGCGCCAGGTCTTCGACCTGTGCTTCCTGGACCTGCGCCTGGGTGACGACAACGGCCTGGACGTGCTGGCGCAGATGCGCGTGCAGGCACCCTGGATGCGCGTGGTGATAGTCACCGCGCATTCCGCCGTGGACACCGCGGTTGACGCGATGCAGGCCGGCGCCGCCGACTATCTGGTAAAGCCCTGCAGTCCCGATCAGTTGCGCCTGGCCGCCGCCAAACAACTCGAGGTGCGCCAGCTCACCGCGCGCATCGAGGCGCTCGAAGGAGAAATGCGCAAGCAGGGCGATGTGCTGGAATCCCACAGCCCGGCCATGGCCGCCGTGCTGGAAACCGCCCGCCAGGTGGCGGCCACCGACGCCAACATCCTCATCCTGGGCGAATCGGGCTCCGGCAAGGGCGAGCTGGCGCGGGCCATCCATGGCTGGAGCAAGCGCGCGAAAAAATCCTGCGTAACCATCAACTGCCCTTCGCTATCCGCCGAACTGATGGAGAGCGAGCTGTTCGGCCATAGCCGCGGTGCGTTCACCGGCGCGACGGAGAACACCCTCGGGCGCATCAGCCAGGCAGACGGCGGTACGCTGTTCCTTGACGAAATCGGTGATTTTCCCATCACGTTGCAACCAAAGTTGCTGCGCTTTATTCAGGACAAGGAATACGAGCGCATCGGCGACCCGGTGACCCGCAACGCGGATGTGCGGATCCTCGCGGCCACCAATCGCGATCTGGCCGGCATGGTCGCCCAGGGTACGTTCCGTGAGGACCTGCTCTACCGCCTGAACGTGATCGTGCTCAACCTGCCTCCGCTGCGAGAGCGCGCAGAGGACATCATCGGCCTGGCCGAACGCTTCCTCGCCCGTTTCGTGAAGGACTACGGCCGCCCGGCTCGAGGATTTACCGATGAGGCGCGTGCCCTGCTGCGTCGTTACAACTGGCCAGGCAACGTGCGCGAACTGCGCAACGTGATCGAACGTGCAAGCATCATCTGCAACCACGAGCTTATCGGCGTGGAACAACTGGCAATTGGCGAACAGACCACCAGCTCCGCTCCGCGTATTGGCGAAGCCATGAGCCTGGAGGAGCTGGAGAAAGCCCACATCGCTGCGGTGATGGCCTCCAGCGCCACCCTTGACCAGGCGGCCAAGACCCTGGGGATCGACGCTTCCACGCTGTATCGCAAGCGCAAGCAGTACAGCCTGTGAAACTGCCGATTCCGATGACGCTGCGGACCCGGCTCTTCGTGAGCATCTCGGCGCTCATCACGGTAGCGTTGCTGGGGCTGCTGCTCGGGCTGTTCAGCGTGATGCTGACCGCCCGCGAACAGGCTCAGCTGATTCAGCGCAACTTCGCTGCCATTGAGGTCAGCCAGCGCTTGCGCCAGGCACTGGGCGACGAACTGGTCCAGGTCCTCAGCGCGCGCCCGAGCGCGGAACATCTGGAAGCGGCACGCCTGCATTTCGCACAGGCCCTCGAACGCGGCCGACTGTTGGCGCACAACGGCCGCCAGCGGCTGGCCATGAGCGAGATCGCCGACGCGCACCGGCTGTTCGTCGAGGCCACCGAAACCCCCGGTCCCGGCCGCCCGGAGCTGCTGGCGGACAGCGACTTGAGCCGCACCCTAGACGACTTGCGCAGCCGCCTGCAGGCCCTGCATCAAGACGCCATCGACAGGATCAGCGAGGATGATCGCGCTTCCCGCGACCGGGTCCTGCTGGTCACCGGCCTGCTCAGCTTGATCGGCATCGCCATCCTGGTGGTCGGCTTCATCACCGCTCACAGCATCGCACGCCGCTTCGGCGCCCCCATCGAGACGCTGGCCAAGGCTGCCGACAAGATTGGCCAGGGCGACTTTGACGTCACCCTGCCGGTTTCCGGCGTCGCCGAGATGTCCTCCCTGAGCCGCCGCTTCGGCCTGATGGCGGAGGCCTTGCGCCTCTATCGCGCCAGCAACACCGAGGCGCTGGGTTCGGGTCGCAAGCGCCTGCTGGCGGTGCTCGACAGCATCGACGACGGCCTGGTGATCCTCGATCGCCACGGCCGCATCGAGCACGCCAACCCCGTCGCTACGCGCCAACTGTTCGCGCAAAGCGACCCCCAGGGCCAGGAACTGGGCGCGCTGCTGCAGAATCCGGCGCTGACCCAGGCGGTACAGCGCGTCCTGAGCGGCAACCTGCTGGAGGAAACGCCACAGGACCTGGTCGTGGACGTCAGCGGCGAAAGCCGGCTGCTGACCTGGGGCATGTCGCCGGTCAGCCATGACGATGGGCGCAATATAGGTGCGGTGATGGTGGTGCGCGACGTCACCGAGCAACGCGCTTTCGAACGCGTACGTAACGACTTCGTGCTTCGCGCCTCCCATGAGCTGCGCACCCCCATGACCGGCATGCACATGGCCTTCGGGCTGCTCGCCGAGCGCCTGAAGTTCCCCGAGGAATCACGCGAGCGCGACCTGGTGCGCACGGTCGACGAGGAGATGCACCGCCTGGTGCGGTTGATCAACGATCTGTTGAATTTCTCGCGCTACCAGAGCGGCACCCAGAAGCTGGAACTGCAGCTGTGCGACGTCGGCGGGCTGTTGACCCAGGCGCACCATCGCTTTGTCGGTCAAGCCGCGGACAAGCATATCGAGCTGGACCTGGAGATCGCCGAGGGTCTGCCGCCGATCAATATCGACCGCACGCAGATCGAACGAGTACTGGACAACCTGATCGGCAACGCCCTGCGTCATACGCCTGAAGGCGGCACCATCCGTCTTCAGGCGCGCTGCCAGGAAGAGCGTGTGGCTATCGCCGTGGAGGACAGCGGCGACGGTATCCCGCTCAGCCAACAGGGCCGCATCTTCGAACCCTTCGTGCAGGTAGGCCGCAAGAAAGGCGGTGTCGGACTGGGCTTGGCGCTATGTCGGGAAATCGTGCAACTGCACGGCGGACGCATCGCGCTGCGTTCGCAGCAAGGCAAGGGCTCGCGCTTCTACCTGTTGCTGCCGGTCTAGGACGTCGGTACCGCCAAGAGCAGTGCGGCGGTTTCGAGGTCCGGCTCGCCATCGAAGCGCTCCGGGCGGAAGCGCATCTGGAACGCTGCAATCACGTTGCGGGTTTCCTCGTCCATCACCCCATTGAGCGGCACCGCATAACCGTGGCGCGCCAGCTGCTGCTGGAACCAGCCCGGAGCCGGCAACTGGCCGTTCAGCTCAGTCAGGCGACGCGCCAGCTCACCCGGTTTCGGCCAGGGGATCAGGCCGGCTTCGGCGAGCTTCTTCCAGGGAAACAGCGGGCCTGGATCGACCTTGCGCTGCGGCGCGATATCGCTGTGGCCGAGGATGTGTTCCGGGGTGATGCCCTGGCGCCGGGTGATGTCCTTGAGCAGGGCGATCAGCGCATCGATCTGCGCATCCGGATAGGGATACCAGATCTTCCCGCTGGGGGTATCGCGATAGCCGGGGTTCACCAGCTCGATGCCGATGGAAGTGGAGTTGAGCCAGGTGCGCCCCTGCCATTCGCTGGCGCCGGCGTGCCAGGCGCGGCGGTTCTCGTCCACCAGCTGGTAGATGGTCGCCGGGTTGTCACCGATCAGGTAGTGCGCACTCACCTCGCCATGGGTCAGCAGCGCCAGCGAGCGCGGCAGATCGGCCGAAGTGTAGTGGACGATGACGTACTGAATGCGGCTGTCCTGGTTCCTCGACACGTGTTCGCGATCGATCTGCAGGCCCTTGTCGGCGCAGCCGGCGAGCAAGGTGGCAAGGAAGGCGAAGGTCAGGGCACGCAATCTCATGGCGGTCTCGAATCAGGCAGCGATGTGCAGGAAGCTGCGCACGTTCTGCAGGAGCATGTTCACGCTGAGCATGATCAGCAGCATGCCGGCCAGACGTTCCACGGCCATCAGCCCGCGCAGACCGAGGAAGCGCTGGAGGAAGGCCGCCTGCATGAGGATGAAGGCGGTGGCCGCCCAGGCGAGGATCACCGCCAGGTACAGCTCCCACAACGGACCAGTGTAGGTGCTGCGCAAGGTGATCAGCATCGCCAGCGCGGAGGGCCCGGCCACCGCGGGAGTGGCCAGCGGCACGAACAGCGGCTCATTGTCCGGCATGTCGCCCAGCACACCCTGGGGCGTGGGGAAGATCAGGCGCATGGCAACCACGAACAGGATGATGCCGCCGGCGATGCCGGTGGCTTCCTTGGACAGCCCAAGCCCGGTGAGGATGTGCTCGCCCAGGGTGAGGAACAGCAGCAGCAGACCCAGGGCGAACAGCAGCTCGCGCAGCGCCACTTTCAGACGGCGTTCGGCGGGAACGGACTTGAGAGCGGCGAGAAATACCGCAATGTTGCCGAACGGGTCGGTGATCAGAAAGATCAGGATGGCGACGCCAAGCATGACCGGGAAGACTCCAGCAAAACCAGCCATTCCGCGGTTCGCGGGATGGCCTGTGAATAACGATAGGGGATCGCCCTGCGGCCATGTTCTTATCCACAGGGCGGCGGCAGCTGCATCAGGGTTTCTTGATCTTTTCCGGACGCTTCCAGCCTTCGATCACCCGCTGCTTGGCGCGACCAACGCCGAGGGTGCCGGCCGGAACCTCGGCGGTGATGGTCGAGCCCGCGCCAGTCGTGGCTCCGGTGCCGATATCCACAGGCGCTACCAGCGAATTGTTGGAGCCGATGAAGACATCTTCGCCAATGGTGGTGCGCCACTTGTTCGCGCCATCGTAATTGCAGGTGATGGTGCCGGCGCCGATGTTGGTGCGTGCACCCACTTCACTGTCGCCCAGGTAGGTCAGGTGGCCGACCTTCACGCCGTCCTGCAGATGGGCGTTTTTGAGTTCGACGAAGTTGCCCACATGCACCTTGCGCTCCAGCACGCTACCCGGACGCAGGCGAGCGAACGGGCCGACATCGCTGTCCGGGCCGACGTGGGCGCCTTCCAGGTGCGAGTTGGCCTTGATGATGGCGCCGCGACGCAGGGTACTGTCCTTGATGTAGCAGTTCGGACCGATCTGCACGTCGTCCTCGATCTCCACCTGGCCTTCGAGGATCACGTTGATATCGATGCTGACGTCGCGGCCAACGCTCACTTCACCGCGCACATCGAAGCGAGCCGGGTCGATCAGGGTCACGCCCTGGGCCATCAGGCGACGGGCCACTCGCTGCTGGAAGAAGCGCTCCAGCTCGGAGAGCTGCAGGCGATCATTGGCGCCCTGGGTCTCCATCGCCACCTGGGGTTGTGCAGTGGCCACGCGCAGGCCGTCGCCGACCGCCATGGCGATCACGTCGGTGAGGTAGTACTCACCCTGGGCGTTGGAGTTGGACAGTCGCGACAGCCAACCCAGCAGGCGTTCGCGAGGCGCGGCAAGAATACCGGTGTTGCCTTCCTGGATAGCGCGTTGCTCGGGGGTAGCGTCCTTCTGCTCGACGATGGCCCGAACCTCGCCGCTGGCATCTCGGATGATGCGGCCGTAGCCGGTCGGATCCTCCAGCTTGACGGTGAGCAGCGCCAGCTGTTGCGGCGTGGCTTGGGCCATCAGGCGCTCCAGGGTCGGCTGCTCGATCAGCGGGACGTCCCCATACAGGATCAGCACATTGTCGGCGCTCAGGAACGGAGCCGCCTGCGCCACGGCGTGGCCGGTGCCCAGTTGCTGTTCCTGGATCACGAAATTCAGGTCATCCGCCTGCAGGCGCTCGCGCACCAGGTCGGCACCATGGCCGATCACCACATGGATACGCGACGGACTGAGGCCGCGCGCGGTGTCGATCACGTGGGCAAGCATCGGTTTGCCAGCAACCGGGTGCAGGACTTTCGGCAGGGCCGAACGCATGCGGGTGCCCTGGCCAGCAGCAAGAATGACGATTTCGAGGGACATGAGTGAGGGACCGTCCTGGTGAGCGGGAAAAGACCAAGTGTATAAAAAGAAAAAGGGTAGCCAAGGCTACCCTTTTCCCATTTGTCGCTGAAGTCCGAAGGACCTCGCGGCTCAGCCGCCGTACTTCTTGCGAACCTGCTGGACCGTGCGCAGTTGCGCTGCGGCTTCGGCCAGGCGGGCTGCGGCGGAGCTGTAGTCGAACTCTGCACCTTTACCTTGCAGAGCCTTCTCAGCTTCCTTCAGTGCGGTCTGGGCAGCCGCTTCGTCGAGGTCGCCTGCACGAATCACGGTGTCGGCGAGAACCTTGACCATGTTCGGCTGTACTTCGAGGAAGCCGCCGGAGATGTAGTACACCTCCTGCTCGCCACCCTGCTTCACCAGGCGGATCGGACCCGGCTTGAGCTCAGTGATCAGCGGCGCGTGGCCCGGAGCGATACCCAGATCGCCCAGGGAGCCGTGCGCTACGACCAGCTCGACCAGACCGGAGAAGATCTCCGCTTCGGCGCTGACGATGTCGCAGTGGACAGTAATAGCCATACCCTTGCCTCACGTAAGCGCCCGTTGCCGGGCGCACGGATTACAGCTTCTTCGCTTTCTCGATGGCTTCTTCGATGCCGCCGACCATGTAGAACGCCTGCTCGGGCAGGTGGTCGTAGTCGCCGTTGAGGATGCCTTTGAAGCCAGCGATGGTGTCCTTCAGGGAGACGTATTTGCCCGGCGAGCCGGTGAATACTTCTGCCACGAAGAACGGCTGGGACAGGAAGCGCTGGATCTTACGAGCACGGGCCACCAGCAGCTTGTCGGCTTCGGACAGTTCGTCCATGCCGAGGATCGCGATGATGTCCTTCAGCTCCTTGTAGCGCTGCAGAACGTACTGCACGCCACGAGCGGTGTCGTAGTGATCCTGACCGATGACCAGCGGGTCCAGCTGACGGGAAGTCGAGTCCAGCGGATCAACTGCCGGGTAGATACCCAGCGAGGCGATGTCACGGGACAGTACGACGGTGGCGTCCAGGTGGGCGAAGGTGGTCGCCGGGCTCGGGTCGGTCAGGTCGTCCGCGGGAACGTATACGGCCTGGATCGAGGTGATCGAGCCTTTCTTGGTGGAGGTGATGCGCTCTTGCAGAACGCCCATCTCTTCGGCCAGGGTCGGCTGGTAACCTACTGCGGAAGGCATACGGCCCAGCAGTGCGGATACTTCGGTACCGGCGAGGGTGTAACGGTAGATGTTGTCGATGAACAGCAGTACGTCACGGCCTTCGTCACGGAACTTCTCGGCCATGGTCAGGCCGGTCAGTGCAACGCGCAGACGGTTGCCCGGCGGCTCGTTCATCTGGCCGTAAACCAGGGCTACCTTGTCCAGTACGCCGGAATCCTTCATCTCGTGGTAGAAGTCGTTACCCTCACGAGTACGCTCACCCACGCCCGCGAACACAGAGTAACCGCTGTGCTCCATGGCGATGTTACGGATCAGTTCCATCATGTTTACGGTCTTGCCGACACCGGCGCCACCGAACAGACCGACCTTACCACCCTTGGCGAACGGGCAGACCAGGTCGATTACCTTGATGCCGGTTTCCAGCAGGTCGTTGCCGCCAGCCTGGTCAGCGTAGGACGGAGCGTCGCGGTGAATACCCCAGCGCTCTTCTTCGCCGATGGGGCCGGCTTCGTCGATCGGGTTGCCCAGCACGTCCATGATACGGCCCAGGGTCTTGGTGCCGACCGGGACGGAGATGGCTGCGCCGGTGCTTTCCACGTTCAGGCCACGCTTGAGGCCTTCGGTGGAACCCATCGCAATGGAACGAACCACCCCGTCGCCCAGCTGCTGCTGAACTTCCAGGGTGGTTTCGACGCCCTGAACCTTCAGGGCCTCGTAGATGCTCGGCACGGCATCGCGCGGGAATTCCACGTCGATCACGGCGCCGATGATTTGAACGATACGTCCGCTACTCATGTCTGGTTCCTCTGAATTTTGAACCTGTTCTTACACCGCGGCAGCGCCGCCGACGATTTCCGAGATTTCCTGGGTGATCGCCGCCTGACGTGCCTTGTTGTAGATCAGTTGCAGACCACTGATCAGATCACCGGCGTTGTCGGTAGCGTTCTTCATTGCAATCATCCGGGCCGCCTGCTCACAGGCGTTGTTCTCAACCACGGCCTGGTACACCTGGGATTCCACGTAGCGCACCAGCAGACCGTCGAGGAGGGCCTTGGCGTCGGGTTCGTAGAGGTAGTCCCAGTGGTGCTTCAGCTCGGCATTGTCCTCGGCCACCAGCGGAATCAGCTGTTCCACGGTCGGCTTCTGGGTCATGGTGTTGACGAACTTGTTGGAAACCACGTACAGGCGATCGATACGACCTTCCAGGTAGGCATCCAGCATGACCTTGACGCTGCCGATCAGATCGTTGATCGACGGCTCTTCGCCCAGGTGGCTGATAGCTGCAACCACGTTGCCGCCATAGCTCTTGAAGAAGGATGCACCCTTGGAGCCGATCACGCAGAGGTCGATCTCCGCGCCACGATCGCGCTGCCCGCTCATGTCCTTGACGAGCGCCTTGAACAGGTTGATGTTCAGGCCGCCAGCCAGGCCACGGTCGGAGCTCACCACGATGTAGCCGACGCGCTTGACTTCACGCTCGACCATGAACGGGTGACGGTATTCCGGGTTGGCGTTGGCCAGATGGCCGATCACCTGGCGAATGCGCTCCGCGTAGGGACGGCCGGCCGCCATGCGCATTTGTGCCTTGCGCATCTTGCTCACCGCCACCTTTTCCATGGCATTGGTGATTTTTTGCGTGCTTTTGATGCTCGCAATCTTGCTGCGAATCTCTTTTGCGCCTGCCATTTCACACCTATCGGTTTAGCAGGCGGGGGCCGTTAACGACCCCCGCTGCGGCTTACCAGGTTTGGGTGGCCTTGAACTTCTCGATGCCGGCCTTGATGCCCGCGTCGATTTCGTCGTTGAAGTCACCCTTCTCGTTGATCTTCGCCAGCAGAGCGGCGTTCTCACGTTGGAAGTAGGCGATCAGCGCTTGTTCGAAGGCGCCCACCTTGGCGATCTCGACGTCCTGCAGGAAGCCACGCTCGGCGGCATACAGGGACAGCGACATCTCGGCGATGGACATCGGCGCGTATTGCTTCTGCTTCATCAGCTCGGTAACGCGCTGACCATGTTCCAGCTGCTTGCGGGTCGCATCGTCCAGGTCCGAGGCGAACTGGGCGAAGGCCGCCAGTTCACGGTACTGGGCCAGCGCGGTACGGATGCCGCCGGACAGCTTCTTGATGATCTTGGTCTGGGCCGCGCCACCGACACGGGATACCGAGATACCGGCGTTGACGGCCGGACGGATACCCGAGTTGAACATGGCGGATTCGAGGAAGATCTGACCGTCGGTGATGGAGATCACGTTGGTCGGAACGAACGCAGAAACGTCGCCAGCCTGGGTTTCGATGATCGGCAGGGCGGTCAGGGAACCGGTCTTGCCTTTCACTTCGCCGTTGGTGAACTTCTCTACGTATTCTTCGGAAACGCGGGAAGCGCGCTCCAGCAGACGGCTGTGGAGATAGAACACGTCGCCCGGGTAAGCTTCGCGGCCCGGCGGGCGGCGCAGCAGCAGGGAGATCTGGCGGTAGGCCACGGCCTGCTTGGACAGGTCGTCGTACACGATCAGGGCGTCTTCACCGCGGTCGCGGAAGTATTCGCCCATGGTGCAACCGGAGTACGGAGCCAGGTATTGCAGAGCGGCGGATTCCGAAGCACTGGCAACCACCACGATGGTGTTGGCCAGGGCGCCGTTTTCTTCCAGCTTGCGGACGACGTTGGCGATGGTCGATTGCTTCTGACCGATGGCAACGTAGACGCAGCGGATGCCGCTGTTCTTCTGGTTGATGATGGCGTCGATGGCCAGAGCGGTCTTACCGATCTGACGGTCACCGATGATCAGCTCGCGCTGGCCACGGCCAACCGGGATCATGGCGTCGACCGACTTGTAACCGGTCTGCACCGGCTGGTCTACCGACTTACGCCAGATCACGCCCGGTGCCACTTTCTCGACTGCGTCGGTCAGCTTGGCATCGATCGGGCCTTTGCCATCGATCGGGTTACCCAGGGCGTCGACAACGCGACCCAGCAGTTCCGGACCAACCGGTACTTCCAGGATGCGGCCGGTGCACTTGGCGTTCATGCCTTCTTTGAGGTCCTGGTATTCACCCAGTACCACAGCACCGACGGAGTCTTGCTCCAGGTTCAGCGCCATACCGTAGACGCCGCCCGGGAATTCGATCATCTCGCCGTACATGACGTCGGCCAGACCGAAGATGCGCACGATGCCGTCGGAAACACTGACGATGGTGCCTTCGTTGCGCGCTTGCGAGGCGACGTCGAGTTTCTCGATGCGCCCCTTGATGATTTCACTAATTTCGGAAGGATTGAGTTGCTGCATGCCGCTGCCCCTTCAAACTCAAGATTTCAACGCTTCGGCCAGTTTCGCGATTTTGCCGCGCACCGAGCCATCGATTACCAAGTCACCGGCGCGAATAACCACGCCGCCGATCAGGCTCGCGTCTTCCGACGCATGTAGTCGCACTTCGCGACTGAGCCGGGCGCTGAGAGCCTTGGCGAGTTTGTCCTGCTGTTCCTGGTCCAGGGCGAAGGCACTGGTGACCTCGACCTCGACCAGCTTTTCCTGCTCGGCCTTGAGTTGCTCGAACATCACGAAGATGGTCGGCAGCAGGTCGAGCCGCTTGTTTTCAGCCACAGTCCGGACGAAGTTCTGGGCCGGAGCATTGAGCTTGTCGCCACACACGTCGATCAGCGCGTCAGCCTTGGCTGCCGCGGTCAGCTGGGGCTCCTTGAGCAGCTGGCGCACGGTGTCGTCCCGCGACACTGCAGCCAGCACACCCAGCGCAGCGGACCAGTCGGCCAGTTGCTGATGAGCCTGGGCGTACTCGAAAGCCGCCTTCGCGTATGGACGAGCCAATGTGGTCAGTTCTGCCATATCGCCCTCTGCTTAGATCTCGGCGGCCAGTTGATCAACCAGCTGCTTTTGCGCGTTGGCATCGATCGAAGCACCCAGGATCTTCTCGGCGCCGGAGACAGCCAGGGCACCCACTTGGGCACGCAGGGCGTCCTTGACGCTGTTGAGTTCCTGTTCGATCTGGGCCTTGGCCTGGGCGATCATGCGATCACCTTCGGCACGAGCCTGATCACGGGCTTCGTCAACGATCTGGTTAGCGCTCTTCTTCGCCTGCTCGATGATTTCGGCTGCCTGAGCCTTGGCTTCGCGCAGTTGCTGACCCGCTTTCTCGTGGGCCAGTTCCAGGTCACGAGCCGCGCGGTTGGCAGCGTCCAGGCCGTCGGCGATCTTCTTCTGACGCTCGTGCAGAGCCGCGATGACCGGAGGCCATACGAACTTCATGCAGAACAGGACGAAGATGGCGAACGCGATGGCCTGGCCGATCAGAGTTGCATTAATGTTCACGCCAATACCTCGCTCGTTCGTTGTTCAGTCACAGATTTCCGCGCTGCGGAAATTACTGGGCAACCTGAGCAATGAACGGGTTAGCGAAGGTGAAGAACAGAGCGATACCAACGCCGATCATGGTCACGGCGTCGAGCAGGCCGGCGACGATGAACATTTTGACCTGCAGCATCGGAACCATTTCCGGCTGGCGAGCAGCGCCTTCCAGGAACTTGCCGCCCAGCAGGCCGAAGCCGATGGCAGTACCCAGAGCGCCCAGACCGATCAGCAGAGCAACGGCGATAGCAGTGAGTCCAACTACAGTTTCCATTTTTCCTCCCGACTTTTTTGTCGTGTTGGTTAAAGGTGAAGCAAGTTAAGGTGGTGAAGCTCTTCTTACGCCCACTCCCGCAGGGGAGTGGGCGCATAGAATCTTTGGATCAGTGGCTGTCTTCGTGGGCCATCGACAGGTAGACGATGGTCAGCATCATGAAGATGAAGGCCTGCAGGGTGATGATCAGGATGTGAAACACGGCCCACGCCCAGTTCAGCACAACACCCATGCCGCCCAGCCAGAGAATGCCGGAACCGAACATCACGGCGATCAGGATGAAGATCAGCTCGCCGGCGTACATGTTGCCGAACAGACGCAGTGCCAGGGATACCGGCTTGGCGATCAGGGTCACGAACTCCAGCAGGAAGTTCACGGGGATCAGGATGATCTGAACCACCATGTTGCTGCTGTGGAACGGGTGCAGGGTCAGTTCGCCGAGGAAGCCGCCGATGCCCTTGACCTTGATGCTGTAGAAGATGATCAGCGCGAAGACCGCGATCGACATGCCGAAGGTGGCGTTCGGATCGGTGGTGGCCACGGCGCGGAAGAACAGGTGCTCGTTGCCGGTGACGGCCTGGGCCGCGAGCGGCAGGAAGTCCACGGGCACCAGGTCGATCAGGTTCATCAGGAAGATCCAGACGAACACGGTCAGCGCCAGCGGTGCGATGAGCGGGTTACGGCCGTGGAAGGTGTCCTTCACGCTGCCGTCGACGAACTCCACGAGAACTTCGACGAAGTTCTGCAAGCCGCCGGGTTGACCGCTGGTGGCCTTCTTGGCTGCCATGCGGAAGATAAGGATGAACACCAGGCCGAGGAATACGGACCAGCCCAGGGTATCAACGTGGAATGCCCAGAAGCCCATTTCCTTGGCTTGTTCGGCGGTGTGGGCGAACCCCCAGGAACCATCCGGCAGACGACCCAGGGTCAGGTTCTGCAAGTGGTGCTGGATGTAACCCGAAGCGCTTTCTGCTGCCATGTTTGCCTCAATCGCTCTAAGGTCTTGTAAATGTGTTTCGCATCAGCAGGGGTGCAAACCAGCTGACCGCGAGGGTCAGCAGGTAGAGGCCGAACAGCGCCAGGGGCGCCAGGGGCTTCACACCTGCAAACGTCAGTGCGAAGAGCACTGCCGTCAAAATCAGTTTTCCCGCCTCACCGGCATAAAAGGACCGGACTATCAGCTGGGCAGAACGCGCACCGCTGTAGCGGAACGCCTTGCGAGCAAAGTACAGATTCGGCAACCACGCAATCAGGCCTCCGAGTAATCCCGAATAGCCAGCGACCGATCCCTGGGCAAACCACAGGGTTGCTGCACCGATAAGCAGCACCACCAGTTGGACGAGCAACAGGCGAAACGCCGGTTGACGATGGAAGGGCAAACGATTGGGCTTGCGGGGTTCCATCTCGAGCTCACAGTCCTCTGGTGTCGGCTTCACAAATCAACAACTTGGCATACTTTGTGCCGACAAAATTGCGCGCAGAGTATAGGGGGCGCCGCATACCCATTCAACCGTCAGGTAGTGATTTCCGACGACCCCTACATGCTACGTTCGTATCAGCGTATGTGGGCGAGGACGCCCTGGAGCTCATCGAGGGAGTTGTAGCGGATTACCAACTGGCCCTTGCCCTTCTGCCCATGGCGAATCTGCACCGGAGCGCCCAGGCGCTCGGCCAGGCGCTGTTCCAGGCGACTGATGTCCGGGTCGGTCCTGACCGCTTTGACAGGATCCTCGGGGGCATTGAGCCACTGGCGCACCAGTGCTTCAGTCTGACGCACCGTTAAGCCCCGTGCGACAACATGTCGCGCACCTTCAACCTGCCGATCCTCGGGCAATCCGAGCAGCGCACGGGCATGACCCATTTCCAGGTCGCCATGCGAAAGCAGCGTCTTGATTTCGTCCGGCAGGGCGATCAGGCGCAGCAGGTTGGCCACGGTCACCCGGGATTTGCCCACGGCGTCGGCGACCTGTTGCTGGGTCAGCTGGAATTCCTGCTGCAGGCGCTGCAGCGCGGCGGCTTCCTCGATGGGGTTGAGGTCCTCGCGCTGGATGTTCTCGATCAGCGCCATGGCGATGGCGGCTTCGTCCGGCACTTCGCGGACCATGGCCGGAATCTTGTCCAGGCCGGCCTGCTGGCTCGCGCGCCAGCGGCGCTCGCCGGCAATGATCTCGTAGCGGCCCTTGTCGATCGGGCGTACCACGATCGGCTGCATCACGCCCTGGGCCTTGATGGACTGGGCGAGCTCTTCCAGGGCCTGCGGGTCCATGTCGCGGCGGGGCTGGTACTTGCCGCGCTGGATCAGGTCCAGCGGCAGGTGTTGCAGCTCCCTGCTGTCCACCTGAACGGCTTCTTCCTGCAGCGTAGCGGCGCTGGAGCCACTGAGCAGGGCATCCAGCCCGCGTCCGAGACCTCGTTTCTTGGCGGCCATGCGGGTTCCTTAATCTCTTAGGCGGGGGCGGTGGTACGGGCGGCGCGCTGACGGCGCGCCAGCTCGCCGGCCAGCGCCAGGTAGGCGAGGGCACCGCGGGATTGCTTGTCGTAGACCAGCGCCGGCATGCCGAAGCTGGGCGCCTCGGCCAGTCGCACGTTGCGCGGGATCACTGTGGTGTAGAGCTTGTCGCCGAAGTGTTCCTGCAGCTGCGCGCTGACGTCGTTGGTCAGGCTGATGCGCGGGTCGTACATGGTGCGCAGCAGGCCTTCGATCTTCAGCGCCGGGTTCAGCCTCTCGGCGATGCGCTGGATGCTGTTCATCAGGTCGGTCAGGCCTTCCAGCGCGTAGTACTCGCACTGCATCGGAATGATCACGCCGTCCGAGGCCGACAGGGCGTTGACCGTCAGCATCGACAGCGACGGCGGACAGTCGATGAGGATGAAATCGTAGTTCTCGCGGATCGGCGCCAGCGCGTGGCGCAGGCGGTGCTCCTTCATGTCCATCTCCAGCAGCACCACTTCCGCCGCGGTGAGGTCGCGGTTGGCGGGCAACAGCTGGTAGCCGCCGTGCTCGGAGAACTGCATGGCCTGGGCCAGGTCGCATTCGCCGGTGAGTACGTCGTAGATGGAATGGTCCAGGGACAACTTATCCACACCGCTGCCGGTGGTGGCGTTGCCCTGTGGATCAAGGTCGATCAGCAGCACGCGGCGCTTGGTGGCGACCAGCGATGCCGCGAGGTTGATACAGGTCGTGGTCTTGCCGACGCCGCCCTTCTGGTTGGCGATCGCGAATACCTTAGCCATGGTTTTCCCCACTCCCCGTCATGCAGTGCGGCGCAGTATCAGCAGATGGCGCTGGCCTTGGCAACCCGGCACCGCCAGAGCGCATTCGGCTTCGACGCGGAAATCTTCCGGAAGTGCCGCGAGCTCGTCGCTGGGGTGTACGCCTTTCATGGCCAGCCAGTTGGTCTGGGTGTCGCCCAGGTGGCGTGTCCAGTTCGTGAAGTCTTCGAGACTGCTGAAAGCCCGGGAGACGATGCCGTTGAATGGCTGCTCGGGCTGGAAGGCTTCCACGCGGCTGTGGATAACCTGCAGGTTTTCGAGCTTGAGCTCCAGCTTAACCTGAGTCAGAAAGCGGGTCTTCTTGCCGTTGCTGTCCAGCAGGGTCAGCGATTTACCGGGAAACAGGATGGCCAGTGGAATACCGGGCATTCCACCGCCGCTACCCACGTCCAGCCAGCGCTCGCCGCCTGCGGCTTCGAACTGCGGGACGATGCTCAGGCTGTCGAGCAGGTGACGGGAGACCATTTCATCCACATCGCGCACGGCGGTGAGGTTGTAGGCCTTGTTCCACTTGGCCAGCAAGGCCAGATAGTCCAGCAGGCGCTGCTGGGTGGCAGCGTCGATATCCAGGCCGAGCGTCTGGATGCCATGCGCGAGTTCTTCGGCGTGGCGGGAAGAGATCAGGGACATCAGGCGCTCTGCTCCAGCTGACGGCCGGAGGTGCGTTTTTTCAGATGGATCAGCAGCAGGGAGATCGCCGCCGGGGTCACGCCCGGGATGCGTCCCGCCTGGCCGAGGGTTTCCGGCCGGGCGTTACCGAGCTTGAGCTGGATTTCCTTCGACAGCCCGGAAATCGACTGGTAGTCGATATCCACAGGCAGGCGGGTATCTTCGCTGGCCCGCAGGCGCGCGATCTCTTCCTGCTGGCGATCGATGTAGCCGGCGTACTTGGTGCGGATTTCGACCTGCTCGGCGACCTGCGGGTCCTGCGCGCCGGCACCGGTCACTTCGGCCAGGCTGACGTAGTCGATTTCCGGGCGCGCCAGCAGATTCAGCAGGTTGTATTCGTGAGCCAGCGGAGTGCCGAAGCGCTGGGCAATCGCATCGCCCTGCGGTGTATTGGGGCGAACCCAGGTGCTCTTCAGGCGCTGTTCTTCTCGTTCGATGCCTTCGCGCTTGGCTTCGAAGACTGCCCAGCGCTCGTCGTCAATCAGGCCCAGTTCGCGGCCTTTCTCGGTGAGGCGCAGGTCCGCGTTGTCCTCGCGCAGGATCAGCCGGTATTCGGCGCGCGAGGTGAACATGCGGTACGGCTCCTGGGTGCCGAGGGTGATCAGGTCGTCGACCAGTACGCCGATGTAGGCCTCGTCGCGACGCGGACACCAGCTTTCGCGGCCCTGCGAACGCAGTGCGGCGTTGGCGCCGGCGAGCAGCCCCTGGGCACCGGCTTCTTCGTAACCGGTGGTGCCGTTGATCTGGCCAGCGAAGAACAGACCGCCGATGACCTTGGTCTCCAGGCTGTACTTCAGGTCGCGCGGATCGAAATAGTCGTACTCGATGGCGTAGCCCGGGCGGACGATGTGGGCATTCTCCATGCCGCGGATCGAGCGGACGATATCCAGTTGCACATCGAAGGGGAGCGAGGTGGAGATACCGTTCGGGTACAGCTCATGGGTGGTCAGTCCTTCGGGCTCGAGGAAGACCTGATGGCTGTCCTTGTCGGCGAAGCGGTGGATCTTGTCTTCGATCGACGGGCAGTAACGCGGGCCAACGCCTTCGATCACGCCGGAGTACATGGGCGAGCGATCGAGGTTCGACGCGATGATCTCGTGGGTCCGCGTGTTGGTATGGGTGATCCAGCAACTGACCTGGCGCGGATGCATTTCCTTGGAGCCGAGGAAAGACATCACCGGGATTGGCGTATCGCCCGGTTGCTCGGTCATCACGCTGAAATCGACGCTGCGGCCATCGATGCGCGGCGGAGTGCCCGTCTTCAGGCGGCCAACACGCAGCGGCAGTTCGCGCAGGCGGCGAGCCAGGGCGATCGAAGGCGGATCACCCGCCCGGCCACCGGAGTAGTTCTCCAGGCCGATGTGGATAAGTCCCCCAAGGAAAGTACCGGCAGTGAGGACGACGTTATCCGCATGGAATTTCAGACCCATCTGGGTCACTACGCCGCGTACCTGATCCTGTTCGACGATGAGGTCATCACAGGCCTGCTGGAATATCCAGAGGTTCGGCTGGTTCTCCAGGATCTCGCGTACAGCGGCCTTATAGAGAACGCGGTCGGCCTGGGCGCGAGTCGCACGGACTGCCGGGCCTTTGCGGCTGTTCAACACGCGGAACTGGATGCCGCCTTTATCGGTGGCCAGTGCCATGGCACCGCCCAGCGCATCGATTTCCTTCACCAGATGGCTTTTGCCGATCCCACCAATGGCGGGATTGCAGCTCATCTGGCCAAGGGTTTCCACGTTGTGGGTGAGCAGCAGCGTCTTCACGCCCATGCGTGCAGCCGCTAGTGCGGCCTCTGTGCCGGCATGGCCGCCGCCGATCACTATCACGTCAAAACGGGAAGGGAAATCCACCACGCACCTCGTGCCTGTTGATCAAGGAGAAAGAAGAGAGCCGGACAGTATAGGGGGTAAGGGCTTTCGATTGAAGGCGCCTGAACAAAAAATAGCCAGTCGGTGCTGTATGCCTCTATAGAAAATAAAGAGAGAGGAATCTTTTTAAATCTTTTTAGAGCTTGTGTTTATGTATGGTGAAGCCGTTTTCTGTGGATAACCGCTTGCAGGCCAGACACTGGTTGCGTTCCAGCGGCTAACAACCCTGTGTCGATTCTGTACGGTTGCAGGGGATCTCCCGTGTCTACCTTGTGGATTAAGTGCAAGGTTACCCACAGGCGGATTTATCCACTCGCAGGCGCAGGGTTTGTTAACCTATCTGTACGTGACTTTTCCACAGGGTTCATCGAGGCCTGTGGAATATCAGATTTCAGCCCTGTAAGCCCCATATGAAGGGTATCTCTGAGAAATTCCGGCTGTGGATAGATACCTGGGACCAAGATCGCCGGGCAGCAGGAGGCACGGTGGCGAGACGGACCCGTCACCGGTCGGGGAAAACAGCGTTGTGGATTACTTGCCGATGCAGAAGCTGGAGAAGATGCGTCCCAGCAGGTCGTCCGGCGTGAAGGCACCGGTAATCTCGCCCAGCGCCTGCTGGGCCTGACGCAGGTCTTCGGCCAGCAACTCGCCTGCGCCGCTCAGGGTGAGCTGTGCGCGGCCGTGCTCGAGGCTTTCACCTGCCTGGCGGAGCGCTTCCAGATGACGCCGGCGAGCGCTGAAGCTGCTCTCTGCGGTCTGTTCGAAGCCCATGCAGGCCTTGAGGTGCTCGCGCAGCAGATCCAGTCCATTGCCGGAACGGGCGGACAGAGTGATTGTGACGTGGCCGTCGGCGCTTTCTTCGAGCCCGATGTTCTCTGTGGATAAATCCGCCTTGTTGCGAATCAGCGTCACGTGCGCCGGGTCCGGGCGGCTGTCGAGGAATTCAGGCCACAGCGCGAAGGGATCGCTGGCCTCTGGGGCAGTGGAGTCCACCACCAGGAGGACGCGATCCGCCTCGTTGATGGCTTTCAGCGCACGCTCCACGCCAATCTTTTCCACATGGTCATCGGTACTGCGCAGGCCGGCGGTATCGATGATATGCAGTGGCATTCCGTCGATGTGGATATGTTCGCGCAGCACATCGCGGGTGGTGCCGGCGATGTCGGTGACGATGGCTGCTTCACGCCCTGCCAGGGCATTCAGCAGGCTGGATTTGCCGGCGTTGGGGCGACCGGCGATCACCACGGTCATGCCGTCGCGCAGCAGCGCACCCTGGCCCGCCTCGCGCAGTACCGAAGCCAGTTCGGCGCGCACCGCATCCAGTTGCGAAAGAACGTGGCCGTCGGCGAGGAAGTCGATTTCTTCCTCGGGGAAGTCGATCGCAGCCTCGACGTACATGCGCAGTCCGATCAACTGGTCGGTCAGGCTGTGCACCCGTTTGGAGAACTCGCCCTGCAGCGAGCGCACGGCATTGCGTGCGGCCTGGGCTGAGCTGGCTTCGATGAGGTCGGCAATGGCCTCGGCCTGGGCGAGGTCGAGCTTGTCGTTGAGGAAGGCGCGCTCGCTGAACTCGCCGGGGCGGGCCTGGCGCGCGCCCAGTTCCAGGCAACGCTGCAGCAGCATGTCCATGACCACCGGGCCGCCATGGCCCTGAAGCTCGAGGACGTCTTCACCGGTGAAGGAATTCGGGCCGGGAAAGTACAGCAGCAGGCCTTCGTCGATGACGTCGCCGTCATCGGCGTGGAATGGCCCGTAGTGGGCATAGCGAGCTTGAGGCTCCCGGCCGCTCAGCGTAATGGCCATGGCGCGCGCACGGGGACCTGAGACGCGGACGATGCCCACCCCACCCCGGCCCTGGGCGGTGGCGACGGCGGCGATGGTTTCACGGGCTGCATTCATGTCGGCGGTCTCGCGGTGGTTGGCGTGGCTCGCGGGTAAGCAAGTTATCCACATAGCAAAACGCCCCACGAGGGGGCGTCTTGTCGATCGGTGTCAGGCTGCGATATCAGGCGGAAGCCTTCTTCGCGGCAGCCTCGATCCGACGGGTAATGTACCACTGCTGGGCGATGGACAGGCAGTTGTTCACAACCCAGTACAGGACCAGACCGGCCGGGAACCACAGGAAGAAGAAGGTGAAGATGATCGGCATCAGCTTCATCACCTTGGCCTGCATGGGGTCCGGCGGCGTCGGGTTGAGCATCTGCTGAACCAGCATGGTGGCGCCCATGATGATCGGCAGGATGAAGAACGGATCCTTCACCGACAGGTCGACGATCCAGCCCAGCCACGGGGCCTGGCGCATTTCGACGCTTTCCAGGAGCACCCAGTACAGCGAGAGGAAGACCGGCATCTGCACCAGGATCGGCAGGCAGCCGCCCAGCGGATTGATCTTCTCCTTCTTGTACAGCTCCATCATCGCCTGGGACATCTTCTGGCGATCGTCGCCATGCTGCTCCTTCAGGGCAGCCAGTTTCGGCGACACGGCGCGCATGCGGGCCATGGAGCGGTAGCTGGCGGCGGACAGCGGGAAGAAGGCCAGCTTGATGACGATGGTCAGGAGGATGATCGACCAGCCCCAGTTACCGACGAGGTTGTGGATATGTTGCAGCAGCCAGAAGATCGGCTGGGCAATGAACCACAGCGGGCCGTAGTCGACGGTCAGTTCCAGGCCCGGGGACAGTTCCTTCAGGTACGCCTGCAGTTTCGGGCCGGCATACAGGGTCATGCTGGTTTCGCCCTTGGCACCCGGTGCTACGGTCAGGTTGGGACCGGTGTAGCCGACGATGTAGTTGCCCTGGGCGTCCTTGCGGGTCATCACGCTGTGGGTATCGCCCTTGGCGGGAACCCAGGCGGTGACGAAGTAATGCTGCAGCCAGGCTACCCAGCCACCCTGGACGGTTTCCTTGAACTGTTCCTTGTCCATGTCCTTCATGGACACTTTCACGTAGGGCTTTTCAGGGGTCCAGACCGCGGCGCCGAGGTAGGTCGAAACGCCGGTAGCGGTGGTGGAGGACGGGTCGACACTGGCGTCACGCTTGAGCTGGGCGAACAGCGACGCGTTCCACGGTTTGTCGCTCTGGTTGTCGATCAGGTAGGTCACGCCGACCTGATAGGCATTGGGGTTGATGCACTCGAGCTTCTTCTGGGCCTTTTCCTTCTCGGTGCAGTCGTTTTTCAGGCCGCGGTGGAAGGTGAAGCGCTTGATGTAGCTGACGCCGTCCTGTGCATAAGTCAGATCGACGACCATCTGGTCCTGGCCGTCGGCCAGTTCGTAGACGGGCTTGGCCGAGGCGTACAGCGGGCGACCGCTGGCGGCGGCGTCCGGGCCGTTGGCGCCGGTCAGGCCGCTCTGGGCCAGGTAGGTGCGCTGGTTGTCACGTTCGAACAGCGGGAACGGTACATCAGGGTGGTCCTGGCGCAGCGGGTACTGGGTCAGGCCGAGCTTGATCACGTCGCCACCGCGCGGGTCGATGGTCAGGTCCAGGACATCGGTCTTCACGCGGATCAGCTGTTCGCTGGCGGCGGCCGGTTTCTGCTCGTTGGGCAGGCTGGCCTGGGCGTTCTGCGTGGTGGGTACGTCGGCGTTGGCTGCATTGCCGGCAGGCACGGAAGTGTCCGGCAGGCCCTCAGTCTGATTGAAGGTCGCGGTCTGTGCCGGCAGTTCGGGCTGGCCGTAGTCCTTGTTCCACTGGAGTACCAGCGCATAGGACACGATTGCCAGGGCGACGAATAGGATTGAACGTTTGATGTCCATGGTTACTCGGCCGTCGAGGAAGGGGCGGGCTTGGAAGGATCTGGCGGTACCGGATCGTAGCCACCGGGATGCCAGGGGTGGCAGCGGCCTAGGCGACGAGCGGCCAGCCAGCCACCACGCAGGAAGCCATGGGTTTCGATGGCTTCCTGCGCGTAGCAGGAACAGCTGGGGTAGAAACGACAGTGCCTGCCCATCATGGGACTGATGGCGTAGCGGTAAAACTGGATCAGCAACAGCGCCAGTCTACGCATGGGAACTGTCGGCCACTCCCGGAGATTCTGTCGAAGGTTCCGGGCTGGGCCGGTTGCGCAACAGACGTTTCCAGAGCTTGCCGAACTGCTGATGCAATTCTTCATTCTCCAGATCGCCGAGGCCTTTACGCGCGATCACCACGATATCCAGGCCAGCCAGCTTCTGCTGGTTGTGGCGGAAGGATTCACGAAGAAGGCGTTTGAGGCGGTTGCGCTCGACGGCGAGCTTGACGTTCTTCTTGCCGATCACCAGGCCCAGACGGGGGTGATCGAGACCGTTTTCGCGCGCCAGCAGCAGGATGTGCTTGCCGGGAACCTTGGAGGTGGGGGAGTCGAAGACTGCTGTGAATTGCCGGGCTGTCAGAAGACGTTTATCCCGGCTGAAATCTCGACTCACCACCTGGGTCTGACAAATCAGACGGTCAGACGCTTACGGCCCTTGGCGCGACGACGCGACAGAACCTGACGACCGTTCTTGGTGGCCATACGAGCGCGGAAACCGTGCACGCGAGCGCGCTTGAGAGTGCTGGGTTGGAAAGTACGTTTCATGATTCGGTACCTGGGTTTAACGACATGAGGTCGCAGTGACCCCGTTTAAAGAGACCGGCGATTCTAGTGAAATCAGGCGGTCAGGTCAATTTCCAACCAGACCCGGATACAAAATCTATAAAAAGGAGGGAAATTTCTTTTTAAGAGATTGAAGCGATGATTATGTTTAGGTCGGCGGACACCTGTGCATAACTCGGTTCGGGCCTTTGAACAGGCGGCCCGGGGCAAATGATAACCCTGTCGGAAAGGGGTGCGGTGCTTGTGTGGAGACGGTTGGAAAGCTGGGTATGGAATGCGGTTTTTTCCACAGGGATTTTTTCCACAGGAGCATCACCAGGGTATTCCCCTGCCCCATCAAGCTGTTATCCACAAGGTTCATGACGCTATTACCCGACCGCCGGTAAAATCATTAACACCTTGATTTTGCTTGCATCCCGGCGCGCTTAACTGTGGATAAGTTGGTCCGGTGGGGATACAATAGCCGCCTGTTTCGCTTTGCGACTTCTTTTGGGGGATATCCGTGTCCGTAGAACTTTGGCAGCAGTGCGTGGAGCTTCTGCGCGATGAGCTGCCGTCCCAGCAATTCAACACCTGGATCCGGCCTCTGCAGGTCGAGACCGAGGGTGAGGAGTTGCGCGTCTACGCACCCAACCGCTTTGTACTCGACTGGGTCAACGAGAAGTACATGGGGCGCCTGCTGGAATTGCTGGGGGAGCGTGGCAATGGCCAGATTCCAGCGATTTCGTTGCTGATCGGCAGCCGCCGTAGCCGCACGCCGCGCCCTGCCCTGGTGCCGACGCCGCAAGTCAACGTAGCTCCGGTCGCGCAGCCCGTCGCGGCCCCTGCTCCTCCTGCTGTTCCCGCGCCGGTTATGCTGTCGGTTGCCGAGCCTCAGCCGATTCAGGTCGCGCCGGTTCAGGCCATTGCTGATCTGGACGAGTCCAGTCCGGGCATTGATCCGCTGGCCGCGGCCATGCCGGCGGCTGCCGTGCGTACCGAACGCAATGTCCAGGTAGAAGGTGCGCTCAAGCACACCAGCTATCTCAACCGCACCTTCACCTTCGAGAACTTCGTCGAGGGTAAATCCAACCAGTTGGCCCGCGCGGCGGCCTGGCAGGTGGCGGACAATCTCAAGCACGGTTACAACCCGCTCTTCCTTTATGGGGGCGTCGGCCTGGGCAAGACCCACCTGATGCATGCGGTGGGCAACCATCTGCTGAAGAAAAACCCCAATGCCAAGGTTGTATACCTGCATTCGGAGCGTTTCGTCGCCGACATGGTGAAAGCGCTGCAACTCAACGCCATCAACGAATTCAAACGTTTCTACCGCTCGGTCGATGCGCTGTTGATCGACGACATCCAGTTCTTCGCCCGCAAGGAGCGTTCCCAGGAAGAGTTCTTCCATACCTTCAACGCCCTTCTCGAAGGCGGCCAGCAGGTCATCCTGACCAGCGACCGCTACCCGAAGGAAATCGAAGGCCTGGAAGAGCGCCTGAAATCGCGCTTCGGCTGGGGGCTGACTGTGGCGGTGGAGCCGCCGGAGCTGGAGACCCGCGTGGCGATCCTGATGAAGAAGGCCGAACAGGCCAAGGTGGAGCTGCCGCACGACGCCGCGTTCTTCATCGCCCAGCGTATCCGCTCCAACGTGCGTGAACTGGAAGGCGCTCTCAAGCGGGTGATCGCCCACTCCCATTTCATGGGCCGGCCCATCACCATCGAACTGATCCGCGAGTCGTTGAAGGACCTGCTGGCCCTGCAGGACAAACTGGTCAGCATCGACAATATCCAGCGCACCGTCGCCGAGTACTACAAGATCAAGATCGCCGACCTGCTGTCCAAGCGCCGCTCGCGCTCGGTGGCCCGTCCGCGCCAGGTTGCCATGGCACTCTCCAAGGAACTGACCAACCACAGCCTGCCGGAAATCGGCGTGGCCTTCGGCGGTCGGGATCACACCACGGTGCTGCACGCCTGTCGTAAGATCGCTCAACTCAAGGAATCCGACGCGGATATCCGCGAGGACTACAAGAACCTGCTGCGTACTCTGACCACCTGACGCAGCCTCACGAGGCAAGGGACTAGACCATGCATTTCACCATTCAACGCGAAGCTCTGTTGAAACCCCTGCAGCTGGTCGCTGGCGTCGTCGAGCGCCGCCAGACGCTGCCGGTTCTTTCCAACGTCCTGCTGGTCGTAGAAGGCCAGCAACTGTCGCTGACCGGTACCGACCTGGAAGTCGAGCTCGTAGGTCGCGTCACTCTAGAAGATGCTGCCGAGCCGGGCGAAATCACCGTGCCGGCGCGCAAGCTGATGGATATCTGCAAGAGCCTGCCCAGCGACGCCGTGATCGACATCCGTGTCGACGAACAGAAGCTGCTGGTGAAAGCAGGACGCAGCCGCTTCACGCTGTCCACCCTGCCGGCCAATGACTTCCCCACCGTGGAAGAAGGCCCGGGGTCGCTGACCTTCAGCCTGGTGCAGAGCAAGCTGCGCCGTCTGATTGATCGCACCAGCTTCGCCATGGCCCAGCAGGACGTTCGCTACTACCTGAACGGCATGCTGCTGGAAGTAGGCGGCGGCACCCTGCGCGCTGTCGCGACCGACGGTCACCGCCTGGCCATGTGCTCGCTGAGCAACGGCGTGCCGGAAGCGCAGGATCGCCACCAGGTGATCGTGCCGCGCAAGGGCATCCTCGAACTGGCTCGCCTGCTCACCGAACAGGACGGCGAGGTTTCCATCGTTCTCGGCCAGCACCACATCCGTGCGACCACCGGCGAGTTCACCTTCACCTCCAAGCTGGTGGACGGCAAGTTCCCCGATTACGAGCGCGTACTGCCCAAGGGCGGCGACAAGCTGGTGCTGGGCGATCGCCAGGTGCTGCGCGAAGCGTTCAGCCGTACTGCGATTCTGTCCAACGAGAAGTACCGCGGTATTCGCCTGCAGCTCTCCAATGGCCTCCTGAAAATCCAGGCTAACAACCCGGAGCAGGAAGAGGCGGAAGAAGAAGTGCAAGTCGACTACAACGGCGGGAGCCTGGAAATCGGCTTCAACGTCAGTTATCTGCTGGACGTCCTCGGTGTCATGGGTACCGAGCAGGTGCGCATGATCCTTTCCGACTCCAATAGCAGTGCGCTGCTGCAGGAAGCGGACAACGACGATTCTGCCTACGTCGTCATGCCGATGCGCCTCTGACGCGTATCGATGTCCCTTACCCGCCTTTCGGTCACTGCGGTGCGGAATCTGCACCCGGTGACCTTCTCCCCCTCTCCCCGCATCAACATCCTCTACGGCGAAAACGGCAGCGGCAAGACCAGCGTGCTGGAAGCCATCTACCTGCTCGGCCTGGCCCGCTCCTTCCGCAGCATGCGCCTGCAGCCTGTTATCCAGTACGAAGAACCGGCCTGCACCGTTTTCGGTCAGGTACGCCTGGGTAACGGCTTCGATAGCAGCCTGGGGGTTTCACGTGATCGTCAGGGCGAATTCCAGATTCGTATCGACGGGCAGAACGCGCGCAGCGCTGCTCAGCTTGCTGAAACCTTGCCGCTCCAGTTGATCAATCCGGATAGTTTTCGCCTGTTGGAAGGCGCGCCGAAGATTCGCCGGCAGTTCCTCGATTGGGGAGTGTTCCACGTGGAACAACGCTTCATGGTTGCTTGGCAGAGGTTGCAGAAGGCCCTGCGGCAGCGGAACTCGTGGCTTCGACATGGTAAACTGGACGGTGCTTCGCAGGCTGCTTGGGACCGCGAATTGTGTGCGGCGAGCGATGAAATCGATGCGTATCGACGGTCCTATATCCAGGCTCTCAAGCCACAGTTTGAGCGGACTCTGGCCGAGTTGATCCAGATCGATGATCTGACGCTCAGCTACTACCGGGGCTGGGACAAGGATCGTGACCTGAGCGAAGTGTTGTCGACCAGTCTGATGCGTGATCAACAGATGGGACACACCCAGGCGGGGCCGCAAAGGGCGGACCTGAGAATTCGCCTGGGAGGGCACAACGCCGCGGAGATTCTTTCCCGCGGACAACAGAAACTGGTGGTCTGCGCATTGCGGATCGCCCAGGGGCATTTGATCAACCAGTCCAAACGCGGCCAATGCGTTTATCTGGTCGATGACCTCCCCTCCGAATTGGATGAGAAGCACCGGTTGTCTTTGTGCCGGCTTCTCGAAGATCTGGGTTGCCAGGTATTCATCACCTGCGTCGACCCGCACTTATTGAAAGACGGCTGGCAAACGGAAACGCCGGTGTCGATGTTCCACGTGGAACATGGGCGCGTCTCTCAGGACACTACCATCGGGAGTGAAGAATGAGCGAGAACACCTACGACTCTTCCAGTATCAAGGTACTGAAGGGGTTGGATGCCGTACGTAAGCGTCCGGGCATGTACATCGGTGATACCGACGACGGCACAGGCCTGCACCACATGGTTTTCGAGGTCGTGGATAACTCGATCGACGAAGCGCTGGCGGGCTATTGCAGCGAGATCAGCATCACCATTCACACCGATGAATCCATCACTGTGCGCGACAATGGCCGCGGGATTCCAGTGGATATCCACAAGGAAGAAGGGGTTTCCGCGGCCGAGGTCATCATGACCGTCCTTCACGCCGGCGGTAAGTTCGACGACAACAGTTACAAGGTTTCCGGCGGTCTGCACGGCGTGGGTGTGTCGGTGGTGAACGCGCTTTCCCACGAGCTGCGCCTGACCATCCGCCGCGAAGGCAAGGTCTGGGAACAGGTTTATCACCACGGCGTGCCGCAGTTCCCGCTGCGCCCGGTCGGCGATACCGATGGCTCTGGCACCGAGGTGCACTTCAAGCCGTCCCCGGAAACCTTCCACAACATCCACTTCAGCTGGGACATCCTGGCCAAGCGGATCCGTGAGTTGTCCTTCCTGAACTCCGGCGTCGGCATCGTCCTGCGTGACGAGCGCGCCGGCAAGGAAGAGCTGTTCAAATACGAGGGTGGCCTGCGCGCTTTCGTCGAATACCTGAACACCAACAAGACCGCGGTGAACCAGGTTTTCCACTTCAACTGCCAGCGCGAAGAAGACGGCGTCGGCGTGGAAGTCGCCCTGCAGTGGAACGACAGCTTCAACGAGAACATCCTCTGCTTCACCAACAACATTCCCCAGCGTGACGGCGGTACCCACCTGGCGGGCTTCCGCTCCGCCCTTACCCGTCACCTGAACAACTACATCGAGCAGGAAGGTCTGGCGAAGAAGTTCAAGATCGCCACCACCGGCGACGACGCCCGCGAAGGTCTGACCGCCATCATTTCGGTAAAGGTGCCGGATCCGAAGTTCAGCTCGCAGACCAAGGACAAGCTGGTTTCCTCGGAGGTAAAGACCGCCGTGGAACAGGAGATGGGCAAGTACTTTGCCGACTTCCTGTTGGAGAACCCGAACGAAGCCAAGGCCGTGGTCGGCAAGATGATCGACGCCGCTCGCGCCCGTGAGGCCGCGCGCAAGGCCCGTGAGATGACCCGTCGCAAGGGCGCGCTGGACATCGCCGGCCTGCCGGGCAAGCTCGCCGACTGCCAGGAGAAGGACCCCGCCCTCTCCGAACTGTACATAGTGGAAGGTGACTCCGCGGGCGGTTCTGCGAAGCAGGGCCGTAACCGCAAGACCCAGGCGATCCTGCCGCTCAAGGGCAAGATCCTCAACGTCGAGAAGGCTCGTTTCGACAAGATGCTGTCCTCCCAGGAGGTCGGCACGCTGATTACCGCGTTGGGCTGCGGTATCGGTCGCGAGGAGTACAACATCGACAAGCTGCGTTACCACAACATCATCATCATGACCGATGCTGACGTCGACGGTTCGCACATCCGTACCCTGCTGCTGACCTTCTTCTTCCGTCAGCTGCCGGAGCTGGTCGAGCGCGGCTACATCTATATCGCCCAGCCGCCGCTGTACAAGGTCAAGCGTGGCAAGCAGGAGCAGTACATCAAGGACGACGTGGCCATGGAAGAGTACATGACCCAGTCGGCCCTCGAGGAAGCCAGCGTGCACGTCAACGAAAGCGCTCCGGGTCTGTCCGGCGAAGCGCTGGAGAAGCTGGTCAACGAGTACCGCGGCGTCATGCGCACCCTTTCCCGCCTGTCCCGTCTGTACCCGCAGGACCTGACCGAGCACTTCATCTATCTGCCGCGTATCGAGGCCGACAAGCTGGGTGACGAGGCCACCATGCAGGCCTGGATAGAGCAGTTCCAGGCACGCCTGAAGGCTGTCGAGAAGTCCGGCCTGACCTACAAGGTCAGCCTGCGCGAAGACCGCGAACGTCACGTGTGGCTGCCGGAAGTCGAAATGGTCGCCCACGGCCTGTCGAACTACGTCACCTTCAACCGCGACTTCTTCGCCAGCAACGATTACCGCGCGGTAACCGAGTTGGGTGGCAAGCTGAACAGCCTGTTGGAAGAAGGCGCGTACGTGCAGAAGGGTGAGCGCAAGAAGAGCGTCAGCAGCTTCAAGGAAGCCCTGGACTGGCTGATGACCGAAGGCACCAAGCGCCACAGCATCCAGCGATACAAGGGTCTGGGCGAGATGAACCCGGATCAGCTGTGGGAAACCACTATGGACCCGAACGTGCGCCGCATGCTGAAGGTGACCATCGAGGATGCCATCGCTGCCGACCAGCTGTTCAACACCCTGATGGGCGACGCAGTGGAGCCGCGCCGCGACTTCATCGAAAGCAACGCCCTGGCGGTGTCCAACCTGGACGTTTGATGCTGTTCAGATATAGCCAGGCAAAAAGAAAGGGCCCTTCGGGGCCCTTTCTTTTTGTCTGAGGAAAGTATCAGGAGGCTTCGGCTACCGCCTGAGGCGCCGAGCCCGCGGACAGCTCGCCCATATCGCGCAGCGCCTGGATGACCCAGTTCTCGGCGCGCTGGTTCAGCTCGGTGATGGCGCGTGCGCCCTCCCCTTCAGCGTACATCGCCGGGCCGATCACCACCTGGATGGTGCCGGGGTATTTCGCCCAGCCGTTCTTCGGCCAGCAGTGCCCGGCGTTGTGGGCGATTGGCAGTACCGGCAGGTTGGCGTTGACCGCGAGGGAGGCGCCGCCGCGGGAGAACTTGCCGATCTGGCCGGTGGGAACGCGGGTACCTTCCGGGAAGATCAGGACCCAGGCGCCCTTCTTGAGGCACTCATCGCCCTGCTTGGCGATCTGCTTGAGGGCCACCTTGGGTTGTTCACGGTTGATGGCGATGGGCTTGAGCAGCGCCATGGCCCAGCCGAAAAAAGGCACGAACAGCAGCTCGCGTTTGAGCACCAGAGCCAGCGGCTCGAAGTAGCCCGTGAGGAAGAAGGTCTCCCAGGTGCTCTGGTGTTTGGCGAGGATCACGCAGGGCTGGTCGGGGATGTTTTCCACGCCCTTGAGTTCGTATCGCACGCCGACCACCCAGCTGGCGAGCCAGACGGCGAACTTGCACCAGGCCTGGGCGATGAAACGGTAGCGCGCGCGGTACGGCAGGAAGGGCGCAATGAGCAGACTGAGGGTGCCCCAGACGAAAGCGCTGGACGACAGCAGCAGGTAGAAGAGAACGGTTCTGATGGCCTGCACTATCGACATGGGAGATGGGTCCTCAGGAAAGAAGTTGGTCGGCTACGGCCGCCAGATCGTCGAATACCAGCGTGCCTTCGGGTAACGGGTTGGTCAGGGTTCGCTCGCCTTTGCCGGTCTTTACCAACACTGGCTGACAATCGACGGCCAGCGCGGCGTCCAGGTCACCCCGGCTGTCACCCACGAACCAGGTACCGCGTAATGCCACGCCGTAGTGCTGGGCAATCTGCAGCAGCATACCGGGTTTCGGCTTGCGGCAGTCACAGCCCTCGTCGGGACCATGGGGGCAATAGACGACAACGCCGAGTTCACCGCCCTGCTCCGCCACCAGTTCGCGCAGGCGCTGGTGCATGCTGTCGAGAATCGCCAGGTCGTAATAGCCGCGGGCGATGCCGGACTGGTTGGTGGCTACGGCCACGGTCCAGCCGGCCTGGCTCAGGCGGGCAATGGCGGTGATCGCGCCGGGAATCGGAATCCACTCGTCGAGGGATTTGATGTAGGCGTCGGAGTCCTGGTTGATGACACCGTCGCGGTCGAGGATCAGTAGCTTCATGCTGGGAAAGTTCACAGGCTTCAAAGTCGGAAATGAAAAAGCCGGGAGTCCGCCACGGCGAACCGTTGCGAACTCCCGGCTTTCAGGCGGGCATCAGCCCAGCAGCGAGATGTCGGCGACGCCGAGGAACAGCCCGCGCAGCTTGGACAGCAGCGCGTAGCGGTTGGCCTTCACGGCGTTGTCGTCTGCGTTGACCAGCACTTCCTCGAAGAAGGCATCGACCGGCGCGCGCAAGGCCGCCAGACGGGCCAGGGCAGCGCGATAGTCGCGAGCCGCGGCCAGCGGAGCCACTTCACCTTCGGCGGCTGCCACGGCGCTGCCAAGTGCCTTCTCGGCGGTCTCGGCGAACAGGCTGGCGTTGACGGCGGCAGGTACTTCGCCTTCGGCCTTGGCCAGAATGTTCGATACGCGCTTGTTGGCGGCGGCCAGGGCCTCGGCTTCCGCCAGCTGACGGAAGGCCTGCACGGCTTGCACGCGTTGGTCGAAGTCCAGCGGCGCGGTCGGTTTGACTGCACGCACAGCCTGGTACACGGCCACGTCCACGCCTTCGTCTTCGTAACGGGCACGCAGACGGTCGAAGACGAAGTCTTGCACCTGCTCGGACAGACCTTCGGCCTTCACCTTGTCGCCGTACTGGGCCACGGCCACGCCGATGGTGTCGACCAGATCCAGATCCAGCTGCTTCTCGATGAGGATGCGCAGCACGCCCAGGGCGGCACGGCGCAGGGCGTACGGGTCCTTGCTACCGGTGGGCAGCATGCCGATACCGAAGATGCCGACCAGGGTGTCGAGCTTGTCGGCCACCGCCACGGCAGCGCCGGTCAGCGTCCCCGGCAGCTCGGCGCCAGCACCGCGCGGCATGTACTGCTCGTTCAGTGCCAGGGCGACGTCCTTGGCTTCGCCACCGGCGGTAGCGTAGTAGTAACCGGCGATGCCCTGCATCTCCGGGAACTCGCCGACCATTTCGGTGGCCAGGTCGCACTTGGAGAGGATGCCGGCGCGCGCCGCGTTGGTAGCGTCACCGCCAATGCGCTCGGCGATGTAGGCGGCCAGCCTGGAAACGCGCTCGGCCTTCTCGTACACGGTGCCGAGCTGGGCCTGGAACACTACGTTCTTCAGGCGGGCGTTGAAGGCTTCCAGCGGCTGCTTCTGGTCCTGCTTGAAGAAGAACTCGGCGTCGGTCAGGCGCGGACGCACGACCTTCTCGTTACCGGAGACGATGTGCTCCGGCGCCTTGCTCTCGACGTTGGCCACGGTGATGAAGCGCGGCAGCAGCTTGCCGTTGGCGTCCAGCAGGCAGAAGTACTTCTGGTTGTCCTGCATGGTGGTGATCAGGGCTTCCTGCGGCACGGCGAGGAAGCGCTCCTCGAAGGAGCACACCAGCGGCACCGGCCACTCGACCAGGGCGGTCACTTCGTCCAGCAGGTCGGCCGGAACCACGGCGGTGCCCTTCTGCTCAGCAGCCAGTTCGGCGACACGCTTGGCGATGATCTCGCGGCGCTCGGCGAAGTCGGCCAGCACGTGGGCGCTGCGCAGGTCTTCCAGGTAGTTGGCCGGGCTGGAGATGCGCACGTTGCCCGGATTGTGGAAGCGGTGGCCACGGGATTCGCGGCCGGCCTTCCTGGTCAGGATCTCGCAGTCGACGACCTCGTCGCCGAACAGCATCACCAGCCACTGGGTCGGGCGCACGAACTCTTCACGGCGGGCCGCCCAGCGCATGCGCTTGGGAATCGGCAGCTCGTTCAGCGAGGTTTCGACGATCCCCGGCAGCAGGCCCACGGCCGGCTGGCCGGCGATGCTCTGGCTGAACTTGAGTTTCGGGCCGCTCTTGTCGATCTGCTCCAGGTCCACGCCGCATTTCTTGGCGAAGCCCAGGGCGGCCTGGGTCGGATTGCCGCTGGCGTCGAAGGCGGCCTGCAGCGGCGGTCCGTCGAGGTTCACGGTACGGTCGGGCTGTTGCACGGCGAGCTGGTCGATCTGCACGGCCAGGCGGCGCGGCGCGGCGTAGCAGCGCGCGGCGACGTAGGTCAGGCCGGCGGCCTTGAGACCCTTCTCGATGCCGGCCAGGAAGGCTTCACCGAGGCTTTTCAGCGCCTTGGGTGGCAGCTCTTCGGTGCCCAGTTCGACGAGGAAATCCTTCGCGCTCATTATTCGGCCTCCTTCAGCTTGGCCAGTACTTCGTCACGCAGTTCGGGTTTGGCCATCGGGAAGCCGAGGCGGGCGCGGGCCTGCAGGTAGCTCTGCGCCACGGCGCGGGCCAGGGTGCGCACGCGCAGGATGTAGCGCTGACGCTCGGTCACCGAGATGGCGCGGCGGGCATCCAGCAGGTTGAAGGTGTGCGAAGCCTTGAGGACCATCTCGTAGGTCGGCAGCGGCAGTTGCAGCTCGATCAGGCGATTGGCTTCGCTTTCGTAGAAGTCGAACAGCTCGAACAGCTTCTCGACGTTGGCATGTTCGAAGTTGTAGGTCGACTGCTCCACCTCGTTCTGGTGGAACACATCGCCGTAGGTGACCTTGCCGAACGGGCCGTCGGCCCAGACCAGGTCGTACACCGAGTCGACACCCTGGATGTACATGGCCAGGCGTTCCAGGCCGTAGGTGATCTCACCGGTGACCGGGTAGCACTCGATGCCGCCGACCTGCTGGAAGTAGGTGAACTGGGTGACTTCCATGCCGTTCAGCCAGATCTCCCAGCCCAGGCCCCAGGCGCCGAGGGTCGGCGATTCCCAGTTGTCCTCGACGAAACGGATGTCGTGGACCAGCGGATCGATGCCGATGGCCTGCAGCGAGCCCAGATACAGTTCCTGGAAGTTTTCCGGGTTGGGCTTCAAGACCACCTGGAACTGGTAGTAGTGCTGCAGGCGGTTGGGGTTCTCGCCGTAGCGGCCGTCGGTAGGGCGGCGGCTGGGTTGCACGTACGCCGCGTTCCAGGTTTCCGGACCCACGGCGCGGAGGAAGGTGGCAGTGTGGAAGGTGCCGGCGCCAACTTCCATGTCATAGGGCTGCAGCACCACACAGCCCTGATCGGCCCAGTATTTTTGCAGGGCGAGGATCAGGTCCTGGAAGGTGGGCACGGCGGGCGTAGTCTGGCTCACGAATTTCACCTGTGCTGGATATGCGACTAAAACCCGGCAGTATACCGCAAGACGCTTGCCGCTTGGGCTTCACAGCGTTTTTTGCGCGACCGTTTACACCCCGGCAAAGCACGAAAATTCGGCCCTATGACTGTATTTTTGTACAGTCCTGCGTCTATAGTCAGGCCTTCCCCTTTTCAAGGACGACCGCCATGCCCCGCTGCTCCTGGTGTAACCACGACCCGCTGTACATCGCCTACCACGATGCCGAGTGGGGCGTGCCCCAGCGCGATGCCCGCGCGCTGTTCGAGATGATCATCCTTGAGGGCGCCCAGGCCGGCCTGTCGTGGATCACCGTGCTGAAGAAGCGCGAGCGTTACCGCGAGGTGCTGTTCGGCTTCGACCCCGAGCGCCTGGCCCGCATGACCGACGAGGAAATCGAAGAGCGCATGCAAGACCCGGGCATCATCCGCAACCTTGCCAAGCTCAAGGCGGCGCGGCAGAACGCCCAGGCCTGGCTGAAGCTCGAGGACCCGGTGACCTTTCTCTGGTCCTTCGTCGGCGGCCAGCCCAAGGTCAACCACTTCAACGGCCACGGCGACGTGCCGGCGGTGACACCCGAGGCCGAGGCGATGAGCAAGGCCCTGCGCAAGGCCGGGTTCAACTTCGTCGGCCCGACCATCTGCTACGCCTTCATGCAGGCCACCGGCATGGTGATGGACCACACCGTCGATTGCGACCGCTACACCCAGCTGACCGGCGCCTAAGGTAGCGGGCTGGCCAGCGTGACGGCCTGCCATGGCCCGGTGGAGCGGCCGGACAGCGCCGACCAGTACCAGGCCGAGGTATCGGAGAAGGACTGGCCCGCAGCGTCCTCGATGTAATCGCAGACCTGCAGGCGTCCGCCGTTGCGCGAGGCCACGAAGCAGCGCTGCAAACCTGTCGCCCCTATCCGCTCGCGCAGTTGCGTCTGCTCGATGCGATAGCCCAGCGCGCGGAAGCAATCCTCCGCCGGGTGCAGCTTGCGCGTTGGCCGCAGTACCTGGCGCAGGACGATGCTGCGCTGGCCATCGGTGAAGCGACCGAGCTGGCCGGGAAAGTCCTCGGCGAAGCGCTGCTCCACCGGCGAAAGCGCCAGCGGCCGCAAGGCGCGACCTTCGAACTGCAGCGGCCATTCACGGGCGACCCGAGCGCGCTCCGACGCGCTGCTAGCCGGCGCCACGAAAGGCCAGAGTGTCGCCAGCAGCAGGGCGCCAAACAGGCTGCCGGTGATGCGCGTCGAAGCGCCAGGCAGCGCAGCTTCGACCGAAGCCGGCAGCGTAAAGGTGCGCCGCCCGACCACCCGGAAAATCATCCCGCAGACCACGACGAACACCAGCAGCCCGACCGCCTCGTGGGCCCAGCCGGGGAACCCGCTCGCGCCGCTCTCGCCCCACACCAGCAGTGTATTGCGCAGGATATTGCCGCCCAGCACCAGCAGTCCCACCAGCGGCAGGCATCGCAGCAGCAGACGGTCCGGCAGGCGCTGCCAGGCCGCCAGCGTGCAGGCGATGAAATAGCCGACCCAGGCCATCTGGATGCCCGAGCAGGGCGCATCGACCATCACCCATTGGCCGTCCACCAGCAATGCACTGCCCTGCCGTTCCACCGACCAGCTGCCCAGGCGCAACAGCCAGGCGCTGACCTCGGCGGTGATGATTCGCAGCGGATAACCGACGAAGAACTGCAGCGAAGACAGCAGCGGCAGCGACAGCACGCCCAGCCCCAGCCACGCCAGCCAGGGTTGGCCGGGGATGCGCAGGCTGAGGATCACCAACAGCAGGGCGAGCACCGAGATCAGCCCGCGCAGCAGCGGTGGAAGGATCGACTGGCAGAGCGCCCCGGCCATCAGCAGCACTGTTGCGACGGCCAGCCAGCGCAGACGCGGTGGCGCGCGCAGGCTGGAGCGGTCGCGCCAAAGCAGCAGTCCGAGCGCCGCCAGCGCAACGATTCCCAGCGGATCGTCCGAGCCATCGCCCAGGCGCCGCGCCGCCCAAAGCCAGCTCGGCCAGGCCGCCAGCGCGGCGAACAGCAGCCAGCTCCACCCGGGCAGGCGGCTGTTCATGCGGCCTTCCTCCGCCACCACCAGCCGCCCAGGGCAGCGAGCAACAACATGCCCCATACGCCCGGCTCCGGCGTACCGGGCACCGTGCTGCCGATGGCGTTGTTGCTCACGCCCTGGGGCATAGGCAGCGGCTGATCGACCGCCTTGCTCGCCTGTGGGTCGGGATTGCGCACCTGCTGGTCGACGGCGATGAACGAGGTGTAGGGCGTGAGCAGCTGGTATTTCAGGCCGAGGTCGAGGATCTGCGAGCTGAACTCGTAGCCGCCGTCGAGCGCCTCCTGGTCTATCAGGCTGGCAAGGCGCTGGCGTGCCCACAGGTGGGCGAGCGCACCGCCGTTGTCGGTCAGGTTGCCGGCGCTGATCGGCAGCCGCACCTGGAACGGGCCGTCGGCAGCGTGGGCCTCGAGGCGCAGCTCGCCGCGCGGCTCGCCCTTCCACTTGCCGAACAGCACCAGCGGGCGATTGGCGAACAGGTCGGGCATTTGCAGCGGTTCCACGTCGTAGACATCGAGGCCTTCGAAGCGGGCCTGGATGCCCTTGAGCAACGGGCTGTCGATCATCCGCCGGAAGCGCTGCGCCGCCTCGCTCGCCTGCGCACCATCGGTCACCACGAAGGGCTCGCCCTGCCCCGCCCGCGCCAGGCCTTCGATCAGGCTGCGGTTCACCGCGCTGCCGATGCCGAAGGCGAACAGGTTGGCCTTGCTCAGGTTTTCGCGCACCAGCTGGTAGGCGCTGCTCTCGATGGTGACGTAGCCGTCGGTCACCACCACGAAGCTGCGCGAGCGCTCCGGGTCGGTGGGCATCGCCAGTGCCTCGCGCAGCGCTGGCATCAGCTCGGTGCCGCCGGCGCCGACCTGGCTGTCCAGCAGGTCGATAGCCAGGCGGACGTTTTCCGGCGTGGCGGCCAGCGAACGCTCCGCCAGCTTGCGGTTGTCGCCGGCGAACAGCAGCAGGTTGAAGGTATCGCTGGGGCGCAGTCGCCCGATCAGGTCGCGCAGCAGGGTTTTCGTGGTGTCCAGCGGGAAGCCGTTCATGGAGCCGGAGACGTCGACCACGAAGACGTAGTCGCGCGGCACGATGAGCCGGGAGTCCGGCGCGCGTGGCGGGGCGACCATGGCGAGGAAGAAGTTCTCCTGCTCGCCGCGCGAGAGCAGCAGGCCGCTCTGCACGGCATCGCCGCCGAGCTGGTAGTCGAGGATGAAGTCGCGGTTGCTGGCGGTGGCCTCATCAGCCGCTATGCGAGCGGTGGCGCGCTGGCCATCCCTCTGGATAGCCAGGCGATGGGAGGGCGAGCTGATCTCGCCGATCTGCACCGGCGCCAGCAGTTCGACCTGCAGGGCGAACTTCGTGGCCGAAGGCTGCCCTGCCGGCAGGTACGGCGACTCGATCCACTGCTGCTGGCCGCTGCCGGATTCATCGCGACCGTTGTAGCGCGGCCCGACCACCGTGGGGAAGACGAACTGGAATTTCCCGTCGGTGGGCACCAGCAGCTCGCTGTAGCGCAGCTCCACCTGCACCACGTCGCCGGGGAGGATGTTGGCGACGTTCATCTGGAACACGTTCTCGCGCTCCTGCTCCAGCAGCGCGGCGGTCTTGCCGTCCTGCTTGGCCTGCTGGTATTCGGCCTTGGCCTTCTGCTTCTCGCGGATCTGCGCCTGGATCACGCGCTCGCCCAGGTGCACGGTCATGCCGTGGACGGCGGCGCGGGTCGAGGCGGGGAACACATAGCGCGCCTCCAGCGGAGTCTTGCCCTGGTTGCGGTACTCCTGGGTCACCGTGACTTCGGCGATGTTGCCCAGCACACGGGCATCCACGCGGGTTGCCTTGAGCGGCAGCGCATCGACCGCCGGGTCGGCATTCTCGACGAAGAAATAGGGGCTGGAGCTGCTGTCATTCAGGGGGCGGTCGTCAGCGGCCAGCGCCGCCAGGCTGGCGCTCATGGCCAGCAGCAGCCAGCACAGCCGTGCAAGGAAGGTGGGGGTGCGCATCGCGGGCCTCCGGGCCAGTGGATCGGATGGCCGCAGGTTGCGCGCGCGCCGTGGGCGCAATGTGCTCGCAGGGTGGAGATTGTGTGGAGCCTCGATGGCGCCCGAAATGCCGGCGCGAGCGGCTACAATGGCCGCCATCTGCTTGAAGGAGTTTTCCGTGGAGAAATTCAAGGGCGCACTGGTGGTGGGCTTCCTGCGGTTGTTCGCCATGCTGCCGTGGCGCGCGGTGGGCGCATTGGGCGCCGGTATCGGCTGGCTGATGTGGAAGCTGCCGAACCGGTCCCGCGAGATCGTGCGGATCAACCTGTCGCACTGCTTCCCCGAGCTGTCCGAGGCGGAACTGGAGAAGCTGGTCGGCCAGAGCCTGATGGACATCGGCCGCACGCTGACCGAGAGCGCCTGTGCCTGGATGTGGTCGCCGCAGAAGTCGCTGCAGTACATCCGCGAAGTGGAAGGCATGGAAGTGCTGGAAGAAGCGCTGGCCTCCGGCGACGGCCTGGTCGGCATCACCAGCCACCTGGGCAACTGGGAAGTGCTCAACCACTTCTACTGCTCCTATGCCAAGCCGATCATTTTCTACCGCCCGCCCAAGCTCAAGGCGGTGGATGACCTGCTGAAGAAGCAACGCGTGCAGCTGGGCAACCGCGTCGCGCCCTCGACGCCCGAAGGCATCAAGAGCGTGATCAAGGAAGTGAAGAACGGCGGCTGCGTCGGCATTCCCTGCGACCCGGAGCCGGACCTGGGCTCGGGCCTGTTCGTGCCCTACCTGGGCACCACGGCGCTGACCAGCAAGTTCGTGCCCTCGCTGCTGTCGCGCGGCAAGGCCCGTGGTGTGTTCTTCCATGCCGTGCGCCTGCCCGATGGCAGTGGCTACAAGGTGATCCTGGAAGCCGCGCCGGCGGACATGTACGACAAGGACATGGAAGTGTCGGTGGCGGCGCTCAGCCGCGAGCTGGCCAAGTACGTGCGCGCCTACCCCAGTCAGTACATGTGGACCATGAAGCGCTTCAAGAAGCGCCCCGAAGGCGAGGCTCGCTGGTACTGACCCGTCCCGCTCAATCGACCCGATAGGCTCGGCGCCCCTGGATTGTTGATGCCGGGGGCGTCAGGCTGAACCTCATCGCTTCCCGGAATCCACTCACATGCTCGGCCTGCCGACCACCGCCACCGCGCCGTTCTGTCCCTCGGAAGTCAAAGGCAGCATCCAGGTCGCGGCCGGCGCGCCGCTGTGGAAGCGCATCCTGCAGTTCGCCGGCCCCGGCCTGCTGGTCTCCATCGGCTACATGGACCCGGGCAACTGGGCCACCGCCATCGAAGCCGGCTCCGGCTTCGGCTACCAGTTGCTGTTCGTGGTGTTGCTGTCCAGCCTCGCCGGGATGGTCCTGCAATGCCTGGCGATGCGCCTGGGCATCGTCACCGGCCAGGACCTGGCGCAGCTCTCGCGCAGCCGCTACAGCCTGGGCACGGCGCGCCTGCAATGGCTGCTGGCGGAACTCTCCATCGTCGCCACGGACCTCGCCGAAGTGCTCGGCTGCGCCCTGGCCTTCCACCTCCTGCTGGGCGTCGACCTGGTCACCGGCGTCATCCTCACCGCTTTCGACACGCTCATCGTGCTCGGCCTCAAGGGCCAGCGCTTCCGTCACCTGGAAGCGATCATGCTCGGCCTGATCGTCACCATCAGTGGCTGCTACCTGGTCGAGCTGATCCTCATCAAGCCCTACTGGCCCGACGTCGCCGCCGGCTTCCTGCCCAGCTGGGACACGGTAACCCAGCGCGAGCCGCTGTACCTGGCGATCGGCATCCTCGGCGCCACGGTGATGCCGCACAACCTTTACCTGCACTCCTCCATCGTGCAGACGCGGCAGGTCAGCGGCAGCAACGGCAAGGCCGCGGCGATCCGCCTGACGCGCATGGACACCGTGGTGTCGCTGAGCCTCGCTCTGATGGTCAACGCGGCGATCCTGATCCTTGCCGCCGCAGCCTTCCACGAGACCGGCAATACCGGCGTCACCGAAATCCAGGACGCCTATCGCCTGCTCGAGCCGCTGGTGGGCACCGGCCTTGCGGCGATCCTCTTCGGCGTTGCGCTGCTCGCCTCCGGGCAGAGTTCCACCTTCACCGGCACCATCGCCGGGCAGGTGATCATGGATGGCTTCCTGCAGATGAAAATCCCCTGCTGGCAGCGCCGCCTGATCACCCGCGCCCTGGCCCTGATCCCGGCGCTGATCGGTGTGGTGATGCTGGGCGACAAGGCCGTAGGCAAGCTTCTGGTGTTCAGCCAGGTGGTGCTCAGCCTGCAACTGCCCTTCGCGCTCTGGCCGCTGATCCGCTTCACCAGCGATCGCGCGCTGATGGGCGAGTTCGCCAATTCCCTGCTGACCCGTGTGCTGGCCTGGGGCTTGTTCTGCGTCATCAGCGCCGCCAATCTCTGGCTGCTCGCGCAACTGCTGGCTTGACCTGACTCACGGGTTTCAGGCCCATTAGTGCGCTGACATTCAGGACGGATGCCATTCATGTCGAATCAAAGGCAGTACCCGCGTACCCCGATGAAATGCCGGATCAAGGTCAGCCATTCCAGCTTCGGCGATGTGTTCGGCCATACCCGTGATCTGTCCGATGGCGGTGTCTACGTGCGCCACGAAGTGCTCGCCGCGCTGCCCGCCGGTACCCGGGTTACCGGTCAGGTGCAGGACATGCCCTTCGATGCGCCGATCCTGGAGATGGAAGTCATGCGCACCGACGCCGAGGGCGCGGGCTTCCGCTTCGTCGGCAATGCCTGATTCGAACCGTTTCTTCCACCAGTAAGGCAAAGCCCCCGCGTTATCAGTTCGCCTCGTTCACCGCACTCAGGAAGGCCCGCGTCCGTTCATGCTGCGGATGGCCGAAGAACTGCTGCGGGCTGCCCTGCTCCAGGATGCTGCCCTGGTGGAAGAAGCAGACCCGGTCTGCGAACTCCCGGGCGAAGCCCATCTGGTGGGTAACCATGAGCATGGTCAGGTTGTGCTCGGCGCCCAGCTTGCGCACCACGTTGAGCACCTCGCCGCACAGCTCCGGGTCCAACGCCGAGGTCACCTCGTCGAACAGCATCACCTTGGGCCGCATCGCCAGCGCCCGGGCGATGGCCACGCGCTGCTGCTGGCCGCCGGAGAGCTGTGACGGGTAATGGTCGAGCTTGTTGCCCAGTCCGACCATTTCCAGCAACTCCACCGCACGCTCGCTGGCTTCGTCACGGCGCATGCCGAGCACCTGCACTGGCGCCTCCATCACGTTTCGCAGCGCACTCATGTGCGGGAACAGGTTGAAGCTCTGGAAGACCATGCCGATCTTGCTGCGCACCTTGCGCACGTGGCTCTCCGGCGCGCGTACCAGGGTGTCGTTGCGCTTGAGGTGGGTGAGCGGCTCGCCATCGACCTCGATCAGGCCGCTGTCGATGGTCTCCAGGGTCATCAGCGCACGCAACAGGGTGGACTTGCCGGAACCGCTGGGGCCGATGATGGCGACCTTCTCGTTGGCGCCGACTTCCAGGTTGAGGTCCTTGAGCACGCTGAAGCTGCCATAGCTCTTGCACACGTTGCGGAAGCTGACCATCGGCTGGGCCGTCTCGGCGCGCGCGGCCGGGGCATCCTGGCTGGTCATGCGGGGAGCGGCCTGTAGGGAGTGAACGGACATCGGAGTACCTCCAGAAGAGTCAGTCATGGCAGCGCCGTACGTTTTTCCACCTGGCGCACGACACCCGCCAGGCCGAGGGAGATGAGCAGGAAGAACACACCGACCAGGGTGATGGGCTCCAGGTAGCGGAAGCTGTCGGAGCCGATGTTCTTCGCCTGCTGCATGATTTCAACCACGGTGATCGCGGAGAGCACCGGGGTGTCCTTGAACATGGCGATCAGGTAGTTGCCCAGTGCCGGCAGCACCGGGCGGATGGCCTGGGGCAGGATCACTTCGCGGTAGGCCTTGAGGGGCGAGAAGTTCAGCGCGGTGACCGCCTCCCACTGCCCGCGCGGCACCGCTTCGAGCCCGGCGCGGTACACCTCGGCGGTGTAGCAGGCGTAGTGCAGGGCGATGCCGAGGGTGCCGGCCACCAGGGCGGTCATGCTCAGGCCGTAGGTCGGCAGGACGTAGAACAGGAAGTACACCTGGATCAGCAGCGGCGTGCTGCGGATGAACTCGATCAGCCAGGCCGCCGGCCACGACAGCCAGATGTGCCGGCTGCGCCGGGCGATGGCGAACAGCAAGCCGAACACGACCGCCAGGGCAAAGCCCACCAGGGTGATGGCGATGGTGCGCAGCGAGGCGTGCAGCAACTGCGGGAGAATCTGCCAGGCGAAGTCCCAGTCGAAAAGCTTCATTACAGGCCTCCGCGGATTCGGCCGTGCCCCAGCCAGCGTTCGAGGCGGCGCATGAGGAAGACGATGACCTGGGCCATGACGAAGTACAGCACCAGGGTGAGCAGGAAGATCTTCATGGTCTCGAAGGTCGCCTGGTCCAGCTGGCGGGCGCGGAAGGTCAGGTCCGAGAGGGTGATCAGCGACACCAGCGAGGTGTTCTTCAGCAGCTCGATCAACAGGTTGGTGCCCGGCGGAATCGCGCACAGCAGCGCCTGCGGCAGGATGATCCGGCGAAAGCGCGTGAAGGGCGTCATGTTCAACGCCAGCGCGGCTTCGTACTGCCCCTTGGGCACCGAGCCTATGGCGCCGCGCATCACCTCGGCGCCATAGGCGCCGATGTGCAGGCCCAGGCCGATGATCGCCACGCTGTAGGCGCTCATCTCCAGATTGAAGGGTGGCAGCGGCAGCACGAAGTACAGCCAGAACAGCTGCACCAGTAGCGAGGTGCCGCGGAACAGCTCGATGTAGGCGATGGATACCCAGCGCACCGCCGGCCACGGCGAGAGGCGCCCGAGCGCGGCGATGATGGCGGCTGCAACCGCCAGCAGGGAGCCGAAGACGGTCACCTGGACGGTGATCCAGGCGCCCTCCAGCAGCAGAGGAAGTAATTCACCCATGGTGCGTATCCCGTTGTGACAGGTTCAACCAAACGGCCGGGCAGGCGCGCGCCATGCCAGCGACGCGCCCCGTCCGGTCACTGTTTGCAGAGCTCGGTGGCGGTCTTGTCGGTGACGTTGGACTTGTCGAAGCCGAACGGCTTGACCGTCGCCAGGTGCTCGGCGCTGCCCAGCCACTGCTTGAGCTGCGCATTGACGGCATCGCGCAGGTCCTTGTCCTCGGGGCGGAAGGCCAGGGCGCCGTAGCCGATGTGCGAAGGGTCGTCCTTGAAGTCGGTGATGGCTTCCACCGAATCGCCGCCCTTCGCCGCGAGGCCCTTCATGGTCAGCGCAGTGCCGACGCTGGCGTCGGCGCGGCCGGCGCGAACGGCTTGCAACTGGGCGGTGGTGTCGGGCACCTGGACGATCTGCTCTTCCGCCACACCCTCGGCGCGGGCATAACCCAGCTCGGCGGTGCCGGACATGATCGCCAGCTTCACGTCCGGATTGTTCTTCACGTCGGCGTAGCTGTGCAGGTTCTTCGGGTTGCCCTTCTTCACCAGCAGCGAATCGGGAATCTGGTAGTGCGGGTCGGTGAAGATCACCTGCTGGCAACGCGGCGGGGTGATGTACATGCCGGCGGCAATCACATCGAAGCGCCCGGCGCGCAGGCCGGGGATCAGTGCGCCCCATTCGGTCAGCACCGGCTCGATCTTCTTCACACCCATTTTCGTGAAGATCTGCGTGGCGATTTCCGGGGACTCACCGGTGACTCTGCCGGAGGTCTCGGTGTAGGCGAACGGCGCTTCGTTGGCGTAGCCGATGCGCACCGTGCCGGTGCTCTTGATGCGCTCAAGGGAGGTCTCGGCGTAACTGCCGGCACTGGCCAGCGCGCAGGCGGCGAGGGTGCAGGCAAGGCTCAGGCGGCGCAGGAAAACAGGGGCGGTACTCATCTTCGGATCTCCTGATCTTCGCTTGCCGAACGCGGTGGGCGCGCGGCGATGGATGGCAGGTAGCAATGTCGTACGACTGTTGTTCTTGTAGGTCGGGCCCCGGTAGGGCCTTCCGAAGTTCTCTCGCCGGCGGGAAACACCAGCTGGACGCCAGACTAAGTCGACGGGCCTTGCGGCTGTTCCTGATCGACAACCCCGCGGCGGGAAAAAGCCACCGTCGCGATGAACGCAGCCGAAGGTTTTTTCTGCGCGGGCCTGACAATGCGGTTCGGTGTCCTGCACCCGAGGATACAAAAGGGGTCGAAGTGCCGACATTGCACTAGGACAATTGCCGCCGGTGTGCCGGTCCGTCACTCTGGACGCCTGACCAGACGGAGCGCTGAAGATGGAAGCCTGGCGTCGCGCCCTGGCCGACCTGCGGGCCGGCGAATCCAAGTACAAGACCCTCGTGCAGGCCATTGCCGGAGACATCGAGCAGGGCCGCCTGAGCGACGGCCAGCGCCTGCCGCCGCAGCGCCACGTGGCCGATGGCCTGGCGATCAGCGTGCAGACCGTGACCAACGCCTACAAGGAACTGGAACGCCAGGGCCTGGTGCGTTGCGAGGTCGGTCGCGGCAGCTTCGTTTCGCGGCGGATGACCGAGGGCATGGCCCACTACATGGTCGACCACCCCGAGCGCGCGCTGGTGGACTTCTCCATTGCCAGCATCGTCCACAGCCGCGAGCACGACCGCCTGTGGCAGGACAGCTGCCGCGAGCTGGCGCAGGAGACAGACCAGCCGTGGATGCGCGCCTGCCGCCCGGTGGCCGGCTTCGACGCGCACCGCGACGCCGGCGTGAAATGGCTGGCGCAGCTGGGCCTCAAGCGCGAGCGCGACGATGTGCTGATCACCAATGGCGCGGCCCACGGCATCTTCCTTGCTCTCGCCTCTCTCGCCGGGCCGGATGACGTGGTGCTCTGCGAACAGCTCACCGACCACGGCGTGATCGGCAATTCCCAGGTGCTCGGCTTCACCCTCAAGGGCGTTGAAATCGACAAGGAAGGCATCGACCCGGAGCACTTCGAGGACCTCTGCGCCAACGAGCGCATTACCGCGCTGGTGTGCACGCCCAACCTGAACAACCCGACTTCCTGCCTGATGCCCGACACGCGCCGCCGCGAGATCGCCGCCATCGCCCAGCGTTACGGCGTGCATGTGATCGAGGACGACGTCTACGGCCCGCTGCTCGGCGAGCGCCGCCCGCCACCGCTCAGCCATTACCTGCCGGACCTGTCGTTCTACTGCACCAGCTTCACCAAGAGCGTGCTCACCGGCCTGCGCATCGGTTACCTGGCCATGCCGCGCCGCCTGGCGCTGCGTACCGAAAGCATCCTGCGGGTGAACAGCTGGATGGCCACGCCGTTGCTGGCGGAGGTGGCGTGCCGTTGGATCCACAACGGCAACGCCCAGACGCTGATCGGTTTGCAACGTCGCGTGCTGGAAAAGCGCCAGAACCTGGTGCGCGAGTTTCTGGGCGAGCACCTGCGCGGCTGCGATCCGCATTCCTTGAGCGCCTGGATCGGCATTCCCGAGCACTGGGAGCTGGACAGCCTGGTGCGCGAGCTGCGCCACCGGCACATCGCCGTGACGCCGCCCGATCCCTTCATGGTGCGCGGCACGCCCCGCCCGAATGCGATACGCCTGTGCATGGGGGCGGAGTGCAGTGACGAGCGCATGGCCTCTGCATTGGAAAACATGTGCGAACTGTTCGGGCAGTACCCGAAGATTCACGACTTCTGACGCGCCAGCGTTATCCGCCGCATGGTGAACGGCGGATAACCTGTTCCAGGTTATCCGCCCTACGGTCTGCACTCAGCTTTACCGTAGGAGCGGACCCTTCCCGAATGACATCGTCCTAGTACATTCATCGCGACAATTCCCCGCCCCTACACTCGGTCCCAACTGCAACCCGGAGGCCGAGATGGAGCCGATTCCCCTCGTCGAGCTGTACCGCGCACGCCAGCGCATCCAGGGCCTGGTGCGACAGACACCACTGGAGCACTCGGCCAGCCTGTCGCGCCTGCTCGGTGCGCCGGTGTACCTCAAGCTCGAATCGCAACAGATCACCGGCAGCTTCAAGCTGCGCGGCGCGAGCAATGCGATTGCCCAGCTCAGTGATGAGCAGAAGACCAGGGGCGTGGTCGCCGCCTCCACCGGCAACCATGGCCGGGCGCTGGCCCATGCCGCCCGTGTACTCGGCGTGCCGGCGACCATCTGCCTGTCGCAGTTGGTGCCGGCGAACAAGGTCCAGGGGATCCGCGCACTCGGCGCCGAAGTGCGCATCGTCGGCAATAGCCAGGACGATGCCCAGGCCGAAGCCGAACGCATCGCCCGCGCCCACGGTGCGGCGCTGCTGCCGCCCTTCGACCACCCGCAGATCATCGCGGGCCAGGGCACCCTCGGCCTGGAAATCCTCGAACAGCTGCCGGACGTGCGCCAGGTGCTGATACCGCTGTCCGGCGGCGGCCTGTTCGGCGGCGTGGCCCTGGCGCTCAAGCACGCCGATCCGAACATCCGCGTGCACGGCATCAGCATGCGCCGTGGCGCCGCCATGGCCGCCAGCCTCGCTGCCGGGCACCCGGTGGAAGTGGAAGAACTGCCGACCCTGGCCGACTCCCTCGGCGGTGGCATCGGCCTTGCCAACCGCCACACCTTCGCCCTGGCCCGCGACTACTGCGACCAGCTGCACCTGCTGGACGAAGACTCCATTGCCGCCGGAATCCGCCACGCCTACCGCGAGGAACGGCAGGTGGTGGAAGGCGCCGCCGCGGTCGGCATCGCCGCGCTGCTGGACGGCCTGATCGCCCCGGTCGGCCCGGTGGTGGTGATCGTCAGCGGCCGCAACATCGCCATCGAACAACACCAGCAACTCCTCGAGGAAACCGCCCATGGCTGACGTCACCCTGCTCAGCGAAGCCGACCTGCGCGCCTGCGTGGCGATAGACCGGGAGAGCCTCGACGCGGTCGAACAGGCCTTCCGCCTGCTCGCCACCGCGCCGGTGGCGATGCCGCCGATCCTTCGCCTGGACGTGCCTGAGCACAACGGCGAAGTGGACGTGAAGACCGCCTACCTGCCCGGCCTGCCGCGCTTCGCCATCAAGGTCAGCCCCGGCTTCTTCGACAACCCCAAGCTCGGCCTGCCCAGTCTCAACGGCATGATGATGCTGCTCTCCTCGCGCACCGGCCTGCTTGATGCGCTGCTGCTGGACAACGGCTACCTCACCGCCGTGCGCACCGCCTGTGCCGGCGCGGTGGCGGCCAGATGGCTGTCGCGCGAGGACTCGCGGCAGGTTGCGCTGCTCGGCGCCGGCGAACAGGCGCGGCTGCAGCTCAAGGCGCTGTGCCTGGTGCGGCCCATCGAGGCGGCCAGCGTCTGGGCGCGGGATATCGCGAAGGCGCGCCAGTGTGCGGCAGAACTGAGCACCAGCCTGGGCATTGCCGTCAGCGCCTGCACCAGCATCGACGAAGCGCTGGAGGGCGCCGACATCGCCATCACCACCACACCCAGCCGTGAGCCGCTGATCCGCAGACATCACCTGCGCCCCGGCCTGCATATCACTGCCATGGGCTCGGATGCCGAGCACAAGAACGAGATCGCCGCCGAAGCCCTGGCGGCGGTGGACAGCTACGTTGCCGACCGCCTCAGCCAGACCCGCGTGTTGGGCGAATTGCGCCATGCGCTGGAGGCCGGTGCCGTCGGCCAGGATGCCGACTTCGCCGAGTTGGGCCAGGTCATCGCCGGGCAGCTGGAGGGCCGCCGCCGCGCCGAAGACATCACCCTCTGCGACCTCACCGGCACCGGCGCGCAGGACACCGCCATCGCCGGCCTGGCCTTCCAGCGGGCACAGCGGATGGGCAAGGGATTCAAGTTCCACAGCTGAGGTAGCACGCCATCGCCGGCCACCGGCGGTGCAGGAAAACACCATTCGTAGGAGGGCGTGGAGCGAAGCGATACCCATCAATGGTTGTCGAGCACTGCTGATGGGTATCGCAAGCTCCACCCATCCTACGGGTTCACCGAAGGCATCTGCGTTCCAGAACAAGAAAACCCGAGAGAGGATTTCCGCATGTCCGAAATCGTCGTCAACCTCCCCTTCAACCGGGAGGAATATGCCCAGCGGATCGCCAGGGTCCGCGCCAGCATGCAGGAGCGTGGCATCGAACTGCTGCTGGTCACCGACCCGTCGAACATGGCCTGGCTCACCGGCTACGACGGCTGGTCGTTCTACGTGCACCAGTGCGTGCTGCTGGCGCTGGACGGCGAGCCGGTCTGGTTCGGCCGCGGCCAGGACGCCAACGGCGCGCGGCGCACGGTGTTCATGCAGGCGGACAACATCGTCGGCTACCCCGACCACTACGTGCAATCCACCGAGCGCCACCCGATGGACTACCTGTCCCGCGAGGTCATAGCCGCGCGCGGCTGGGCGGACCGGGCCATCGGCGTTGAGATGGACAACTACTACTTCAGCGCCGCCGCCTTCCGCTCGCTGCAGGCGAACCTGCCGAACGCGAAATTCGTCGACGCCACCGCGCTGGTGAACTGGCAGCGCGCGGTGAAGTCCCCGCGCGAGATCGAGTACATGCGCGTCGCCGCGCGTATCGTCGAAAGGATGCATGCGCACATCGTCGAGTGCATCGAACCGGGCATGCGCAAGAACGAGCTGGTGGCGGATATCTACAGTGCCGGCATCCTCGGCGTCGACGGCCACGGCGGCGACTACCCGGCCATCGTCCCGTTGCTGCCCACCGGCGCCGATGCCAGCGCGCCGCACCTGACCTGGGACGACGCGCCGTTCGAGCGTGGCGCCGGCACCTTCTTCGAGATTGCCGGCTGCTACAAGCGCTACCACTGTCCGCTGTCGCGCACTGTGTTCCTCGGCAAGCCGCCGCAGCACTTCCTCGACGCGGAGAAGGCCGTGGTCGAAGGCATCGCCGCCGGGCTGGATGCGGCCAAACCCGGCAACACCACCGGCGACATCGCCCGCGCCTTCTTCCGCGTGCTGGAGAAATTCGGCATTCACAAGGACAGCCGCTGCGGCTACCCCATCGGCATCAGCTACCCGCCGGACTGGGGCGAACGCACCATGAGCCTGCGCCCGAGCGACACCAGCGTGCTCGAACCGGGCATGACCTTCCACTTCATGCCCGGGCTGTGGATGGACGACTGGGGGCTGGAGATTACCGAAAGCATCCTCATCACCGAGCGCGGCGTGGAGACCTTCTGCGACTACCCGCGCCAGCTGTTCGTGAAGGAGTGAGGCAATGACCCAAGCTCTCGACATGCCGCTTCGCGAGAACCCCATCTCCGCCAGCGTCGATTTCCAGCGTGACGGCGTGCAGCACGGCCACCTCAAGCTGCCCTACTCGCGCGACGACTCGGCCTGGGGCGCGGTGATGATCCCGGTGTGCGTAGTGAAGAACGGCAACGGCCCCACCGCGCTGCTCACCGGCGGCAACCACGGCGACGAGTACGAAGGCCCGGTGGCGCTCAGCCGCCTGGCCCAGGAACTGCGCGCCGAAGAGGTGCGCGGCCGGGTGATCATCGTGCCGTTCATGAACACCCCGGCGTTCCTCGCCGGCAAGCGCACCTCGCCCATCGATTCCGGCAACCTCAACCGCAGCTTCCCCGGCCGTCCCGACGGCACGGTGACGCAGAAGATCGCCGACTACTTCCAGCGCACCCTGCTGCCGCTGGCGGACGTGGTGCTGGATATCCACTCTGGCGGCCGGACGCTGGATTTCCTGCCCTTCGCGGCCTGCCACGTGCTGCCGGACAAGGCCCAGCAGGAAGCCAGCGAGGCGCTGATGCGGGCCTTTGCCGCGCCCTATTCCATGCGCATGCTGGAGCTGGATGCGGTGGGCATGTACGACACGGCGGCCGAGGAGCAGGGCAAGCTGTTCGTCACCACCGAACTGGGTGGCGGTGGCAGCAGCAGCGCGCGCAGCGTGGCCATCGCCCGGCGCGGCGTGCGCAACGTGCTGGTGCAGGCCGGCATCCTGCACGGCAAAGTGGAGCCGGCGGAGTCAGTGATGCTCGACATGCCCGATGGCGACTGCTTCGTCGCCAGCCAGCATGGTGGCCTGCTGGAGATGTGCCGTGACCTGGGCGATAAGGTCGAACGCGGCGAAGTGCTGGCGCGGGTGCATGATGTGCTGCGCACCGGCGCCGCACCGGTGGAGTACCGAGCCAGGCGCAGCGGCATCCTCGCCGCGCGGCACTTCCCGGGCCTGGTGCAGAGCGGCGACACCCTCGCCGTGGTCGCCGAGGTACTGGACTGAACGGGAGCCCGTCATGATCAAGCTCGACCGCTATGACCTGAAGATCCTGCGCATCCTCGCCGGCGACGGGCGCATCACCAAGTCGAGCCTGGCCGAGGCGATCAACCTCTCGGTCAGCCCGGCCTGGGAGCGCGTGCGCAAGCTGGAGGAGGCCGGGCTGATCAAGGGCTATCGCGCGCTGATCGACTGGCCGGCGCTGTTCAGGCAGCAGCAGGTACTGGTGGAAATTACCCTCGCGCGCCACACCGCGCAGGACATGAAGCGCTTTGAGCAGCGCCTGCAGCAGGCGCCGGAGGTGGGCTTCTGCTACGCCACCGGCGGCGGGGTCGACTACATCGCGATGATCCAGGCGCGCGACATCGACCACTACCAGCGCTTCATCGACCAACTGCTGCTGGAGGACGTGGGCATCGAGCGGTACTTCACCTACATCGTCACCAAGGTGATCAAGACGCAGGAGGCGGCAATCCCCGCCGAGGCGCTGGAAGTGGGCTCTGCGTAGGGCGAATAACCTGGAACAGGTTATCCGCCGTTGCCCTTGTGGCGGATAACGCTGGCGGGTTATGCGCCCTACAACGTGCCTTCTTTGTAGGAGCGAGCTCCTGATTTGCGCCGGTGTAGGGCTGTGCGTAGGAGCGGACTCCGTCCGCGATGATTTCCGGCGCGATGCGGGGCCGATCGCGGACGGAGTCCGCTCCTACGAATATGCAAACGTCGACGCTGCACAAAAATCGCTCAACAAATCCTGACTTCCAGGTCCGATTCGTATACACTGTGCGCCGCTCGGCAGGGTGCCGGGCATGGGTTCCCTCACCCCATCGACGAAAAAGGCCCTGAGCATGTCGGCATCCCTTCCGGCGGCACGGCGCGGCGCACTCGCCGGCCTTGTCGCGTTCCACATCCTGATCATCATCGCCAGCAACTACCTGGTGCAGCTGCCAATGACCCTGTTCGGCTGGCACACCACCTGGGGCGCGTTCAGCTTCCCGTTCATCTTCCTGGCCACCGACCTCACCGTCCGCCTGCTCGGCAAGCGCCCGGCGCGGCTGGTCATCGCGCGGGTGATGATCCCCGCGCTGCTGGCTTCCTACGTGATCTCGGTGATCTTCCAGGAAGGCGCCTTCCGAGGCTTCGCTTCCCTGGGCGAATTCAACACCTTCGTCGCGCGGATTTCCCTGGCCAGCTTCCTCGCCTACGTGTTCGGCCAGATCCTCGACATCCAGGTCTTCGACCGCCTGCGGCGCATGCGCCAGTGGTGGATCGCCCCGGTGGTCTCGACCCTGTTCGGCAACCTGCTGGACACCTTCACCTTCTTCTCCATCGCCTTCTGGCACAGCGACAACGCCTTCATGGCCGAGCACTGGGTGGAAATCGCCTGGGTCGACTACGGCGTGAAGCTGGCGGTCATGCTGATGCTCTTCGTGCCGCTCTACGGCATGCTCCTCAGCGCCATCACCCGCAACCTGCGTCGCCAGCCCGCCGTCGTCTGACGCCACCGGAAAAAGCCCAACAGCGGCGGCATAACTGCGAAAAGATTTGCCGCCGCCATCCCCCGCTTAGGAAAAAAACGCGCGCTCCTGGCCCCTAGCATGGTCTCCATGCCAACCGACCGGGAGCTGCCGCCATGTCCTTTGCCCATCCGCTGCTGTTCAAGTCGCTCTGCTATGTGAATGGCCACTGGCTGCACAGCGCCAGCGGCACCAGCATCGCCGTCGACAACCCCGCCACCCGCGAAGCCATCGGCCACGTGCCGCTGCTCGACCGCGAGCAGATCGTGAGTGCCATCGACGCCGCCGCTGCCGCCTTCCCTGCCTGGCGCGCGCGCAGCCTGGATGACCGGGGCGCGCTGTTGCGCCGCTGGGCCGATCTGATTCGCCAGCACCGCGAGGACCTGGCACAGATCCTCAGCCTGGAACAGGGCAAGCCACTGGCCGAGGCCCTCGGCGAGATCGACTATGCCGCCAGCTTCATTCCCTGGTTCGCCGAGGAGGCGCGGCGGCTGAACGGCCGCAACATCCCCAGCCACATCCCCGGCGCGCACCTGGGTACGGTGGTTGAGCCGGTCGGCGTCGCCGCCCTGCTGACACCGTGGAACTTCCCTTCGGCGATGATCACCCGCAAGGCCGCTGCCGCCCTGGCCGCCGGTTGCAGCGTGGTGGTCAAACCGGCCCACGAGACGCCCTACTCCGCCTTCGCCCTGGCGCAACTGGCGGAAGAAGCCGGCTTCCCCGCCGGTGTCTTCAACGTCGTGCTGGGCGAGCCGCAGATGGCCATGGAAACCCTGGTCAGCGATAGCCGCGTGCGCGCCGTGAGCTTTACCGGCTCGACCCGCGTGGGCAAGCTGGTACTGCAGGCCGCCGCTCGGGATGTGAAGAAAGTTGCCCTGGAGCTGGGCGGCAACGCGCCCTTCATCGTCCTGCCCGACGCCGATCTGGAGCAGGCGGTGCAGTTCGCCATCGACGCCAAGTTCCAGACCTCCGGGCAGGACTGCTGCGCGGCCAACCGCATCCTGGTCGCCCGTGAGCTCTACGAACCCTTCCTGCGGCATTTTGCTCGCGCGGTGCGTGAGCTGCGCGTCGGCCCGGCCAGCGATTCACGCAGCCAGATCGGTCCGCTGATGCACCAGGGCGCGTTCGACGTCACCTGTGAACGTGTGCAGGACGCCATCGCCCAGGGCGCGCGCCTGCTCGCCGGCGGCGAGCCGCATGCCCTGGGCGGTTGGTTCCACCAGCCCACCGTACTGGCCGACGTCACGCCGCAGATGCGCATCTGGCGCGAGGAAAACTTCGCCCCCATCGCCGGCGTGAGCGCCTATGACGACCTGGACGAAGCCGTCCGGCTGGCCAACGACACCGAGTACGGCCTGGCCGCCTACCTTTGTGGGCAACGCCTGGATCACATCTGGCCGCTGATGCGGCGCCTGGAGTTCGCCATGGTGGCGGTCAACGGCGCCAAGTTCACCGGCCACCCCATTCCCTTCGGCGGCATGAAGGCTTCGGGCCTCGGTCGCGAGGGCGGCAGCGAGGGCCTGGAGCCCTTCGTCGAAACCAAGTACTTCGCCCTGCACCACGGCGCCATCTGACCGGGAGACCACCGCCATGACCGACTACGCCAAGCTGTTCGAGGAAGACCGCGCACATTTCATGCACCCCTCGACCCACGCCCACGACCATGCCAGCGGCGCGCTGCCGGGGCGGATCATCACCGGAGCCGCCGGCGTGCGAATCCGTGACCACCAGGGCCGCGAGTTGCTCGATGCCTTTGCCGGCCTCTACTGCGTGAACATCGGCTACGGCCGCACCGAAGTCGCCGACGCCATCCATGCACAGGCCACGCAGCTGGCCTACTACCACACCTACGTGGGCCACTCCTCCGAGGCGATCATCGAGCTGTCCGCGCGGATCATCCGCGACTGGGCACCGGCGGGCATGAAGAAGGTCTACTACGGCCTCTCCGGCTCCGACGCCAACGAAACCCAGGTCAAGCTGGTGCGCTACTACAACAACGTGCTGGGCCGGCCGCAGAAGAAAAAGATCATCTCCCGCCAGCGCGGCTACCACGGTTCGGGCATCGTTACCGGCAGCCTCACGGGTCTGGCGGGCTTCCACCAGCATTTCGACCTGCCGGTGGAAGGCGTCAAGCACACCCTCTGCCCGCACTTCTACAAGGCCCCGGCTGGCATGGACGAAGCCACCTTCGTCCGCCACTGCGCCCAGGAGCTGGAGAACCTGATCCTCGCCGAAGGTCCGGACAGCGTGGCGGCCTTCATCGGCGAACCGGTAATGGGCACCGGCGGCATCATCGTCCCGCCCAAGGGCTACTGGGAGGCGATCCAGGCGGTGCTGGCGAAATACGACGTGCTGCTGATTGCCGACGAGGTGGTCTGCGCCTTTGGTCGCGTGGGCGACAAGATGGGCAGCCAGCGTTACGGCATGCGCCCGGACCTGATCACCACCGCCAAGGGCCTGACCAGCGCCTACGCGCCCCTGTCGGCAGTAATAGTCGGCGAGAGGGTCTGGGACGTGATCGACAGCGCCTCCAGCCGCGAGGGCGCCATGGGCCACGGCTGGACCTACTCCGGCCACCCGATTTGCGCGGCGGCGGCACTGGCCAACCTGAACATCCTCGAACGGGAAAACATCACCGCCAATGCGGCGGAAGTTGGCGGCTACCTCAATCAGCAGCTGCGCCAGACCTTTGAGGGCCATCCGCTGGTGGGCGAGGTGCGCGGCGACGGCATGCTGGCGGCGCTGGAGTTCATGGCTGACCGCGAGGCGCGCACGCCATTCGACCCCGCGCTGAAGGTCGGCCCGAAGGTTTCGGCGGCCTGCCTGGAGCGCGGCATGATCGCTCGCGCCATGCCCCACGGCGACATCCTCGGCTTCGCGCCGCCGCTGGTGCTGACCCGCGCCGAGGCGGACGAGATCGTCGGCATCGCCAGGGCGGCGGTGGATGCGGTGGCGGCGCAGGTGCTGTAGCGGCTCTTCGGAGGAGCGGATTCATCCGCGATGTGCCTCCGGCCAGCTCGGAGCGGCCGGCAATCGATCGCGGACGGAGTCCGCTCCTACGTAACCTTCAAGGTCGGTGAGTGGCGATAAACAGGGCGCTTACGCGCCCTTTGCCTTGTCCAGCTTGCGCAGGAACACCGTCATCTCTTTCTCCGCCTGCTTGTCGCCATGGGCTTGCGCGGCGGCGAGGCCGTCGGTCCAGGCGGCGCGCGCGCCGTCCAGGTCGCCCAGGGCCTGCAGCGCCTTGCCCAGCAGCTTCCAGGCGGCGGAGTACTTCGGGTCCTGCTCCACGCAGCGGCGCAGGTGCTCGGTCGCCTTCACGGCATCGCCGGCGTCCAGGTAGCCCTTGCCCAGGCCGAAGCGCAGCAGCGGGTTGTCCACGCCCTTGGCGAGCATTTTTTCCAGCGAATCGATCATGGCGAGCCTCCGTCAGCAGGTCGCCATTCTGCCCCAGGATCAGTGCCTCATGCGCGCCAGAAGGCGGGCGTCAGCAGGATCAGCAGGGAGAACACCTCCAGCCGCCCCAGCACCATCGCCAGGCTCAGCACCAGCTTGGCGCTGCCCGGCAGGTTGCCGTAGTGCGCCGCTGCGTCGCCCAGCGCGGGGCCGAGGTTGTTCAGGCAGGAGGCCAGCGTGGAGAACGCCGTGAGTTGGTCCACGCCCAACGCCAGCAGCACCAGCATCAGGCTGACGAAGGTCAGCAGGTAGATCGAGAAGAACGCCCACACCGATTCCACCACGCGGTCGGGCACGGTGCGCCGCCCGAGTTTCACCAGGAATACTCCGTTGGGATGCAGCAGGCGCAGGAATTCGCGCATGCCCTGGCGGTACACCAGCAACATGCGCATCACCTTCATGCCGCCGCCGGTGGAGCCGGCGCAGGCGCCAATGAAGGTGCTGTACAGCAGCAGATAGGGCAGCAGGGTCGGCCAGCTGCTGAAGTCGGCGAGACCGAAGCCGGTGGTGGTCGCCACCGAGATCACCATGAACGCGGCGTAGCGGATCGCCTGCAGCGGCGAGTCATAGTGGTGCTTGAGGATCAGTGTCGTCGCGGTGATCAGGAACAGCACCAGCAGAATGCCCAGGTAGGCCCGGCACTCGGTGTCCTTCAGGTAGTGATGCAGGCTGCGCTGGCGCCAGGCAAGAAAGTGCAGGCTGAAGTTGATCCCGGAGATCACCAGGAAGGTCATGCAGATCAGCTCGATCAACGGGCTGTCGAAGTAGCCGATGCTCGCGTCATGGGTGGAAAAGCCACCGATGGCGATGGTGGAGAAACTGTGGCCGACCGCGTCGAACAGGCTCATGCCGGCCGCCCAGTAGGCCAGCGCGCAGGCCAGGGTCAGGCCGCAGTAGAGGAACCACAGGGTCTTGGCGGTATCGGCGATACGCGGCGAGAGCTTGTGCTCCTTCAGCGGGCCGGGCATTTCCGCGCGGTACAGCTGCATGCCGCCGATGCCCAGCATCGGCATCACTGCCACCGCCAGCACCACGATGCCCATGCCGCCGAGCCATTGCAGCTGCTGGCGGTAGTAGAGGATCGCGTGGGGCAGCGTATCGAGCCCGGTGAGCACGGTGGCACCCGTGGTGGACAGGCCGGAGAAGGATTCGAACAGCGAGTCGACCACGCCCATGTGCGGCGCGTCCGACAGGGCGAAGGGCAAGGCGCCGAACGAGCCCAGCACGATCCAGAACAGCGCCGTCACCAGGTAGCCGTCGCGGATGCGCAAGTCCTGCTTGTGCTGGCGGCACGGCCACCAGATGGCGAAGCCGGTCAGCAGCGTGACCAGGAACGAAGAGGCGAAGGGTTGCCAGGAATGCTCGGCGTAGTGAAGGTCCACGAGCAGCGGCGGCAGGTGCGTGGCGCTGAACAGCATCAGCAGCACGCCGAGGATTCGACCGATGGAGGAGTAGCGCATGACCGAGGCAGGCAAGCTGGAACAGGCCGCGCAGCGTGACAAGGGAAGCGGGTTGGCGCAGTAGGACCTGTCTGAAACCGACTCGGATTGATCTGGCGGGCCGCCCAACGGCGGCCCACCGTCGATCAGAAGAACGTCAGGCCGGCCTGGAACAGACGCTCGACGTCGCGGATGCGCTTCTTGTCCACCACGAAGAGAATCACGTGGTCGCCGGATTCGATCTTCGTCTCGCCGTGGGCGATCAGCACGTCGTCGTCGCGGATCACCGCGCCGATGGTGGTGCCCGGCGGCAGCTGCACTTCGTTGATCTTGCGGCCGATCACCTTGCTCGACTTGGCGTCGCCGTGGGCGACCACTTCGATGGCCTCGGCGGCGCCGCGGCGCAGGGAGTGCACGCTCTCGATATCGCCGCGGCGCACGTGGGTCAGCAGGGTGCCGATGGTGGCCAGCTGCGGGCTGATGGCGATGTCGATCTCGCCGCCCTGCACCAGGTCGACGTAGGCGGGGTTGTTGATCAGCGTCATCACCTTGCGCGCGCCCAGGCGCTTGGCCAGCAGCGAGGACATGATGTTGGCCTCGTCGTCGTTGGTCAGCGCGAGGAACAGGTCGGTGTCGCCGATGTTCTCCTCCAGCAGCAGGTCGCGGTCCGAGGCGCTGCCCTGCAGCACGATGGAGCTGTCCAGGCTGTCGGAGAGGTGCCGGCAGCGCGCCGGGTTCATCTCGATGATCTTCACTTGGTAACGGCTCTCGATGGCCTCGGCCAGGCGCTCGCCGATGTTGCCGCCGCCGGCGATGATGATCCGCTTGTAGCTGTCCTCGAGCCGGCGCATCTCACCCATCACCGCGCGGATGTGGGCCTTGGCGGCGATGAAGAACACCTCGTCGTCGGCCTCGATCACCGTGTCGCCCTGGGGAATGATCGGTCGGTTGCGCCGGTAGATCGCCGCCACGCGGGTGTCGGCGTTGGGCATGTGCTCGCGCAGCTGGCGCAGCTCCTGGCCCACCAGCGGGCCGCCGTAGTAGGCGCGGATGCCGACCAGCTGGGCCTTGCCCTCGGCGAAGTCGATCACCTGCAGGGCGCCGGGATACTCCACCAGGCGCTTGATGTAGTTGGTGACCACCTGCTCGGGGCTGATCAGCACGTCGACCGGGATCGCCTCGTTGTCGAACAGCCCGGCGCGGGTCAGGTACGCCGCCTCGCGCACACGGGCTATGCGCGTCGGGGTGTTGAACAGGGTGTAGGCGACCTGGCAGGCCACCATGTTCACCTCGTCGCTGTTGGTTACTGCCACCAGCATGTCGGCGTCGTCGGCGCCGGCCTGGCGCAGTACCGTGGGGAACGAGGCCTTGCCGTGGACGGTGCGGATGTCCAGGCGGTCGTTGAGGTCGCGCAGGCGTTCGCCGTCGGTGTCGACGACGGTGATGTCGTTGGCTTCGCTGGCCAGGTGCTCGGCCAGAGTGCCGCCGACCTGGCCGGCACCGAGGATGATGATCTTCATGGAGCGGGGTGCTTTCCGTTTCGATCCGTTGGGAGTCGGCGCCTGTTACTTCGCCGAGATCTTGATCAGCTTGGCATAGTAGAAACCGTCGTGCCCGCCTTGCTGCGGCAGCAACTGGCGGCCATGGGGCTGCTTGATGCCAAAGGGGCCGGGCAAATCCAGCTCGCGGGCGCCGGGGGTGCGACCGAGGAACGCGGCAATCTGCTCGCTGTTCTCCTGCGGCATCACCGAGCAGGTCGCGTAGACCATCACACCGCCCACTTCGAGGGTCGCCCACAGCGCGTCGAGCAGTTCGCCCTGCAGCTGCGCCAGCGCCTCGATGTCCTCGGCGGTGCGGGTCAGCTTGATGTCCGGGTGGCGGCGTATCACGCCGGTGGCGGAGCACGGCGCGTCCAGCAGGATGCGTTGGAACGGCTTGCCATCCCACCATCTGGCGGTGTCGCGGGCGTCGGCGGCGAACAGCTCGGCTGAAAGCTGCAGGCGCGCGAGGTTTTCTCGTACGCGCACCAGGCGGCTTTCCTCCAGGTCCACGGCGACCACGCCGGCCAGCTCGGGCTCGGCTTCCATCAGGTGGCAGGTCTTGCCGCCGGGCGCGCAGCAGGCGTCCAGCACGCGCTGGTTCGGCGCCAGTTCCAGCAGATCGGCGGCCAGTTGCGCGGCCTCGTCCTGCACGCTGACGCGGCCTTCGGCAAAGCCCGGCAGCTCGCGCACATCGCACGGTTGCACGAGGTTGATGCCATCGCGGCTGAATTCGCAGGCCGTGGCCTCGAAGCCGACGCGGGTGAGCTCATCCAGGTAGGCATCGCGGCTGCCGCGGCGACGGTTCACCCGCAGGGTCATCGGCGGGTGCGCGTTGTTGGCGGCGCAGATCGCTTCGAACTGCTCCGGCCAGGACTTCTTCAGTGCCTTCTGCAGCCAGCGCGGGTGCGCCAGGCGTGCGGCGGGGTCTTTGTCGACCTCGGCGAGCAGCGTTTCGCTTTCGCGCTGGGCACGGCGCAGCACGGCGTTGAGCAGGCCCTTGGCCCAGGGCTTCTTCAGCTTGTCCGCGCAGCCGACGGTCTCGCCGATGGCCGCGTGCGGCGGAATGCGGGTGTAGAGCAACTGGTAGAGGCCGACCAGCAGCAGCGCCTCGACGTCGCGGTCGCCGGCCTTGAACGGCTTCTGCAGCAGGCGCGCGGCGAGTGTGGACAGACGCGGCTGCCAGCGGGCAGCGCCGAAGGCCAGCTCCTGCACCAGACCACGATCACGCGGCTCGACGTTCTCCAGCTGGGTTGGCAGCGAGCTGCCCAGCGAAGCGCGCCCGGCGAGCACGGCGGCCAGCGCGCGAGCGGCGGCGAGGCGGGGATTGCTACTCATGCGCCCAGCACCTGTCCTGGCGTGAACTGCTCGCGACGGCTGTTGAACAGGTCGGCGAAGGCCAGCGGCTTGCCGCCAGGCAGTTGCAGGCGAGTCAACAGCAGTGCGCCTTCGCCGCAGGCCACCAGCAGGCCGTCGCGGCTGGCATCGAGGATCTTGCCCGGCTCGCCCTTGCCCTGCGCCAACCTGGCGCCGAGCACCTTGAGCGCAGCTTCGCCCAGGGTGCTGTGGCACACCGGCCAGGGCGTGAAGGCGCGGATGCGGCGCTCCAGCACGTGGGCCGGGAGCGACCAGTCGATGCGCGCCTCTTCCTTGTTCAGCTTGTGCGCGTAGGTGGCCAGGGCGTCGTCCTGCACCTCGCCCTTGAGCGTGCCGGCGGCGAGGCCGGCGATGGCCTCGACAACGGCTTTCGGGCCCAACTGGGCCAGGCGGTCGTGCAGGCTGCCGCCGGTGTCGTCAGCGGAAATCGGCGTGCTGACCTTGAGCAGCATCGGCCCGGTGTCCAGTCCCGCTTCCATCTGCATCACGGTCACGCCGCTCTCGGCATCGCCGGCTTCCACTGCGCGCTGGATCGGCGCGGCGCCGCGCCAGCGCGGCAGCAGGGAGGCGTGGCTGTTGATGCAGCCCAGCCGCGGGATATCCAGCACCGCCTGCGGCAGGATCAGCCCGTAGGCCACCACCACCATCAGGTCCGGCTTGAGCGCGGCCAGTTCGGCCTGGGCGGCGGTGTCGCGCAGGGTCGGCGGCTGCAGCACCTGCAGGCCATTCTCCAGGGCAAGCTGCTTGACCGGGCTGGGCATCAGCTTCTGGCCGCGGCCGGCCGGGCGGTCCGGCTGGGTGTAGACGGCCACCAGCTCATGGGGACCGTCCAGCAGGGCCTTCAGGTGCTCGGCGGCGAATTCCGGAGTGCCGGCGAAGACGATGCGCAGTGCTTGGCTCATATCGGGCTCACAAAAAAGAAAGGCTTGCCGGGGCAAGCCTTTGGGGATGGGGTCACGCCTGTTGCCGGTGCTGCTTTTCCAGCTTCTTGCGGATGCGGTCGCGCTTGAGGTTCGACAGGTAGTCGACGAACAGCTTGCCGTTGAGGTGATCGCACTCGTGCTGGATGCACACCGCGAGCAGGCCCTCGGCCACTTCCTCGAACGGATTGCCGTCACGGTCCTGGGCCTTGATCCGCACTTTCTGCGGACGGTCTACATTTTCATAGAAGCCGGGCACCGACAGGCAGCCTTCCTGGTACTGGTCCATTTCCTCGGTGAGGTATTCGAACTCCGGGTTGATATAGACGCGGGGCTCGGATTTGTCCTCGGACAGGTCCATCACCACGACGCGCTTGTGCACGTTGATCTGCGTTGCCGCAAGTCCAATGCCCGGCGCCTCGTACATGGTCTCGAACATATCGTCGATCAGCGTACGCAGGGCGTCATCGAAGACCGTGACCGGCTTGGCGATGGTCCGCAGGCGCGGATCGGGGAATTCGAGAATGTTCAGAATGGCCATATACGTTTGTGATGCACTTGTGGAATAAAGTCAAAATCGGCTGCTAATATGCTGAGCAGCATCGAAAAACGCTGGAAAGCGCGGTAGGGGCGGCTTCCAGGCGTTTCATGTGTACACATAATAAAGGGATTCACCGCATGAGGAAAACACTACTCGCCCTGCTGCTGCTCGCGGCAGGCGGGGTGGCGCAGGCTGCCGTGCAGCTCAAGGAAGGCCATCCGGATCGCTATACCGTAGTGAAGGGCGACACCCTCTGGGACATCTCCGGCAAGTTCCTCAGCAAGCCGTGGAAGTGGCCGGAAATCTGGCAGGTGAATCCGCAGATTCAGAACCCGCACCTGATCTATCCGGGGGACGAGCTGAGCCTTGTGTACATCGATGGCCAGCCGCGCCTGATGCTCAACCGCGGCGCCTCGCGCGGGACCATCAAGCTGTCGCCGCGGGTGCGCAGCACCCCGATCGCCGAGGCGATCCCGACCATCCCGCTGGAAAAGATCAACGCCTTCCTGCTCTCCAACCGCATCGTCGATAACGCCGACGTCTTCACCAACGCGCCCTACGTGGTGGCGGGTGACCAGGAGAGCGTGATCAGCGGTGCCGGCGACCGTGCCTATGCCCGCGGCACCTCGCTGTCGGAAGAGAACAGCTACGGCATCTTCCGCCAGGCCAAGGTCTATACCGACCCGGAAACCAACGAGCTGCTGGGCATCGACGCCATGGATGTCGGCGGTGCCAACGTCACTGCGAAGGAAGGCGACGTCGCCACCCTGACCCTGACCCGCACCACCCAGGAAGTGCGCCCCGGCGACCGCCTGTTCCCCACTGAGGAACGCGCGATCACCTCGACCTTCATGCCCAGCGAGCCGACCTCCCCGATCAAGGGCACCATCATCGACGTACCGCGCGGTGTGACCCAGATCGGCAAGTACGACGTGGTGACCATCGACAAGGGCACCCACGACGGCCTGGCCGAAGGCAACGTGCTGGCCATCTACAAGCTGGGCGAAACCGTGCGCGATCGCGTCACCGATGAAATGGTGAAGATCCCGGACGAGCGCTCGGGCCTGGTGATGGTGTTCCGCACCTACAACCGCCTGAGCTACGGCCTGGTGCTGACCGCCACCCGTTCGCTGGAAGTCAATGACCGCGTCCAGAATCCCTGAGCCGCGCATGACTTGAAGAAAACCCCGCTTCGGCGGGGTTTTTTGTGGGCGTAATCCGGAAGGGTCCGACAGCGGGCGCGCCGGCCAGCGCTGCATAGTCCTGGCGTCATCCGCACGCCAAGGATTGCTCCATGACCGCCGTCCCAAGCCTTTCTCCGGCCGAAATCGAGGCGCGGCTGCGCCTGCATGGCCTTCCTGACCTGGGCCCGAGGCGCTTTCGCCGCCTTATGGAAGCCTTCGGCTCGGCTTCCGCCGCCCTCAGCGCGCCGGCAGCGGCCTGGCGATCCCTGGGGTTGCCCGCCAGCTGCGCGCAACCGCGCCGCGAAGCCGCCATCCGCGAACAGGCGGCCGACGCGATGCGCTGGCTGGAAGCGCCCGAGCACCATCTGCTGATGTGGGACGCGCCGGAATATCCTGCGCTGCTGGCGGAACTGGTGGATGCCCCGCCAGTGCTGTTCGTGGCAGGTGAGCCGGGCCTGCTGGAGCGCCCGCAACTGGCGATGGTCGGCAGCCGGCGAGCCAGCAAACCGGGCCTGGATACGGCGCGTGCCTTCGCTCGCAGCCTGGCTGGCGGCGGCTTCGTGATCACCAGCGGGTTGGCGCTGGGCATCGACGGAGCGGCCCATGAAGGGGCGCTGGAGGCTGGCGGCAAGACGGTCGCCGTGCTGGGGACGGGGCTGGAGCACCTCTATCCGCGGCGCCATCTCGGGCTGGCCACACGCATCGTCGAGCAGGGCGGCGCGGTGATCTCCGAGCTGCCGCTGAACTGTGCGCCGCAGGCGTCGAACTTTCCCCGGCGCAACCGGATCATCAGCGGTCTGTCCCTGGGCACCCTGGTCGTGGAAGCCAGTCCGTCCAGCGGGTCGCTGATCACAGCGCGACTGGCTGCCGAGCAGGGCCGCGAGGTCTATGCGATCCCCGGCTCGATCCACCACCCCGGCGCGCGCGGCTGCCACGAGCTGATCCGCCAGGGCGCAACCCTGGTGGAAACGGTCGAGCACATTCTCGAAGGCCTGCAGGGCTGGACGCAGGGAGCACCTGCCGTCGAGGCGGCGGCATCGTTGCCTTCCCACCCGCTGGTCGACCTGCTCCGCGCCGCGCCGCAGAGCAGCGAGCAACTGGCGCTGCACAGCGGCCTGGACCTGCCCCAGGTGCTGGTCCAGCTCACCGAACTGGAGCTGGACGGACGGGTCGCCTGCGAGGCCGGGGTCTGGGTGCATCGCGCCCCCTGAGCACGTAAACTGCCGCGCATCGCAGATCCGAGGAGTTTTCGATGTACAGCAACTGGCGTACCCAGCGCATGGCCCAGGTCGTGCGCGATGGCGGTGTGATCGCCTACCCCACCGAAGCCGTCTGGGGCCTGGGCTGCGACCCGTGGAGCGCTGACGCCGTGTACCGCCTGCTGGCGATCAAGGCGCGCCCGGTGGAGAAGGGCATGATCGTGGTGGCTGGCGACATCCGCCAGTTCGACTTCCTTCTCGAGGACCTGCCCGAAGCCTGGCAGGACAAGCTCGCCGCCAGCTGGCCCGGCCCGAACACCTGGCTGGTGCCGCACCAGGGCCGTCTGCCCGAGTGGGTGACCGGCGAGCACGACACCGTCGCCCTGCGCGTCACCGACCATCCGCTGGTGCGCGATCTGTGCCGCTTCACCGGCCCGCTGATCTCCACGTCCGCCAATCCCGCCGGCCGGCCGCCCGCCCGCAGCCGTCTGCGCGTGGAACAGTACTTCCATGGCGAGCTGGACGGCGTGCTGGGCGGCGCCCTGGGCGGGCGCCGCAATCCCAGCCTGATCCGCGACCTGCGCACTGGCGAGACGGTGCGTCCGTCCTGACCCTGTAGGTGCGGACTTCGTCCGCGATCGATTTGCGACGGCTCCGAGCTGGCCCGCTGGACATCGCGGACAGAGTCCGCTCCTACAATGGTGCCCCGGCGCGGGCGAAAGTTCCCCGCCCAGTCAGGGCAACAGAATCGTCGACCCGGTGGTGCGCCGCGCCGCCAGCTCGGTCTGGGCCTTTGCCGCGTCGGCCAGGGCGAAGCGCTGGTTGATCTCCACTTTTACCTTGCCGCTGGTGATCATGCCGAACAGGTCGTCGGCCATGGCCTGCAGGCGCTCCGGCGTGCTGGCGTAGCCGAACAGCGTCGGCCGGGTGACGTAGAGCGAGCCCTTCTGCGACAGGATGCCCAGGTTGACCCCGTCCACCGGGCCGGAGGCGTTGCCGAAGCTCACCACCAGCCCGCGCTGGGCGGTGCAGTCCAGCGAAGTCAGCCAGGTGTCCTTGCCCACCGAGTCGTAGACCACCGGGCACTTCCTGCCATCGGTGAGTGCCAGCACGCGCTCGACCACGTTCTCATGGCTGTAGTCGATGGTTGCCCAGGCGCCGTGGGCTTTCGCCAGCTCCGCCTTGGCGGCCGAGCTCACGGTGCCGATCAGGTGCGCGCCGATGGCCTTCGCCCACTGGCAGGCGATCAGCCCGACGCCGCCAGCGGCCGCGTGCCAGAGGATGGTCTGGCCCGGCTGTACGTTGTAGGTCTGGCGCAGCAGGTACTGCACGGTGAGGCCCTTGAGCATGACGGCGGCGGCCTGCTCGAAGGTGATCGCATCCGGCAGTTTCACCACGCTGGCGGCCGGCAGCACGTGCTGCTCGCTGTAGGCGCCCAGCGGGCCGGTGGCGTAGCCGACGCGGTCGCCGACCTTCACGCTGGTCACTGCGCTGCCCACTGCTTCCACCTCGCCGGCGCCTTCGGTTCCGACGCCGGAGGGCAGGCTCGGCGCGGGGTACAGGCCGCTGCGGTAGTAGGTGTCGATGAAGTTCAGGCCGATGGCGCGGTTGCGCACCCGCACCTCGTTCGGGCCGGGTTCGGCCGGGGTGTAGTCGACGATCTCGAGGACTTCCGGGCCGCCGGTCTTGGCAAATTGAACACGCTTGGCCATGTCGCTCTCCTGATGGCGCGAGGTCCTGCCTCGCCGGGGAAAAGACTTTCATCCAAGCCGCACGCCGGACGGGCGTCAAGACCAGCTTTGCCGGCGACGATGGTATGCTGGCGCCCGTTTTCGACCCTGAACCCCGCTCCGGCCCGCGCCACGCGTGGCTTTCCCGCTCCAAGGTGATTCTCGTGACCGACCGCATCGAGGCCGTGAAGGCCTACCTGCTCGACCTGCAAGACCGCATCTGCGCCGCACTCGAAGCCGAGGACGGCAGTGCCCGTTTCGTCGAGGACGCCTGGCAGCGGCCGGCGGGCGGCGGCGGTCGGACGCGGGTGATCGGTGACGGCGCGCTGATCGAAAAGGGCGGTGTGAACTTCTCCCACGTCTTCGGTGCCGGCTTGCCGCCGAGCGCCAGCGCGCACCGCCCGGAACTGGCCGGGCGTGGGTTCCAGGCGCTGGGCGTGTCGCTGGTGATCCACCCGACCAACCCCCACGTGCCGACCTCCCACGCCAACGTGCGCTTCTTCATCGCCGAGAAGGAAGGCGAGGAAGCGGTCTGGTGGTTCGGTGGCGGTTTCGACCTCACACCCTACTACGCCCATGAGGAAGACTGCGTGCTCTGGCACCAGGTCGCCCGCGATGCCTGCGCGCCCTTCGGCGCGGATGTCTACCCGCGCTACAAGGAGTGGTGCGACCGCTACTTCCACATCAAGCACCGCAACGAACCGCGCGGTGTCGGCGGCCTGTTCTTCGACGACCTGAACCAGTGGGACTTCGACACCAGCTTCGCCTTCCTGCGCGCCATCGGCGATGCCTACATCGACGCCTACCTGCCCATCGTGCGCAAGCGCAAGGACACTCCCTATACCGAGCAGCAGCGCGAGTTCCAGGCTTTCCGCCGTGGCCGCTACGTCGAGTTCAACCTGGTCTACGACCGCGGCACCCTGTTCGGCCTGCAGTCGGGCGGGCGCACCGAGTCGATCCTCATGTCGCTGCCCCCGCAGGTGCGCTGGGGTTACGACTGGAAGCCGGAGCCGGGCAGCGCGGAAGCGCGCCTGACCGAGTACTTCCTCACCGACCGGGACTGGCTGGCTGGCGCCTGATGGGTATCGTCTAGGGTCCACCCATCCTGCGAGGCTGACCGGTATGCGTAGGATGGCGTGGAGCGCAGCGATACCCATCACCTCCCCCTCGAATCTTCCACGACCAGAAAATCTCCAGGACTTCCCATGGACCGCTACTGCGTCTTCGGCAACCCCATCGGCCACAGCAAGTCGCCGCAGATCCACCGTCTGTTCGCCGAGCAGACCGGCCAGACGCTGAGCTATGACGCGCGGCTGGCGCCGCTGGACGATTTCGCCGGGAACGCCCGCGAGTTCTTCGAACAGGGCCTGGGCGGCAACGTCACCGTGCCGTTCAAGGAAGACGCCTACCGCCTGGCTACCGAGCTCACCGAGCGCGCGCGCCGGGCCGGTGCGGTGAATACCCTGAAGAAGCTGGAAGGCGGCGGATTGCTGGGAGACAACACCGACGGCGCCGGGCTGACCCGCGACCTGACGGTGAACTACGGCGTCGTCCTGCGTGCTGCGCGCATCCTGGTGCTGGGCGCCGGTGGTGCGGTGCGCGGTATCCTCGAACCCTTCCTCGGCCAGCAGCCGGCCTGCATCGTCATTGCCAACCGCACGGCGTCGAAGGCCGAGCAACTGGCGGAAGAGTTCAAGGACTTGGGGAGTCTGCGCGGCGGCGGTTTCGACTTGAAGGACCAGCCCTTCGACCTGATCGTCAACGGCACCTCGGCCTCGCTGGCCGGTGAGCTGCCGCCAATCGATTCCGCGCTGATCGCGCCGGGCCATACCGTCTGCTACGACATGATGTACGGCAAGGACGCGACCGCGTTCAACCGCTGGGCCGCCGAGCACGGCGCGGCGCGCTGCATCGACGGTCTGGGGATGCTGGTGGAGCAGGCGGCGGAAGCCTTCCTGCTGTGGCGCGGCGTGCGGCCGGATTCGGCGCCGGTCCTCGAGGAGTTGCGCCGTCAGCTCAAGGGCTGACACCCGCGGTACGGACCGGCTTCCTGTAGGAGCGAGCTTGCTCGCGAACAGAGTTTCCAGGCTGCTCCGCTGCTGGGCGCTGGTTCGCGAGCAAGCTCGCTCCTACAACTGCCCCCGGTTCTATTCCTCGACCTGCAATACCCCACCCTTCCCCATCTGCTTCTCCAGCTCCGCACGCACCCGTGGCCGCGCATTGCGCAGCACCAGGCTGCGGCCCTCGCTGGCGAGGCGGCGGGCTTCCTGCTGGAGCATCTGCGCGCCGGCGAAGTCGATGAAGTTCACGTGGTGCGCATCCAGCACCAGGCGCTCGCCGCGGCTGCGTTGCATCAGCTTCTGCAGGTAGTCGCAGGCGCCGAAGAAGATCGAGCCTTCGATGCGCAGCACTTCCTCGTCTTCCTTCTGCCACTGCTGCACGCGCGGCTGCGAGGTGCGCTTGAGGTAGAAGAACAGCGAAGCCAGCACGCCCGCGTAGATAGCGTTCTGCAGCGGCAGCAGCAAGGTGGCGGCGAGGGTCAGCAGCATGACCAGCGACTCGGCGCGACTGCCTTTCCATAGCGCGCGCAGGGCTGGGCGATCCACCAGGTGCCAGCAGATCAGCAGGATGCCGGCGGCCATGGCCGGCAGCGGGATGTGGGTGATCAGACCTGCGCCGACCACCGCCAGCAGCGCCACCCATAGCGCCGAGAAAACCCCGGCCAGCGGCGTGCGGGCTCCGGCGTCCTGATTCAGCCCGGAGCGGGTGAAGGAGCCGGCGGACAGCGTGCCCGACAGCCACGGCCCGATCAGGTTGGACAGCCCCTGTGCGCGCACTTCCTGGTTGGCATCCAGCGCCTGGTGCGAGCGCGCGGCCAGCACGCGGGCAATCGACAGGCTGGTGACCAGCCCGAGCATGCCGCAGGCCACGGCAGCGGGGAGCAGCTGGGCGATGGCGGAAAGATCGAGCGATAGCGGGCTGAACGGCGGTAATGCACTGTGGAACGCCGCGACCCTGGCGACTCCGGCGAAGGTCGCCGGCATCGCCCAGACCAGCGCGCTGGCGCCGATCAGGCCGACCAGCAACGCCGGCCCGCGCCGCCACAGGCGCTTCACGATCAGGCTCAAGGCCAGGCTGAACAGTCCCACCAGCAGCGAAGGCCCATGAAACTGCGGCAGCTTCCACCAGAGCGCGGCAGCGCTGCTCAGCGCCGTGTCCTGCCCTCCTGCGGCGATGCCGAGCAGGTACGGCAACTGGCCGATCACGATCACCAGCGCGGCGCCGCAGGTGAAGCCGAGCAGCACCGAGTGCGAAACGAAGTTCACCAGCACGCCGAAGCGCAGCAGGCCCAGCAGCCACTGGAACAGCCCGGCGAGGAAAGTCAGCAGCAGCGCGTACTGGATGAACTGAGTGCTGCCCGGTGGCGCCAGCGGGGCGATGGCGGTGAACAGCACCACCGAGATCGCCGCCGTCGGCCCGCCGACCATGTGCTTCGACGAACCCCAAAGGCAGGCAATCAGCACCGGCAGCATCGCCGCGTAGAGCCCGTACTCCGCCGGCAACCCGGCGATCAGTGCGTAGGCCATGGACTGCGGCAATGCCAGCACCGCGCCGGAGAGGCCGACGCCCAGATCACGGCGCAGGTCGCGACCGCTGACCTGGGGCAGCCAGGCGAGGAACGGCAGCAGGCGGATCAGACGCTCCATCGATGGTCTACAGCTTCGCCTTCACCGCCGCCAGCGCGTCGCCGCCGTCGCGGGTCTTCACGCCCTGCAGCCAGGTGTCGAGGCTCTGTGGGTTGGCCTTGATCCAGGCTTTCACCGCGTCGGGGTTCTTCACATTCTTCTCCAGCACCTCGGCCATGATGGCGTTCTCCATCGGTAGGTCGAAGGACAGGTTGGCCAGCAGCTTGCCGCTGTTCGGGCATTGCTCGGCGTAGCCGTTGCGGGTCACGGTGAAGACGCTGCCGGTGCTGCCGAAGTACTTCTCGCCACCGGTGAGGTATTTCATGTCGTATTTGACGTTCATCGGGTGCGGCGTCCAGCCGAGGAATACCACCCAGCGCTGGCGCTTCACCGCGCGACCCACTTCGGCGAGCATCGCCTGTTCGCTGGACTCCACCAGCTTCCAGTCGCCCAGGCCGAATTCGTCGCCGCTGATCATCTTCTGGATCGACTGGTTGGCCGGCGCGCCGGAGCCGATGCCGTAGACCTTCCTGTTGAACTGCTCGGCGTGCGGGTCCAGGTCGGCGAATGTCTTCACGCCGGCGTTCCAGACATAGGTCGGAACGGCCAGGGTGAACTCGGTGCCCTGGAGGTTCTTCGCCAGCTGGGTGACCTGCTTGCTGGCGATGAACTGGTCGTAGAAGCCCTGTTGCGCCGGCATCCAGTTGCCGAGGAAGGCGTCCACCTGGCCGTCGCGCAGGCCGCCGTAGGTGATGGGCACCGACAGGGTGTCGATCTTCACCTGGTAGCCCAGGCCTTCGAGGAGGAAGGCGGCGATGCCGTTGGTGACCGCGATGTCGGTCCAGCCCGGATCGGCCAGCTTCACCGTACCGCAGGCTTCATCCTCGGCCCAGGCCAGCGGGCCGCTCAGCGCGAGTGCGCTGGCAAGCAATAGCGTCGATGCATGTCGTGCGGTGAATAGCTGGGTCATGCTCCCTTCCCCTTCGGCTCATTGTGGTTGTTATTTCGGTTGCGGATAGCGGGCGCGGCGCTCCAGATCGTCGAGGTCGATGTGGTTGCGCATGTACTGCTGGCTGGCATCGACCATGGGCTGGTGATCCCAGCTTTTCAGCGTCCCGTGGGTCAGCGCGTCGGCCACCAGCCGGCGGCGGCGCTGGCTGGCGAGGACCTGTCTGGTGATGGCGGAGATATCCCAGCGCGCGCGGGCTTCGCCCAGCAGGTCGCGCACCAGGTTGGCGTGGGCGGGCGAATCGACGAGGTTTTCCAGCTCGCGCGGGTCGTTCTTCACATCGAACAGCAGGCAAGGGTCCTGCTCGGAATAGACGAACTTGAAGTCGCCGCGGCGGATCATCATCAGCGGACTGACGGTGCCTTCGGCAGTGTATTCGCCGATCACTTCGTCGTGGCCGCCGGTGCCCTGCAAGTGCGGCAGCAGCGAGCGGCCATCGAGGTGGATGCCCGGCTCCACGGAACCGCCGGCAAGCTCCACCAGTGTGGGCAAGAGGTCGACGGTGGACACCGACTGGCTGACCCGATGCGGGGCGAAACGCCTGGGTGCGTGCACCAGCAGCGGGACGCGGGCGGCCATCTCGAACCAGTGCATCTTGTACCAGAGGCCGCGCTCGCCCAGCATGTCGCCGTGGTCGCCGGAGAACACGATCAGCGTGTCTTCACTCAGGCCGCATTCTTCCAGGGTGCGCAGCAGCGCGCCGATCTGCGCGTCGACATAGCTGCAGGCGCCGAAGTAGGCGCGGCGCGCGGCGCGGATTTTCTCCTCGGGCATTTCCTGGTCCCACAGATCGATCACCTTCAGAAGTCGCTGCGAGTGCGGGTCCTGCTCGTTCTGGGCGATCTGTACCGAAGGCAGCGGGATGTCCTCGTCGCGGTACAGGTCCCAGTACTCGCGCGGGATGGTGTAGGGATCGTGCGGGTGGGTCATGGACACGGTGAGGCAGAACGGCTGCTCGGGATGCTCGCGGACGTGGTCGTAGAGGTACTGGCGCGCCTTGAACACCACTTCCTCGTCGAAATCGAGCTGATTGGTGCGCACGCACGGGCCGGCCTGCAGCACTGAAGACATGTTGTGGTACCAGCTTGGGCGCACGTCCGGCTCGTCCCAGTTCACCGCCCAGCCGTAGTCGGCGGGGTAGATGTCGCTGGTCAGGCGTTCCTCGTAGCCGTGCAACTGGTCCGGGCCGCAGAAGTGCATCTTGCCCGACAGCGCGGTGCGGTAGCCCAGGCGCCGCAGGTAGTGCGCGTAGGTGGGGATGTCGGCGGCGAAGTCGGCGGCGTTGTCCCAGGCGCCGATCCTGGTCGGCAGCTGGCCGCTCACCAGGGTGAAGCGCGAGGGCGCGCAGAGCGGGCTGTTGCAGTAGGCCGAGTCGAACACCACGCCCTCGCCGGCGAGGCGCGAGAGGTTGGGCAGCTTGATCGGCGACTGGGCGTCGTAGAAGGGCAGGAGCGGCGCGGCCATCTGGTCGGCCATGATGAAGAGGATGTTCGGGCGCTGGCGCTTCATGGCGTTGGGCTTATCCTGTTGGCGCTGTTATGGGATGCTGTGCGGTATGAGTCTGTTGGCTACTGGATAGGGGGTAAAGCGCATGGCGCCGCATGCTTCGGATAACGCGTGCTTATGCGAGAGCCAGCCTTGAGCGTGCCGCTGGAACTGCTGCGGGTATTCGAGTCCGCCGCCCGGCTGCTCAGCTTCACCGCCGCCGCCGGAGAGCTGGGTACCACCCAGCCGGCGGTCAGCCAGCAGATCAAGCGGCTGGAGAAACTCCTCGCCGTGCGCCTGTTCGACCGCATCCACCGGGGCATCGCCCTCACCGAAAGTGGACAGGTGCTGCAGCAGCACGTGCAGGCCGGGTTGGAGAGCATCGACGCCGGCATCGCTGCGGTGACTGCACAACATCCTCACGAAGTGCTGCAGGTCGCCACTGACTTCGCCTTTGCCGCCTACTGGCTGATGCCGCGCCTGCCGCGCTTTCGCCAGGCGCACCCGGAACTGGATGTCGGCCTGATCAGCAGCGACCGCAGCCCGATTTCCCTGCGCAGCGACATCGACGTGGCCATCGCTTTCGGCGATGGGCGCTTCAAGCACGGCGAGGCGCTGCGCCTGTTCAGCGAGGAAGTCTTCCCGGTGTGCAGCCCGCGTCTGCTGGAAGGACGCAAGCTGCCGTTGGCGCCTCAGGCGCTCACCGAATTGCCGCTGCTGCACCTCAAGCCCGAAGCGTCCAGTCGCTGGTTCGACTGGGGCGGTGTCTATCGCGCGCTGGGCATCGACGGCTCCCCAGCGCCCGCCGGGCTACGCTTCGACAACTACACCCTGCTGATCCAGGCGGCAATCGCCGGGCAGGGCGTGGCCATCGGCTGGCGGCATCTGGTCGACGAACTGCTGGAACAGGGGTTACTGTGCCGGCCCGTTGCCGAAGCCGTGGAATCGCGGTTCGGTTATTACGCCGTGCTGCCCGAGCGCAAACGGCGCATGCGCCTGGTGCAGCGCTTCGTCGACTGGCTGCAGGCGGAACTGGAGCAGGACCGATGACCGAGATTCAAGACTTCCACGCCCACGTCTATTTCGACGCGACCACCCTCGAACGCGCCCGTGCGCTGTGCGAGGAAGCAGCGCGCCGTTTCGGCGCGAAGATGGGCCGCGTCCACGAACGCCCGGTCGGCCCGCACCCGGACTGGAGCTGCCAGCTGGCCTTCGACAACGCCACCTTCGCGACCCTGGTGCCCTGGCTGGCGCTGAACCGCGACGGCCTGGTGGTGTTCGTCCATCCCAACACCGGCAACGATCTGCGCGATCACCGGGACTACGGTATGTGGCTGGGCGAAGTACGGCCGCTGGACCTTTCGTTGTTCACGAGCTGACACTTTTTTGCATTCGATAATAATTCTCGATTCGGTGTATGCTGCCGACCCTTCGCTCCGGCCTGACAGACGTTGGCCGGTTTTTCAGGGTATTTCGGCCATCATGCGGCGCTTCGCTTCCTCCTCCCTGCTGCAGAGCTTCCAGGCGCACTACGCGGACCTGATGCGCTTCCTCGCCCGCAGGCTGGGGGACAACCAGCGCGCCGCCGACGTTGCCCAGGACACCTGGCTGCGCCTGGCCGACCACCCTGCCGAAGCCGAAGTGCAGGACCCGCGCGCCTACCTGTTCCGCGTCGCCGGCAACATCGCCATCGACAACCTGCGCCGCGAAGGCCGGCTGGCCGAGCTGCATGTCGATGAAACCGCCGCCAACGACCTGAGCGATCCCGCTTCCGGGCTGGAGCACCGCCTGCTCGCCCATGAGGCGCTGGAACATCTGGACGCCGCCCTTGACCAGTTGCCGTCGAACGCCCGCGAGGCGCTGCTGATGAACCGCCTCGACGGCCTCACCCACGCGCAGATCGCCCAGCGCCTGGGTGTCTCCGAGAGCATGGTGGGCAAGTACATCGTCCAGGCGATGCGGCACTGCCGCGACTGGGCGCAGCGCCAGGAGGGAACGCCATGAGCCGCGTCGAGCCGTCGCTTTCCGATGAGGCCATCGAGCGCCTGGTACGGCTGCATTCGGGCAGTACCGGAGCGGCTGAGCGCATGGATTTCCTGCGCTGGCGTGGGCTGAGCGTGGAACATGAGCGTGCCGCCCGCGAGGCCGAAGCGTTGTGGGGCGCGTTGCCGGAAACCCGCCATGCCGAAGATTACCGCCGTCGCGTGCGCCGCCCACGTCGCTGGTTGGCGCTGGCCGCGTCGGCCTGTGTCGCGGCGATCGCCGTCACCATTGTCCTGCCCGAACCGCTGGCCGCGCTGTACGCCGATTACGCCACCCGCACCGGCGAGCGGCGCATGCTGGAGCTGGCCGACGGCAGCCGTATCTGGCTCAACAGCGACAGCGCGCTGTCCGTGGACTTCGGCCCGCAGCAGCGGCGCCTGCGCCTGCACAGCGGCGAAGCCCTGTTCGAAGTGGCCAAGGATGCGGCGCGGCCCTTCATTGTCGAGGCCCGCGGTGGCGAAGTGCGCGCCGTGGGCACGCGCTTCGATGTCGACAGCCGTGGGCCGCAGGTGCGCGTGGACGTGACCGAGGGCGTGGTGCAGGTGAACAGCGCCGGCAGCGCGCCGGTTCGCTTGTCCGCCGGCGAGCGCCTGAGCTACCGCGAGGCCGCTGCGCCCGAACCGGTGCAGCCGCTGGACCTGTCCAGCGCCAGCGCCTGGCAGCGCGGCAAGCTGATCTTCAACCAGCGCCCGCTGGGCGAGGTGCTCGATGAGCTGGAGCGCTACCTGCCCGGCCGCATCGTACTGACCGACGGCGCGCTGCGGCAGCACAAGGTCAGTGGCGTGTTCGACCTCAAGGACCCGGACGCACTGCTCAAGACCCTGGAGCGCTTGCAGCCGGTGACCGTCACCCATCTGCCCTGGCTGGTGCTGATCCGTCCCGCGCCCAGAGCCTGATAGAAGTCGCTTTGTAGGATGGGTATCGCTGCGCTCCACACCATCCTGCGAGGTTACTGACGGCACAGGGTCCGGAGCGGCAGCGCAAGAAATGAAAATATTTTTCATTCAGCACTGCAAGGTTTGCATGACCGTTTCGTCGTAGGCAGGAACGCGAAGAATTCTCACTACGCGACCCTGACTCCACAAGAACGGATTTCACCCGCATGCCATACCGTCCTTCTCCGCTGCACCGCGCGATCCTGCTCGCTTCCCTGCTCGGTGCCGCTGCGCCCGTCGTCCACGCCGCGAACGCGGCCACCGTCGAGCTGCATATCGCCCCGCGCAGCCTGGACAGTGCGCTGACCCAGTTCGCCGACCAGGCCGGGCTGCACCTGCTGTTCAACTCCGAGGACATCCAGGGTTTGCAGAGCGAAGGGCTGGACGGCACCTACAGCACCGAGGAAGCGCTCAACCAGTTGCTCTCCGGCAGTGGCGTGAGCTGGCGCTTCACCGACGAGCGCACCGTGCTGCTCAAGCGCGAAAAGGACGATTCCGCCGCCCTGAGCCTGGCGCCGATGCAGATCAGCGTGGCGGCACGCACGCCCACCGACATCAGCTCGATTCCCGGTACCGTCTGGGTCGTGGACCAGACCCAGTTGCGCGAACAGCTGGACACCGGCGTCAGCCTCAAGGAAGCCGTGGGCAAGCTGGTTCCCGGCCTTGACCTGGCGCCCGAGGGCCGCACCAACTACGGCCAGAACATGCGCGGGCGCAACGTGCTGGTGATGATCGATGGCGTCAGCCAGAACAGCTCGCGCGGCCTGTCGCGCCAGTTCGACAGCGTCTCGCCGTTCAACGTCGAGCGCATCGAGGTGCTTTCCGGCGCCAGCGCCATCTACGGCGGCGGCGCCACCGGCGGCATCATCAACATCATTACCAAGAAGGGCGCCGCCGGCGATACGCGCTTCGAGACGCAGCTGGGCGCCAGCAGCGGCTTCAACAACAGCGACGACCTCTCGACCCGCGCCGCGCAGTCCATCAGCGGCGGTAACGACCGCGTCGTGGGCCGCCTGGGCGTCTCGGCGGAGAAGAACGAAGCCTTCTACGATGGCGGCGGCAACCAGATCTTCATCGACAACACCCAGACCGACCTGCAGTACAACCGCACCGTCGACGTGATGGGCAACCTCACCGCGCAGTTCACCGACGAGCAGAGCCTCGACCTGCTGGCGCAGTACTACGACTCGGGCAACGACGGCAGCACCGGAATCTACTTTCCCAACCTGAAGTACCGGGCGCCATCGGACCTGGAAGATGCGCAGATCCGCAGCGGCATGGACACCGACCTCGAACCGCGCACGCGCCGTGTGCTGCTCAACGCCAACTACCACCACAGCAACCTGCTGGAGCAGGACTTCTACCTGCAGGCCTACTACCGCAAGGAAGACGACAACTTCTACCCCTTCCCCTACTACAACACCGGCAAGCCCACCGGCTCGAAAGGCGTGTACTTCGCCGCCTCGCAGCAGAACTTCGAGGTCAGCGGCCTGAAGGGCCTGTTCAGCAAGCAGTGGGATTCGCTGAAACTCACCTATGGCGTGGACTTCGACCACGAGCGCTTCAACGCCGAGCAGAAAGTCTTCGACCAGCGCCTGTCCTCCGAAAGCGGCGGGCTGGACCTGGAAACCGCCAGCAGCGCACCGCGCTACCCCAGCTACATCGTCGACGGGCTGTCGTTCTACGGCCAGCTGGACTGGAAGGCCACCGACAACCTCACCCTCTCCGGCGGCGCCCGCCACCAGAAGATGGATGTCGAGGTGGACGACTTCAAAGGCGTGCCCGGCGGCAGCAACGACTACCAGGTCAACCTGTTCAACCTCGGTGCGATCTACGACTTCAAGAACGGCCATCAGCTGTGGACCAACTACAGCGAAGGCTTCGACCTGCCCGACCCGGCCAAGTACTACGGCAAGGCCGGCCTGTCGGTGGACGACAACCCGCTGGCCGGCATCAAGAGCCGCCAGGTCGAGACCGGCTGGCGCTACAGCGACCTGCAGTGGCAGGCCCAGGCGGCGGTCTACTACATCTGGTCGGACAAGATCATCACCACCGACCAGGCGACCCTGACCATCGACGTGCAGGACCAGAAGAGCCGCGACTTCGGCTTCGAGGGCGCGGTCACCCGCTACTTCGACAGCGGTTGGCAGGGCGGCACCACGCTGCACCTGGTGCGCTCGGAAGAGGAAGATGCCGACGGCGACTGGATCAAGCGCGATGCGCGCTATGCGTCGCTGTCCAAGTCCACCGCCTTCGTTGGCTGGGGCGATGGCGAACGCAGTGCCCGCCTGCAGGCCCAGCATGCGTTCAACCTGAAGGACGACGCGGATCATGAGATCGACGGCTACACCACCTTCGACCTGATGGGCGAGCAGAAGACCGGTTTCGGCACCTTCAGCGCCGGTATCCAGAACCTGCTGGACAAGCAGTACAGCACCGTCTGGGGCCAGCGCGCCGCGCTGTTCTATTCGCCGACCTACGGGCCGGCCTACCTGTATGACTACCAGGGCCGCGGCCGCACCTTCACGCTGGGCTGGAGCCTGGAATACTGAAGGGGCTGAAAAGCTCTCCAGCTGGAAAGACTCAGGCCACCTTTCCGGTGGCCTGATCGAGGGTTTCCACTATGCCGCCGCCAAGGCTCCGGCAGTGGCATAGAAGCACTTCGCCGAGCAGCTGCAACGAGGGTGTGGCGAAGTACGCCAGCAGCGCCTCCTCGTTCTTCCAACTGCCCTGCAGCAGCCACGGCTGGCCATTCTCGCGGGTCACCAATTGGCAGCGCAGGCATCCCGGTGCTCGGCATGCGCCGTCGACCAGGTTGTCGATCAATGCGCCCAGTTCCGCCTCGTGACCCCGCCGGGGATGGATCTGCAATTCGTGTTCGATGGGTTGCCAGTGCATGTCCTGTCCTCCGCGTTCCAGGAAGAAGCCCGAGGTGGCTCCTCGGACGACTGACAGGAAGATTACGGCGCAGCCAGGGCCGGGCGTTATCCGGATGCTGTCGCCTTCTTGCCTGATCCTGCGGGGCGTTCTCCACGCTCTGAAAAAGGGCGTCTGCGCGCTATTTCCAGCCCTTGCACCGCCACGGTGCGCGACGCGATGTCGACATGGCTTGTCCATTCCTGCCGATTGCTTGCCTGATCCTCCAGCGGCTGCCTTACTGTCACACGCGCGCATGTGCCGTGGGCGTAAGCTTCGTGCGCCGCCACTGGAGGTCCCGTGCATGTCCCAGTCCGTTCCCGCCTTTGATCCCATTGCTGCCGGCCGCCAGGAACTGGCCGACATCATCCAGCGCCATTGCCAGGGTGAAGGCGTCTTCGAAACCGCCATCGATTCGCTGCTGGTCGCGCGCAACGACAGCCCCAGCGAAGGCCGCATGCCGACGCTCTACCGTCCGGCCCTGTGCGTGATCGCCCAGGGCTGCAAGGAAGTGCGCCTGGGCAGCGAGGTCTATCGCTACGACGAACTCAATCTTCTGGTGGTGTCGGTGACGCTGCCGGTGTCCGGCCAGGTGATCGAGGCCTCCCCGGACAAACCCTACCTGTCCATCCGCCTGGACATCGACCCCGGCGAGCTGACCCGGCTGATCGCCGAGGCCGGCCTTGCCGGCAGCGCGCCGCGCCCGGCCAGCCGCGGCATCTACCTGCAGCGCGTGGATTGCACCGTGCTCGATGCCCTGCTGCGCCTGATGCGCCTGCTGGACACCCCGCGCGACATCGAGATGCTGGCGCCGCTGTTCGTCCGCGAAATCCTCTACCGCCTGTTGCGCGGACCGCAGGGGCATCTGCTGCACGATCTGGCGATGACCGACAGCCAGACCCATCGCGTCACCCGAGCCATCGAGTGGCTCAACCGCAACTACGACAAGTCCCTGCGCATCGAGGACCTGGCCCGCGAGGTGAACCTCAGCGTGTCCACCCTGCACCACCGCTTCAAGGAAGTGACCGCGTTGAGCCCGCTGCAATACCAGAAGCAGCTGCGCCTGCAGGAAGCGCGGCGGCTGATGCTCTCCGAAGGGCTGGAAGTGGCGGTCGCCGGCCATCGCGTCGGCTACGAGAGCCCGTCGCAGTTCAGCCGCGAGTACAGCCGCCTGTTCGGCGCGCCGCCGCTGCGCGACCTGGCGAGCCTGCGCGGTGCGTTGGGCAGCGAGGCCGTGCCGGCGTAATCCACAGGTCAGATCCGTCGCGTAGGAGCGGACTTCGTCCGCGATCGCTTGCCGGCCGCTCCGAGCTAGCCGGTTGCACATCGCGGACAGAGTCCGCTCCTACAGGTAGTGCAGCCGCCCATCGATTGCCAGGCCTCAGCGCTCGTAAAGCTCCAGCGGCAAATCGTCCGGGTCGGCGAAGAAGGTGAAGCGCTTGTCGGTCAGGTCATCCATGCGGATCGGCTCGCAGGCCACGCCATGGCTTTGCAGATGGGCGACCGCTGCCTCCAGGTCGTCCACGGCGAACGCCAGGTGGCGCAGGCCCTGCGCCTCGGGATAGGAAGGCCGCACCGGCGCGCCGGGGAAGGAGAACAGCTCCAGTCGCGCATCGCCCAGTTCCAGGTCGAGCTTCCAGGAGTCGCGGGCGGTGCGGTAGGTCTCGGCAATCACCTTCAGGCCGAGGATATCCACGTAGAAGTGCTTGGAGCGCGGATAATCCGAACAGATCAGGGCGACGTGATGAAGGCTGTGCAGCACGGCCATGGCTAGGGCCTCTCGAACCGATGGAGCCCTTTATCCTGACAGCCGCGCCCCGACGGTCAATGCTGGCGCTGTGAAGTCGGTCGCCAACGGTACTGGAGTGATGGCAGTGCGCCTGCTAGCATCGCGCCGCCCACTCCCATAAACGGTCGACAGGACGTCCCCGTACGGCCTCATTGAAAGGACTCAGCATGAAGAAGACCGCCCTGGCCATCGCCATTCCCGTTGCCATCGTTGGCGCCGCCGTTGCCGGTGCCTGGTACACCGGCAGCCGTGTCGAGCAGGAAGTGAACCGTGGCATCACCGAAGCCAACCAACTGTTCGAGCAGGAAGCCCCCGGCCTGGGCGCTCACCTGACGCTGGTGGATATCCAGCGTGGCGTGCTCTCCAGCACCGCGCGCTACAACCTGTCCTTCACCGGCAAGGAAGGCGAAGAGCCGCAGGTCCTGGTCTTCACCGACCGCCTGGAACATGGTCCCTTCCCGGCCTCGCGCCTGGCTGCCGGCCAGCTGGCGCCGGTCATGGCGCAGAGCCATTTCGCCCTCGAGCAGAACGAACTCACCGCCCCGCTGTTCACCGCCGCCGGCGGCAAGGCCCCGCTGTCCGGCGAGCTGACCATCCACTACGACCAGAAGCAGGAAGGCCGCGTCGAAACCGCCGCCCTGGAGTTCGCCAAGGACAGCGACAAGCTGCGCCTGTCTCCGGCCAAGGTGACTTTCAGCGTTTCCGCCGACAAGAAGGACGTGAGCGCCGTGGGCAACCTCGCCGAGGTTGACCTGGACTTCACTGACGAGAACACCGGCCAGCCGGCTCGCGTGCAACTGCGTGACCTGGGCATGCAGGGCGACAAGAAGGAAAACGCCAATGGCTTCGCCCTGGGCCCCAGCTCCGCCACCATCAAGAGCCTGAACATCAAGTCGCCGGGCGCGCCGGAAGTCGAACTGCGCGAAGCCGTGGTCGAGGAAACCCTCAAGCAGGGCGGCAAGGGCCTGGACCAGAGCGTTTCCTACCGCATCGGCAAGGTCGTGGTGCAGGGCCAGGAAATCGGCGGCATGAAGCTGGACCTGAGCCTGCGCAACCTCGACGAAGGCGTGCTCAAGACCTTCAAGGAGTCCTACAACAAGATGGCGCTGGACAGCCTGGAAAGCACCGAGCTGACCCCGGCGCAGGAAGAGGAACTCAAGCGCCTGGGCCTGGCCCTGCTGGAAGGCTCGCCGGTGCTGTCGCTGGACGAACTGTCCCTGCAGACCAGCCATGGTGTGGCCAAGGCTTCCCTGTCGGTCGACCTGCGCAAGCCCAACGCTGCCGCTGCGACTCCTGACGAGATGGCCCGCAGCATCCTGGCTGCGCTCAAGGCCGACCTGAAGGTGGACAAGGCCGTGATCGGCGACATCGTCGCCCTGCAGGGTTCGCTGGGTGGCGAGGCTGCCGGCAGTGTCGACCCCGTGGCGCTCAAGCAGCAGTCCGACGCCATGACCGACCTCTTCAGCGGCATGGCGCTGAACTCGCAGTGGGCGGTACTCGACGGCAACGCACTGTCCAGCTCGCTGGCCTACGCCAACGACCAGGTGAAGTTCAACGGCAAGGACATGAGCGTGCCGGAATTCATGGCCTTCGCCATGGGCTCCGCGCAGGGCCTGGGCCTGGGTGGCCCGGCTGCTGGTGGTGAAGAAGAGCCGCAGGAAGAAAGCCTGCAGTAAGCTTCGCCTGAAATGAAAAAGCCCGGCATTCGCCGGGCTTTTTTCTGCGTGCTGCTGTTGCAGGCAACGCATTGCGTAGCAGAGCCGTATGCAAGCCCTCAACGGGCGTTACGCACACCCTCGGCCAGCTGACGGCACAGGCCGAGCACGCTCTGCACCGCATCGGCGGAGCTGGTGGCTTCGGCGATCTTGTCGATCAGCGCCGAGCCCACCACCACGCCATCGGCCAGGCGGGCGATGCTCGCCGCGTGCTCCGGGGTGCGGATGCCGAAGCCGATGGATACCGGCAGGTCGGTGTGGCGACGCAGGCGCGCCACGGCTTCCTCGACATGGTCCAGGGTTGCCGCGCCGGCACCGGTCACGCCGGCCACCGAGACGTAGTAGACGAAGCCCGAGCTGCCCTCGAGCACGGTGGGCAGGCGTTTATCGTCGGTGGTCGGGGTGGTCAGGCGGATGAAGTCGATGCCCGCGGCCTGGGCCGGGTGGCAGAGGTCTTCGTTGTGCTCCGGCGGCAGGTCCACCACGATCAGGCCGTCGACGCCGGCCTCTTTCGCATCGGCGATGAACTTGTCCACACCGTAGTAGTGGATCGGGTTGAAGTAGCCCATCAGTACCAGCGGAGTGGTGGTGTTGCCGGCGCGGAATTCGCGGACCATCTTCAGGGTCTTGGCCAGGTTCTGGCCGTTGCCCAGGGCGCGGATGTTGGCCAGCTGGATCGCCGGGCCGTCGGCCATCGGGTCGGTGAAGGGCATGCCCAGCTCGATCACGTCGGCGCCGGCTTCGGGCAGGCCCTTGAGGATATCCAGCGAGGTCGAGTAGCCCGGATCGCCAGCGGTGATGAAGGTCACCAGGGCGGCGCGGTTCTGTTCCTTGAGTTCGGCGAAGCGGGTCTGCAGGCGGCTCATGCTTGCGGCTCCTGTTGCATGTGGTGCATGACGGTCTGCATGTCCTTGTCGCCACGACCGGACAGGTTCACCACCATGATGTGGTCCTTGGGCAGGTTCGGCGCGCGCTTGAAGACTTCGGCCAGCGCGTGGGAGGACTCCAGCGCGGGGATGATGCCTTCCAGGCGGCAGCACTGGTGGAAGGCTTCCAGCGCCTCGTGGTCGGTGATCGAGGTGTACTCGACGCGGCCGATGTCATGCAGCCAGGCGTGTTCCGGGCCGATGCCGGGGTAGTCCAGGCCGGCGGAGATGGAATGCGCGTCGATGATCTGGCCGTCCTCGTCCTGCAGCAGGAAGGTACGGTTGCCGTGCAGCACGCCCGGCACGCCGCCGTTCAGGCTGGCCGCGTGCTTGCCGGTCTCGATGCCGTGACCGGCGGCTTCGACGCCGATGATCTTGACGCTGGCATCATCGAGGAACGGGTGGAACAGGCCCATGGCGTTGGAGCCGCCGCCGATGCAGGCGACCAGGGAATCGGGCAGGCGCCCTTCCTTCTCGGCCAGCTGCTCGCGGGTTTCCTTGCCGATCACCGCCTGGAAGTCGCGGACCATCGCCGGGTACGGGTGCGGGCCGGCCACGGTGCCGATCAGGTAGAAGGTGTTATGGACGTTGGTCACCCAGTCGCGCAGCGCCTCGTTCATCGCGTCCTTCAGGGTGCCGGTGCCGGCGGTGACCGGGATCACCTCGGCGCCCAGCAACTTCATGCGGAACACGTTGGCCTGCTGGCGATCGATGTCTGTGGTGCCCATGAAGATCACGCATTCCATGCCGAAGCGCGCGGCCACGGTGGCGGTGGCCACGCCGTGCATGCCGGCGCCGGTCTCGGCGATGATGCGTTTCTTGCCCATGCGCTTGGCCAGCAGGATCTGGCCGATGCAGTTGTTGATCTTGTGCGCGCCGGTGTGGTTCAGCTCTTCGCGCTTGAGGTAGATCTTCGCGCCGCCGCAGTGCTCGGTCAGGCGCTCGGCGAAATACAGCGGGCTCGGACGGCCAACGTAGTCGCTCTGGAAGTAGGCCAGCTCCTTCTGGAACTGCGGATCTTCCTTGGCCTCCTCGTATTCGCGGGCCAGGTCGTGGATCAGCGGCATCAGGGTCTCGGCGACGTACTGGCCGCCGAAGTGGCCGAACAGGCCCTTGGCGTCTGGACCGGTGCGCAGTGTGGACATGGGAAGGCTCCTTTGTCTGTCGAAAGGTAGGTGCCGGCTGGGGCGATCGCGGACGGAGTCCGCTCCTACGAATGGTCATCAGGATACGGCTGTGTGATGACGGGGAAAAGCGATAAGATCGCCACGACCTGTCAGAAAAACTCACGGATTGATCGCCATGAGCCGAGACCTTCCGCCGCTCAACGCCCTGCGCGCCTTCGAAGCTGCAGCCCGCCTGCGCGGCATGAGTGCGGCGGCTGATGAGCTGAGCGTCACCCACGGGGCGATCAGCCGGCAGGTCCGCCTGCTGGAAGAAGAGCTGGGCGTGCCGCTGTTCCTCAAGGATGGGCGCGGCGTAAAACTCACCGATGCCGGCGTTCGCCTGAGCGAAGTGGCCAGCGACTCCTTCGAGCGCCTGCGCAGCGTCTGCGCCGAACTGCGCCGCCAGGCCGGCGGCGATGCGCCCTTCGTTCTCGGTTGTCCCGGCAGTCTGCTTGCCCGCTGGTTCATCCCACGCCTGGACCGCCTGAACCGGGACCTGCCGGACCTGCGCCTGCAGCTTTCCGCCAGCGACGGCGACCTTGACCCGCGCCGTGGCGGCCTCGACGCCACCCTGTGCTTCGCTGCCCCGCCCTGGCCGGCGGACATGCGCGTGCTGGAGCTGGCGGTGGAAAGTATCGGTCCGGTGCTCAGCCCGCGCTCTCCGCGCTTCGAGCAACTGCGCGCTGCGCCGGCCGCAGTGCTGCTCGATGAAACGCTGCTGCACACCGTCTCGCGCCCGCAGGCGTGGCCGGAATGGGCGGCGCGCCATGGCCTGGACCCGGCGCGGCTGAAACTCGGCCAGGGCTTCGAGCACCTCTACTACCTGCTGGAAGCCGCCGTGGCCGGCCTGGGCGTGGCCATCGCGCCGCAACAGCTGGTGGCCGATGACCTCGCCGCCGGCCGCCTCGCTGCGCCCTGGGTCTTTGTCGACACCACCGCGAGGCTGGCGCTGTGGGTGCCTGAGCGGCGTGCCGATCCACGGGCCGAACGCCTGGCGCGCTGGCTGCAGGTCGAGCTCAACGGTCCGGCCTAAAGTCTGAACCCGCGCGTTTGCCCTGGGTCCACCCCTCTACTACTGTCCATTGAGGCGCTGGCACTTTGCCGTGCTGCGTGACGACCCGGGAGAAACGCCATGTCCAATCACCATACCTACAAGAAGATCGAGCTGGTCGGCTCCTCGCGCACCAGCATCGAGGATGCGATCAATAACGCCCTGGCCGAGGCGGCCAAGAGCATCGACTTCCTGGAGTGGTTCGAGGTGGTGGATACCCGCGGGCACATCGAGAACGGCGCGGTGGGACACTACCAGGTGACCATCAAGGTCGGTTTCCGCATCGCCAACAGCTAGTCCGCGAACGGCTTCGCCTTTTTTGTCACGCACCGCTGCCATGCTGGCGTGGCGCGTGGATGTGCGCACCGGGGTGTCCCGGTTTTCCGGCCCGTTCGGGCCTTTTCCTGTGAACGACGAGGGAGCGTTACCGATGAAGAAGTTCCTGATCGCTGTGGGGGTCTTCGCCCTGGCTGGCAACGTCCTTGCCGCCGGCAAGCCGTGCGAAGAGCTGAAGTCGGAAATCGATGCGAAGCTCAAGGCCAAGGGTGTTGCTTCGTACAGCCTGGAAGTCGTCGACAAGGGCAGCGCGGGCGGCAAGCAAGTCGTCGGCACCTGCGAAGGCGGCACCAAGGAAATCGTTTACTCCAAGTAAGCGCCTGGATGTGAATCGAGGCCGGGGTCCGTGAGGGCCCCGGCCTTTTTCATGCTCCGGTTTTGCGTGGGAGCGAGCTTGCTCGCGAACGGGATGGCACCGTGCGGTGCAGGCTCGCGAGCAAGCTCGCTCCTGCAAGGTACAGCGCGAAAAGCTGAACCCTGTGCGCGTCGCCGGCCTCGAAAGTCCTGACTGCAACCCACGCGGAGGACGCGACATGAAGAAATCGGCATCGGCCCACTGGCAGGGTGGTCTGAAGGACGGCAAGGGCACGATCTCCACCGAAAGCGGCGCGCTCAAGGAGCAGCCCTACGGCTTCAACACCCGCTTCGAGGGCGCGCCGGGGACCAATCCGGAAGAACTGATCGGCGCGGCTCACGCCGGCTGCTTCTCCATGGCGCTGTCGATGATGCTCGGCGAAGCCGGCCTGACGGCCGAGCGTATCGACACGACGGCAGAGGTCAGTCTGGAAAAGCTCACCGACGGTTTCGCCATCACCGCCGTGCACTTGACGTTGAAGGCGAAGGTGCCGGGTACCGACGCGCAGACCTTCCAGGCCATCGCCGACAAGGCCAAGGCCGGCTGCCCTGTTTCGCGGGTGCTCAACGCGCGCATCACCCTCGACGCCAGCCTCGAATGAGCCAGCGGGGCACTCTGTTGCAGGGTGGAGGTCCACCGTTAGGATAGGGTGCCCCGCCGTGGGGCTATGACGAGGGACTGTGATGACGACGATGAAATGGGCCGCAGTGGCCGGTGTGGCGCTGCTGCTGGGCAGCGGCGCAAGCTGGGCGGCAGTGAAGCCCTGCGAGGAGCTCAAGGCCGAGATCGAGACCAAGATCCAGGCCGCCGGGGTGACCTCCTACACCCTGGAGATCGTGGACAAGTCCGAGGTGAAGGATCCGAACATGGTGGTCGGCACCTGCGACAACGGGCAGCGGCGGATCATCTACCAGAAGAACGACAGCTGAGTGTCCTCCGCGCCTAACGGGGCGATCTAGGAGCGGACTCTGCCCGCGATTGGCACCCGGCGCGGGCGGATAACGTCGCGGATAGAATCCGCTCCTACGAAGCCTGCGATTGCGCTAGAACGGCCCGCAGCGCACCGCCCCCTGGAAATCCGTCTTCGCCACCAGCCTGCCGTTGGCGTCCGTCAGCAGCGCCAGCGCGCTGCGCAACTGCGGGCGCAGCTCCAGGCGGTAGCGTTCACCGGCGGCGAAGTCGTCGTAGGTCACCTTGACCCGGCAGGTCAGCTCCGAGGGGTCGGTCATCTGGCCCATGCCGCCGCCGCTGGAGACTTCGTACTGGAAGCGCACCACCAGCTCGTGGCGTCCCGGCGACACCTGATAGAAGCGGCCGTCGCTCACCGATTGGCCATCCAGGCGCTCGGCCATCAGCGTCTTGCCCGGCGTGGTGTAGAGATCGATCCAGGCCATCTGCGGATCGTGGGCCGGCAGCGGGCTGGCGCAGCCGGCGAGCAGGGCGAAGCCCAGGGGGAGGAATCCGGACAGGTAACGCGGGCGCATGCAAGTTCACCGTGGAATGGGCTTATCCCACAGCATACCCCGCTCAGGCCTTGGCGCAGCCCCGTTCGCGGCCGCGGGCGATTTCGCCGCCCTGGGCGTCGTAGAGCTTGGCCCAGGGGCGGAAGCCGATGCTGCCGGTCTCCAGGCGGTAGCGCTGACCGGCGCTGAACTCCTTGTATTGCACGGTCATCTCGCAGTCGCGCCACAGCGCCTCGTCCACCGGGCCGATGTCCACAGGCTCGACCTGGAACTGGAAGCGCACGCGCAATTCGTGGGAGCCTGGGTCGACCTCGAAGTAGCGGGTGCTGGACCATTCCTTGTTGTCCACTTCCATGGCCGCCAGGTCACTCTGGCTGTTGGTGTCCAGGTCGACCCAGGCGCGGTTCGGGTCCGGCTGGGGCATCAGCAACGAACAGCCGCTCAGGGCGAGCAGGCCGGCAGGTATGAGAAGGGCGCGCATCGGTGGTGCTCCTGGTCGAAAGGGTCGGCAGCGGGCGGAACAGGCGCTGTGCTATGTTCCGCCCATGCCCTTCCGCCTTCTTATCCCGACACTCGACCGCCGCCTGTGCCGCTGGGTTCCCTGGCTGGCCATCTGGGCGCTGAGCGGTTGTTCCACCGTGGGCTACTACGGCCAGTTGGCGGATGGCCAGATACGCCTGCTCGCCGCCCGCAAACCGGTGGCCGAAGTGGTCGCCGACCCGACCCGCGACCCCGCCTTGCGCCAGCGTCTTGAGCTGTCCCAGGAAGCCCGCGCCTTCGCCAGCGCCGAGCTGGGCCTGCCGGACAACCAGAGCTACCGCCTCTACGCCGACATCCATCGGCCCAACGTGGTGTGGAACGTGTTCGCCACACCCGAGCTGTCATTGCAGCCGCTGACCCACTGCTTCCCCATCGCCGGCTGCGTGGCCTACCGCGGCTATTACGGCGACAAGGGCGCGCAGGCCGAGGCGAAGCGTTTGAAGGAACGGGGGCTGGACGTCTATGTCGGCGGCGTGGAGGCCTATTCGACCCTCGGCTGGTTCGACGACCCGATCCTCAGCAGCATGCTGCGCTGGGGTGACCAGCGCCTGGCCGAGACGATCTTCCACGAGCTGGCTCACCAGAAGTTCTACCTGCCGGGCGACACGGCGTTCAACGAGTCCTATGCCTCCTTCGTCGAGGCCGAGGGCGGCCGTCGCTGGCGCGAGGCACGCCACCTACCGGACGAATCGCCGCTGCTGGCCGAGCAACGCAAGCGCTTCACCCAGCTGGTACTCGATACCCGCGAGCGCCTGCAGGCGCTCTACGCCAGCCCGCGCAGCGAGGCACAGAAGCGTGCCGGCAAGCAGGCCGAATTCGAGCGCCTGCGGCGCGACTACGCGCAGATGCGTGATCAGGACTGGGGCGGCAAGGCGCCTTTCGACGCCTGGGTCAACGGCCCGCTGAACAACGCCAAGCTGCTGCCCTTCGGCCTCTACGACCAGTGGGTGCCGTCGTTCGCCGCGCTGTTTGCCCAGGTCGGCGGCAACTGGCCGGCGTTCTATGCGCGGGTGGAAAAGCTTGGAGCGCTGCCACCTGCTGAGCGCAAGGCCGCGCTGGAGAAGCTGGAGGCTGGGGAGTTCGTCAGCTTCCGCTGAAGTCTGCGCGGCTGCAGGTTGAGCCTCACTCCGGCCTGTCCGGGCTGTGCAGCGGCAAGTCCAGTTGCACGCGGCGGCGCAGCCATGGGCTGGGCCGGTAGCGCGCCTCGCCGTAGCAGGCCTGCAGGCCCTGCAGGATGGTGAGGATGCGCGCAGCCCCGTAGTGCTCGCCGAAGGCCAGCGGGCCCAGGGGATAACCCAGCGCCAGTTGCACCGCGCGGTCCAGCGTCACCGGGGTGGCGATGCCGCGCTGGGTGATCTCGCAACCCAGGTTGACGATCCCGGCGACCACCCGCTGGCTGATGAAACCAGGCGAATCGTTGATCACTTCCACCGGCACGCCGTCGCTGCCCAGCGCCTGGCGCGCCTGGGCTTCGAGCTTGGGGTCGAGCGCCGGCTGGCGCATCAGCACACGGCGGCGGTCCAGCTCGGTGAAGGTCTCCAGCGCCAGGCTGCGCTCCGGCGGCAGGCCGAGGGCGTCGATGCGCGTGCTGGCGTCCGTCCCCAGCGGGGTGACCAGGCAGATGGCCCGTGATGACGGCGCTTCGCTGGTCTCCAGCACCACGCCGCCGAGGGTAAGGATCGCCGCCACGCGGTGGCGCAATTCCGGGTCCTGGCTGTCGAGCCAGTAAGGGCGATTGAGCAGCACGGCCTCGTGCTGCTCCTCGGGTTCGCGCACGGGTTGGCCGTCGCGGTAGCGGTAGAAGCCCTCGCCACTCTTGCGCCCCAGCAGGCCGCCGGCGACGCGCTGCGCGGCCAGCGGCGAGGGGGTATAGCGCGGGTCCTGGTAGAACTGCTGGTAGAGCGATTCCATCACTGCCTGGGAAACATCCAGGCCGGTCAGGTCGAGCAGCTCGAAGGGCCCCATGCGAAAGCCCACGCCGTCGCGCAGGATGCGGTCGATCTGCGCCGGGCTGGCGATGCCCTCGCCGAGGATGCGCAGCGCTTCGGTGCTGAAGGCGCGGCCGGCGTGGTTGACGATGAAGCCGGGGCTGTCCGGCGAAACCGCCGGGTAATGCCCGGCCTGCTCCGCCAGCCGGCTCAGGCGGCGCACCACCGACTCGCTGGTGCGCTGGCCGCGCACGACTTCGACGATGCGCATCAGCGTCACCGGATTGAAGAAGTGGAAGCCGGCGACCCGCTCCGGATGCAGGCAGCGCGCGGCGATGCGGGTCACCGAGAGCGACGAGGTGTTGCTCGCCAGCACGGCGTCCGGCGCCACGCGTTTTTCCAGCTCGGCGAGCAGCGCCTGCTTGGCGCCGAGGTCCTCGATGATGGCCTCGATCAGCAGGTCGCAGTCGGCCAGCTCATCCAGGCTGTGGGTCGGCAGCAGGCGCTGCATCGTCGCCGCGAGGCCGTCCGCGGCGAGCTTGCCCTTGGCAACCGCGCGCTCCAGCAGCTCGCGGTTGAAGGCCAGGGCCTGCTCCACGGTCTGCGGGTTGCTGTCGTACAGGCGTACGGGCAACCCGGCACTGGCGAACAGCTGGGCGATGCCGCGGCCCATGGCCCCGGCGCCGATCACGCCGATACGGTGGAAGGACTCGGTCATGCTGCGGGTCTCGTCGTGCGCACCTGCATCAACCATAGACGCTGTGCTCACGCGGTGGTCCTTTTGGCCAGTTCCAGGTCGCGCAGTTGCCGGCGCAGCAGCTTGCCGACGCTGGTCTTGGGCAGTTCGTCGAGCACCTCGACGAAGCTCGGCACCTTGTAGCCGGTGAGGTGCTCGCGGCAGTGGGCGATGATCTGCGCCGGCGCCAGCGTCTCGTCCCTGAGGCTGACGAACAGCTTCACCGACTCGCCCTTGCGCTCGTCCGGCACGCCGATGGCCACGCACTCGCGCACACCGGGGTGGCGCATCACCGCATCTTCCACCTCGTTGGGAAACACGTTGAAGCCGGAGACCAGGATCATGTCCTTCTTGCGGTCGACGATTTTCAGCATGCCGTCGGCATCCAGCTCGGCGATGTCGCCGGTCTTCAGCCAGCCATCGGCGGTCAGCACCTGGGCGCTCTCCTCCGGACGCTGCCAGTAGCCCTGCATCACCTGCGGGCCGCGCAACCACAGCTCGCCCGGCTGGTCGGGGCCGGTGTCGTTGCCCTCCTTGTCCACCGTACGCAACTCGGTATCCACCAGCGCCTGGCCGACGTAGCCCTCACGGTACGGGCTCAGCAGCGTGCCGGTGGAAACCACGGGAGATGCCTCGGTGAGGCCGAAGCCCTCGCGCACCGGCGCACCGGTCAGCGTTTCCCACCGCCGGCCTACTTCGCGGTTCAGCGGCGCGCCGCCGGAGGTCACCCACTTCAGGTGGCTGAAATCGATGCCGGGAAAGTCCGGGTGGTTCATCAGGCCGACGAACAGGGTGTTGATCCCGCTCATCAGGGTGAAGGGGTAGCGGCGCATGGCACCGAGGATCTCGTCGAGGTTGCGGCCGTCGCGGATGAACACCGTGTGCAGGCCCATGCCCACCGAGGACAGGCAATTCGTCGCGAAGGCCATGATGTGGTAGAGCGGCAGCGGCGCGATGCGCACGTCGGTGGCCGGGTCCAGCAGGCCGGGACGCAGGAACAGCTCCAGGGTCTGGATGACGTTGGCGATCAGGCTGCGGTGGCTGAGCATGGCGCCCTTGGACACCCCCGTGGTGCCGCCGGTGTACTGCAGCAGGGCGAGGCGATCCAGGCCCGGCTCGGCGTCCACCGGCGGCGCCTCGGCGCCCAGGCGCAGGGCCTGCTGGAAGCGGGTGCAGTCAGCCTCGTCGCTATCGAAATGCGGGTGTTCAATATCGTCGATCGAGGTCAGCAGCACCTGTCGCACATCGGTCTGTGCCTGCACACCGCGCAGCAGCGGCAGCAGGCGGTCGAGCAGCAGCACGGCGCTGGCGCCGGAGTCGGCCAACTGGTGGCGCAGCTCGCTGGCGGTGTACTGCGGGTTGGTGTTCACCAGGACCACGCCGGCCTTCAGCGCGCCGAAGGTGGCGATGGGGTACTGCAGGGAATTGGGCAGCATCAGCGCCAGGCGCTCGCCCGGTTGCAGGCCGGCATGGTGGCGCAGGTAGCGGGCGAAGGCGTCGGCCTGGAGCTCCAGCTCGGCGAAGCTCAGGTGGCTGTCGCCGCAGGAGAACGCGAGGCGCTCGGGGAATTCGCGGCAGGCGTCGCGCAGCAGGTCGTGGAGGTTCTGGTAGTCGTGACGGGCGATCTCGCGGGCCACGTGACCGGAGGGTTGAGCAGACATCGACTTCTCCGTTCTTTCTCGAGCCTGTGTTGGCCCTGGATTCGAATTGTTGTTCTGCACAGCGAAACATCGTGTCGAAATCGATGGTATGCGATAGGCTAGCCCGGCGCAACGAGTACACGCGGACCGCTGCGTGGCGACGGGGCGATCTGCTATCGTTCGCCCGCGCCGCGCGTGGCGCCGCAACAGCAATCCCCCGCCGAGGCCCCATGAGCGACGACGTCGAAGACAGCAGCAACCCCAAGGACCGCAAGTACGTCGAGGCGCTCGCCCGCGGACTGGACGTGCTGCGCGCCTTCACCCACGGCTCGGTGGTGCTCGGCAACCAGGAAATCTCGCGGATCACCGGCCTGCCCAAGGCGACGGTGTCGCGCATGACCTACACCCTGACCCAGCTGGGCTACCTCTGCTATTCGCAGCAGCACGAGAAGTACCAGCTGGATTCCGGCGTGCTGGCGCTGGGTTACGCCTATGTCTCCAACCTGCGCGTCCGCCAGCTGGCCAAGCCGTACATGGATGCCTTCGCCCGCCGTACCAACACCACGGTCGGCCTCACCTGCCGCGACTGGCTGTCGATGATCTACGTGGAAAACTGCCGCCCGCCGGAAGCCACTTCCCTGCGTATGGACGCCGGCGTGCGCCTGCCGCTGGCGACCACTGCCGCCGGCCGCGCCTACCTCGCGGCAACCCCGCAGCAGGAGCGCGAACACCTGCTGTCGGCACTGCAGGAGCGGCATGAGGGGGATTGGGCGGTGATGCGCGCTTCGCTGGATGCGTCCTTCGAGGAGTACTACGAGCACGGCTTCTGCCTGTCGCTGGGCGACTGGGACCGCAACGTGCGCGCTGCCGGCGTACCGCTGCGCCTGGCCGACGGCGGGCTGATGGCGCTGACCTGCGGGGCGCCGTCGTTCCAGCTCAGTGAAGAGACCCTGCGCGGGTCGCTGGCCCACGAGCTGGAAATCCTGGCGCGGGATATCGAGAGCCTCGGGGCCTGATTTTTTTCCGCGCTTTCGTAGGAGCGCTTTTTGTTTGGGTGTTTCTGCGCCGCTTCGGCGTGCGATGGGATTTCCTGTTTCGCCCCCTCGGGCGAGTTACTTTTCCAAACGCCGAAAAGTAACCAAAAGGCTTGCCCCTCCATCCGGTTTTTCGCCTAGGCGAAAAATTCCCTCGTTGAAGCGAAGTTTCAGGGGCACGCCACGACGGGCCATCCCTGGCCCATCGTGGCTCTCGCGACATCCATGTCGCTCAACCCCTGAAACTCCGCTTCAACGAGGCCTCCTGAAAGGGGCGGTTCGGAGTGCGCGGCGGTTTCTCTGGAAGTCTTCAAGAGCCAGAGCCAGAGCCAGAACTGAGCCGGGGTGTAGCGGGCGGCTGTAGCAGCGAGCTTGCTCGCGAACCGCCCAGCGCCGGAGCTGCCGGTGAAGTCTTTCGCGAGCAAGAGCTAGGCGCCCCCTCGCTCCTACATGGGCAATACCCCGCTACGCCACTTCCATCAGGCTCGCATAGGCCTTCAGGTGATGATCGTCGTCACCCAGCTGGTGGCTGAGCATCACCAGGCGCTTGGCGTGGTGCGCCAGCACGTATTCCCAGGTCATGCCGATGCCGCCGTGCAGCTGGATCGCCTGTTCCGCCACGTAGCGCGCGGCGCGGGTGACGATGAACTTGGCGGCGGCCAGGGTGCGGCTGCGCTCGGCGCTGTCGGGCTGGTCGGCGACGCAGGCGGCGAGGATCGCCATGCTGGTGGCCTGCTCCAGCTCGCTGCGCATGTCCACCATGCGGTGCTGCAGCACCTGGAACTTGCCGATGGAGATGCCGAACTGCTTGCGGGTCTTCAGGTAGTCCAGGGTCAGCGCGCAGGCTTCCTGCAGGCTGCCGAGGGCTTCGGCGCACTGCGCGGCGATGGCGCGGCCCTGTTGGTAACGCAGGGCCGGCAGCGCCTCGCCCGGCACGCCGAGGGCTTCGCCAAGAGCACCATCGAGGAACAGCTCGCAGGCGCGCTGGCCGTCCACTGTCGGGTACTCGCGGCGGCGGACGCCCGCTTGCTGCGGATCGATGAGGAACAGGCCGATGCCCGCCTCGTCCCGCGCATTGCCGCTTACGCGAGCCGAAACCAGGATCGCCGTGGCGCTCTGCCCGCCGATCACCACCGCCTTGCGTCCGCTCAGCTTCCAGCCGCTGCCGGCCTGCTCCGCGCGGGTCTGCACGTCGTGCAGCTGGTAATGGCTCTGCGGCTCTTCCAGCGCGACCGCCAGCTGAGCTTCGCCGCTGGCGATGCGCGGCAACCAATTATCCTTCTGCGCGTCGCTGCCCAGTTGGGCGATCAGGCCGCCGCCGTGCACCACCGATTGCAGGTACGGCTCCAGGCACAGGCCGCGGCCCAGTTCGGTGAGTACCAGCATGCTCTCGACACCGCCGCCGAAGCCGCCGTACGCCTCGGGTAGCGACACCGAGGTCAGCCCCAGTTCGCCGAGCTGGCGCCAGAAGTCAGCGCTGTAGCCCAGTTCGGAGCGGCTGAAGCCTTCGCGCTTGTCGAACGGATATTCGTCGCGCACCAGGCGCGCCGCGGTGTCCTGCAGCATCTGCTGCTCTTCGCTCAGTTTGAAGTCCATGGTCAGGCCCTCACAGCTCGAGAATCATCTTCGAGACGATGTTCTTCTGGATTTCATTGGAGCCGCCGAAGATCGACAGCTTGCGCAGGTTGAAGTACTGGCTGGCGGGGGCCGCCGAATAGTCGGCGTGCAGCGGCTCGGCGCCCAGCTCGAATTCGTCCTCGATGAAGGGCAGCGCGTAGGGGCCGAGGACCTTGCGCAGCAGGTGGCTGATCGCCTGGCGGATTTCCGTGCCCTTCACCTTCAGGATCGAGCTTTCCGCGCCCGGCACGCCGCCTTCGCGGGCGGCGGCGAGGATGCGCAGGGTGCTCATCTCGATGGCCATCAGCTGCATTTCCACTTCCGCTACCTGGGCGCGGAACAGAGGGTCTTCGAGCATCGGCTTGCCGTCGCAAAGCTCACGACTGGCCACGCGCTTGAGGTGCCCGAGCACCGCCTTGGACGCGCCGATGCCGGCCAGGCCGGTGCGCTCGTAAGTGAGCAGGTACTTGGCGCAGGTCCAGCCTTCGTTCTCGCGGCCGACGAGATTTTCGACCGGCACGCGCACGTTATCGAAGAAGACTTCGTTGACCTCGTGCTCGCCGTCCAGGGTGATGATCGGCCGCACGGTGATACCGGGGGTCTGCATGTCGATCAGCAGGAAGCTGATGCCGCGCTGCTGCTGCGCCTCGGGGTCGGTGCGGACCAGGCAGAAGATCCAGTCGGCATGCTGGCCGAGCGTGGTCCAGGTCTTCTGGCCGTTCACCACGTAGTGATCGCCGTCGCGCACGGCGCGGGTCTTCAGCGAAGCGAGGTCGGAACCCGCGCCCGGCTCGGAATAGCCCTGGCACCACCAGTCGGTGCCGTCGAGGATGCGCGGCAGGTAGTGTGCCTGCTGCTCGGGCGTGCCGAACCTGATGATCACCGGGGCGACCATGTTGACGCCGAAGGGGATGGTGCGCGGCGCGCCGAACGCGGCGCATTCCTCTTCGAAGATGTGCTTCTGCACGGCGTTCCAGCCCGTGCCGCCGAACGCCTCCGGCCAGTGCGTCGCGTACCAGCCCTGCTCGGCGAGCACGCGCTGCCAGCGCTGGTGGTCGCCCTTGTTCAGGTGCTTGCCCAGGCGCACCTTGGTGGCGATGTCCTTGGGCAGCTTGGTTTCCAGGAAGTGGCGTACGTCATCGCGGAACGCCAGTTCTTCAGGGGTGAAATGGATATCCATGGCGGGTCCTCTACAGATCGGCGAAGCGGCGGCCTTCGGCCACCAGGCGTTCGAGCAGCGGTGCGGGCTTCCACCACCCGCCGAGGCGCTGGTGGAACTCGCGGATTCTTTCGAGCACGTGCGACAGGCCCACGCTGTCGGCATGGAACAACGGGCCGCCGCGCCAGCTGGGGAAGCCGTAGCCGTTGAGGAAGATCACATCGACGTCGCTGGCGCGCTGGGCGATGCCTTCGTCGAGGATGTTGGCGGCCTCGTTGACCAGTGAGTAGATACAGCGCTCGACGATCTCCTCGTCAGTCACTGGCGCGCGGGTAATACCGCGTTCGGCCGCGGCCTGTTCCAGCATGGCCGGCAGCGCCGGGTTGTCCTGCGGGGCGCGGCCGCCTTCGGCGTAGCGGTAGAAGCCGGTGCCGGTCTTCTGCCCGAGCATGCCGGCGGCGATCAGGTGATCGAGCACGGTGGGCAGCGTCTGGCCGGGCTTGAGGTTCGGCCGCTGGCGCGAGCGGATCGCGTGACTGATGTCCAGGCCGGACAGGTCGCGCACTGCCAATGGCCCCATGGCCATGCCGAAGCTGCGTAGCGCGCGGTCCACCTGCGCCGGTGTGGCGCCCTCCTCCAGCAGGAACTCGGCCTGCCGGCCGTACTGGAAGATCATGCGGTTGCCGACGAAGCCATCGCACACGCCGACCGCCACCGCAACCTTCTTCAGGCGCTTGCCCAACTGCATGGCGGTGGCCAGCACGACGTCCGAGGTGGCCTTGCCGCGTACCACTTCGAGCAGGCGCATGACGTTGGCCGGGCTGAAGAAATGCAGGCCGACCACGTCCTGCGGGCGTTGGGTAAAGGCGGCGATCTCATCGAGGTCCAGCGAGGACGTATTGCTGGCGAGGATCGCGCCGGGTTTGCAGACCGCGTCCAGTCGTTCGAAGACCTGGCGCTTCACGTCGAGGCTCTCGAACACGGCCTCGACCACCACGTCGGCATCGCCCAGCGCGGCGTAGTCGAGCACGCCACTGATCAGGCCCATGCGCCGTTCCATCTCTTCAGCGCCCAGGCTGCCGCGTGCCACGCTGGCGGCGTACAGGCTTCGGGCGCGGTCGAGGCCGCGTTGCAGGGCCTCTTCGCTCACTTCCAGCAGTTGCACCGGGAGGCCGGCGTTGGCGAAGCACAGGGCGATGCCAATGCCCATGGTGCCGCCGCCCACAACGGCGGCGCGGCGAATTTCCCGTGGTTGTACATCGGCCGGCAGCCCTTCGACCCGCGCCGCTTCGCGCTCGGCGAAGAAGGCGTGGATCAGCGCGGCGCGCTGCGGCGATTCCATGCACTGCATGAACAACTCGCGCTCGCGCACCAGGCCGTCGCGCAGCGGCAGCTGGGTGGCGGCTTCCACGGCGTCGATGCAGCGTTGCGGCGAGAACTGACCGGGAAGGCGCTTCTGCACTTCGCCGCGCTTGTGGGCGATCAGCTCGGCCAGGCCGCTTTGCTGTACGCGCCCGTTGCATTCGCCGGTGCGGCGCGGGCCCTTGCCGTCCGCCAGTAGGCGCTGGGCGTAGGCGAGCCCGGCTTCGATCGGGTCGCCGTCGAACAACTCGTCGACGACGGTGAATTCGAAGGCTTCTGGCGCGCGGATCGGCGTGCCGGAGACGATCATGTCCAGGGCCTTCTCGACGCCGGCCAGGCGCGGCAGGCGCTGGGTGCCTCCGGCGCCGGGCAGCAGGCCGAGCTTCACTTCCGGCAGGCCGACCTGGGCGTCACGCCGGGCGATGCGGTAATGGCAGGCCAGGGCGACTTCCAGCCCGCCGCCCAGGGCGGTGCCGTGGATCACGGCGACGCTGGGTTTGCTGGCGCCTTCGAGAACATCGACCACTTCGGGCAGGGAGGGCGCTTGCGGCGGCTTGCCGAACTCGCGGATATCGGCGCCAGCCATGAAGGTGCGCCCAGAGCACAGCAGCACCACCGCCCGCACCTGCGGATCGGCCTCGGCCTGCTGGAAGGCAGCGAGCAGCCCGGCGCGGACGGCATGTCCGAGGGCGTTCACCGGTGGGTTGTCGACCGTTACCAGGGCTATCTCGCCCCGGCGTTCGAGCTGTACCGCTTCTGACATGCGTTGCTCCGTTTTTCTGTTGTTTTAACGGAATGATGTTTCGCTGTGCAGAATACGATGCTGTTTTTTAGTGGGGGATTGCAAGGCTTTTCGTAGCGTCAAGGGGGCCCGGCTCGTTGCTCGTGAGCGAAACCGCTGCGAGGCTGGCGCACTTCGCGCTGGACGCCTGTCGCGGACAGAGTCCGCTCCTACGCTTCCGAATCATGGCTTTTGCGTGCTGCCGGCGACCAGCAGATCGCCATGCAGCTCGCAGTAGCATTCGTCGTTCCAGCCATAGTGCGGGTCGCGGCAGATCGAATGGCGCACGGGGCCGGATTCGCTCGGTTTGCGTGTCTTCAGGCTGTCGCGAAGGGCCGCGTAGATCGAGCCGGGCTGCGGCCAGTCGGTGCGCACGGGGCCTTCGCCAAGTTGGTTGCCGGCGCGCAGTTCGGCCCGCAGGATGGCGTCGAGTTCCGGACAGAGCTCGGCGTTGGGCTGGCTTCTCATGGAGGTCCTTCCTGAAACGGGGTCGGTAAAGGTGCCGTGCATTATCCGCCGTTTTCCCGCGCCGCTTTGCCGAGTGGGTCGCTTGCCCGGGCCAGGTCCGTTCATTCGTCTGGTGAATGGGGTTCGGCCGGCGCGCCGGGATTGGCATAGTGAACCTCACCTTTTACGGAGCGTGCGCCATGAACGAGTTCGAGCACCAGGTGCTGGCGGTCAACGGCATCCAGCTCAGCCTCTACAGTTGCGGGCCGGCGGACGGCAAGCCGGTGTGGTTGCTGCACGGCTTCCCTGAGTGCTGGCATTCCTGGCAGCACCAGATGCGCGCCCTCGCGGCTGCCGGCTACCGCGTGTTCGTCCCGGAAATGCGTGGCTACGGCCAGACCAGCGCGCCGCAGGAGGTGGACGCCTACGACGTGCTCACGCTCTGCGCGGACATCCAGGGCGCCATGGATGCGCTGGGACATGAGCGCGTGGCGATGGTCGGGCATGACTGGGGCGCACCGGTGGCGTGGCACCTGGCGCTGCTGGAGCCACAGCGCGTGGAGGTGCTGGCGACGCTATCGGTGCCCTTCGCTGGCCGCGCAAAACGCCCGCCGGTGGAGATCATGCGCGAGGTATTCGCCGGCAAGTTCTTCTACATCCTTTACTTCCAGCAGCCCGGCCGCGCCGAGGCGGAGCTGGACGCGGACATCGCCCAGAGCCTGCGCCACTTCCTCGGCGACAACGTGCGCCTCGCCCCGGATCAGTCACCCGACGGTCGCCTGTTCGACGGCCTGTCGCAACCGCCGGCGCACCCGGACTGGTGCAGCGCCGAGGACTTCCAGTGGTATGTGCGGACCTTCGAGGGGCGTGGTTTCTACGGCGCGCTGAACTGGTACCGCAACTTCGAGCGCAGCTGGCAGCGGACCGAGCCGCTGGCCGGGCGCAAGGTCGAGCAACCGACGCTGTTCCTGATCGGCGACCGTGACCCGGTCGGCCGTTTCGAGGCCTACACCGTGCAGCGCATGCCCGAGCATGTGCCCAACCTTGAACAGCATGTGCTGGAGCACTGCGGCCACTGGATCCAGAACCAGCAGCCGGAGCGGGTCAACGCGCTGCTGGGGGATTTCCTTGGCCGGCATTATCCGGTCTGAATCACGCCTCGCGGCGCATACCGATGTGCGGGATGTCGTCTTCCAGATAAACCTCGGTCACCGGCGAGAAGCCATATCGACCGTAGTAGCCCTGCAGGTGCGCCTGGGCCGAGAGGTACACCGGCAGTCCTGGCCAGCGCTGGGCGATGGCCCGCAGCGCCTGCTCCATGAGCTGGTGCCCGAGGCCGGTGCCGCGGCCCTGCGGGGCGATCACCACGCGGCCGATCACCGCGTCGCCGTCGTGGCGTTGAGGGTCCAGCAGGCGCAGGTAGCCGATCAGCTGGCCGTCTTCTTCCACCATCAGGTGGCAGGTGTCGCCGACCAGGTCCAGGCCATCGACTTCCTGGTAGGGGCATTTCTGCTCCACCACGAAGACTTCGGTGCGCAGTTGCAGGATGGCGTAGAGCTCTTCCTTGGTCAGGTCGCGATGGTGCTTGCAGGTCCAGTTCAGGGCCATGTCGTATTCACTCCGGTCATCAGGACAACCATGGTAGCGCGCCTCAGACCGGTGCGTGGAAGCGCAGCGTAGTGGAGCCGCCCAGGTGCCGGCGCAGTGCCTCGATGGCGACCTTCACCTTGGCCGGCTGGGCATCGCGGCGCGGGGTGACGGCATAGATGCCGAACGGCGGCAGTGTCCATTCCGGCAGCAGCCGCACCAGCCTGCCCTCCTCCAGCGCCTCGCGGACTTCCGGCTCCGGCTGGGCGGAAACGCCAAGGCCGTCGAGGGTGAACTGGCGCAGGGCGATCATGCTGTTGGCGGCGACTCGCGCTTCGAGCCGCAGCTTGCAGCTCTCCCCGCCCGGCCCGCTGAAATTCAGGTAGCCCTGGTGTGCCATGGTGTTCAGGGCGAGCCAGTCGACGCCTTGCAACTGCTGCGGATGGTCAATGACCGGTAGTCGTCGCAGGTAGCCAGGCGCAGCGCAGATGACGTTGTTCCACTCGGCCAGGTGCCGCGCCACCAGGCTGGAATCGGACAGGCTGCCCACGCGGATGGCGAGGTCGATGCGCTGCTCGATCATGTCGATCTGTTCATCGTGGAAGAACAGTTGCAGGCGCAGCTGGCGGTGGTTTTCCAGCAGCGGGCGCAGCGCCTCGGTGATCAGCTTGCCGGAGAACCCCACTGGCGCCGCCAGGCGCAATTCCCCCACCGGCGCTTCGCGCCATTCGCCCAGGCGCTGCTCTGCTTCCTCGGCGATGGCCAGCATCTGCGCGCAACTCCGATAGAAGGCTTCGCCGGCTTCGGTCAGCGTCAGCTTGCGGGTTGTGCGGTGCAGCAGCGTGACCTGGGCATGCGCTTCGAGCTTGCGGATCTGCTGGCTGATTGCCGAAGGCGTCATGCCCAGCGCCTCGGCCGCCGCGGCCATGGAACCGCGAGCGACCACGGTGGCGAACACCGCCATGCCGCGAAGATTGTCCATTGTGAAGCTCCGCTAAAGAGTGAAAGGCAAAATAGCGGGTTTTTCCCTTGATTGCCGGCGCCTAGGATGTCAGCTCCCAAAAATGGAGAAGAGAAAAGATGCCTTCGAGCCGCGCCCACGTCCCCACCCCCGATGCCGCGCGCTATCTCAAGCGCCTGTGCAACCACTTTGCCCACAAGCTGCCGGTCGAACTGACCGACGACCGTGGCTTACTGCCCTTCGATTTCGGCACCTGCCGCCTGCACGCCACGCCATCAGCGCTGCTGATGGATGCCGAGTCCACTGATGCAGAAAGCCTCGAGCGCCTGCAGAACGTGGTGGTCAGCCACCTCGACCGTTTTGCCTGGAAAGAAGGCCAACTGCCGGTGAACTGGCAAGTCGCCTGATAGCGCTGGCGGAGAAAACGCGAAAACGAAAAACCCGGCCAAGGCCGGGTTTTTTATTGCCTGAAAAAAACCAAACGTCACTCAGGCCTAATGACCATTGGTTAATAAATGGTCATTAAAAATCCAAAGCTACATTTCAAGTCGGAAAATCGACCAATTTATTGAATTTAGGTCGCTTATACATTTTTCGTACAAAAACCGAAAGTCAATAGTTTGAAACATCTTGTAACCGTGTGGCCACTTTTACCCCGAGTTATCCACACGGTCGATGCGCAAAATCTGTACAGAACGCCCTTTCAGCCGAAAAGCGGCCTGGTACGGCCAGCGCTCCACCGGTAGCTCGCGCACGCCGGGTACCTCGCTGGGCACGCCGCTGCTGCTCTTCTCCAGGTTCGCCAGTGGGCGCACCTGCTCGACGATGTCCTGGATGGCGCGCAGCGCCTTTTCCGGGCCGATCAGCACGACGTAGTGGTCGTAGATGGCGTCCAGGTCTGCTGCGGCCTTGTGCGTCCATTGCAGGCTCATGCCAGCGCCCACTTGGCTTCGATGGCTGCGTGATCCAGCAGGTGGCCGGCATCGGCGTCCGCCACTCCTTCATCGATTGCCGCTACGTGCCAGCTCTGGCGCTCCAGGTACTGCGCCAGCGCCTGGCGCAGGTGGTAGGGCCGGTCCCGGTGGGTGGCGCGGGCCAGTTGGTCCAGCGCCGCCACGAGGGCGTCATCGGCGCGGAACGAAACAACAGTGGTCACTTTTTGAACAGCTCCGTTTACGCTGTATACAGAGTAGACAACGATAACATACGTATACCAATCAAGCACTTGGCGAGGACGAAGTTTTTCCCCAAAAAGCCGTACAAGGCCGCAACCCGGGCCGCCGCGGCTTTGGTGGTGACTTTCGCGGGAGCGAAAGCTGGCTTGCGAACTTGGGGATTTGATCGAGGAAGGGGGCATTCGAAGCTGGCGAGGCACTGACTGATTACCTCATTACAAGGAACCGACAATGCCCAAGGATTTCCCGCAGCCCCTGGATGCTGCGCAGGTACCGCGTTTCGCCGGCATCCCCAGCTTCATGCGCCTGCCCATCTTCGAGGACCCGGCGCAGGTGGATATCGCCCTGATTGGCGTGCCCTGGGATGGCGGCACCACCAACCGCGCCGGCGCCCGGCATGGCCCGCGCGAGGTGCGCAACCAGTCGAGCCTGATGCGCAAGGTGCACCACGTCAGCCACATCGCGCCCTATGACCTGCTGCGCATCGGCGACATCGGCGACGCCCCGGTGAACCCCATCGACCTGCTCGATTCGCTCAAGCAGATCGAAGGCTTCTACCGGCGCATTCACGCCGCGGGCACCATCCCGCTGTCGGTGGGCGGCGATCACCTGGTGACCCTGCCGATCTTCCGTGCGCTGGCCGCCGAGCGGCCCGTCGGCATGGTGCATTTCGACGCCCACTCCGATACCAACGACCGCTACTTCGGCGACAACCCCTACACCCATGGCACGCCATTCCGCCGTGCCATCGAGGAAGGACTGCTGGACCCGAAACGCACCGTGCAGATCGGCATCCGCGGCTCGATCTATGACGCCGACGACGAGGCCTTTGCCAACGAGCAGGGCATCCGGGTGATCCACATGGAAGAGTTCGCCGATCTGGGCGTCGCCGCTACGCTGGCCGAAGTGCGCCGGGTGGTGGGACAGGAGCCAACCTACGTCACCTTCGACGTCGACGTACTCGACCCGGCCTTCGCCCCGGGCACCGGAACGCCGGAGATCGGCGGCATGACGACGCTGGAGGCTCAGCACATGATCCGCGGGCTGCAGGGGCTGAACCTGATCGGCGCCGACGTGGTGGAGGTTTCGCCGCCGTTCGACCAGGGCGGGGCGACCGCGCTGGTGGGCGCCACCCTGATGTTCGAGCTGCTCTGCGTCCTGGCCGATTCGGTCGCCGCGCGCCGCTGACTGCCCTGGGGGTTCACGGGGCGGCGCGCTCGGGGCTATAACGAAAGGCCTGCGGCCGTCGCCACGAGAACTCCCATGCTGGGCAATCTTTCCGATATCGACCTGCGCCTGCTGCGCACCTTCTGCACCATAGTCGAAGCAGGCGGCTTCACCGCCGCTCAGGTGCGCCTGAACACCAGCCTGTCGCGGCTGAGCGTGCTGGTGCGCGACCTCGAACTGCGCCTGGGCTATTCGCTCTGCCGCCGCGGCAGCAGCGGCTTCCAGCTCACCGAGGAAGGGCAGCAGCTGTACGAAGCGGCGCTCGGGTTGTTCGCCGATATCGGCCGCTTCCGCGAACAGGTGACGGGCCTGGGCGGGCGCGATCGGGAGATTCTGCACCTGGGCTGCGTCGACGGCGTGCTCGGCCAGCAGTGCTGGCCGCTGCCCCTGGCGATCCGGCTGTTCCGCGAGAGCTTTCCGCGGGTCCGCCTGAACCTGCATACCCAGCGCCCGGACGAGCTGGAAAACGCCGTGCTGGAGGAGCGCCTGCAGCTGGCCGTCGGCGCCTTCCACCATCGGCTGTCGGGATTGTGTTATCAGCCGCTGTTCCGAGAAGAGCAGAATCTCTATTGCGCCCCGGGACATCCGTTCTTCGATTGCGCGCAGGACGAACCTTCGCTGGATCAGATCGCCGCCGCCGAATACGTCGGGCGCGGCTACATGAACGAAAGCCGCCTGCCCCATGGGCTGGACTTCCGTCGCTCCACCATCGCGTACAGCATGGAAGCCATCGCCAACCTGGTGTTCAGCGGGACCTTCATCGGCTATCTGCCCACCCACTACGCAGCCGAATGGGTCGCACAGCAACGACTGCGGGCGATCCGGCCGGCGCAGCTGGCATTTGTCTCGGAATTCCACTGCGTGACCCGGCAGGGCGTGGAGCCGGGGCAAATGCTGCGGACCTTTCTCGCGGCGCTGGAGAGTGCGCAGATCCGGTTGGGCGCCGGAGAGCCGGCGTGACTGGCAGCCTGCAGGCCCTGCATGAGGACGGCTTCGTCCTGCTGCGCGGCGTGCTCAATGCGCAGCAGGTGGCAAGGGTCCGCGGATTGATCGATGGGCTTAAGCCATATCACTGGGACTACGAAGGTTTGGTCGATCACTACAAGTGCGTGTTCAACCGCTCGCCGCTCTGGTTGCCCTATCTCGACCCTCCGGGCCTGATCGAACTGGCAGAGGCCGCATTGGGCACTGATTGCCACGTGATCGGCCAGACCGCCTGGCGCTGCCATCCCGGCTTCATCGGCGCCGACATGCACCAGGACTACCTGCCGGTCGCGCTGCCGGGATCTGGTATCGATCTGCCCATGTTCGTCTGCACTGCGCAGGTCTATCTCGATGACATCGACGAAGCGCTGTGCCCCACTTGGGTGATCCCCGGCAGCCACCGCGCGGGGCGCGCGCCTGCGCCCGACGAGCGCGAATGGGCAGGCAGGGTGGCCGAACCGGTGCTCTGTAGCGCAGGCGATTGCCTGTTGTTTCGCAGTGACCTGTGGCACGCCGGCAGCCGCAACCTGAGCGAGCACACGCGCTACCTGCTTCAAGTGCACTATGGCCGTCGGATGGTCGCGCAGAAGTTCTCGCCTTACCTGGACTGGACCTTCAATCCCGAGGTGCTCGCCGCCTGCACACCTCGCCAGCGGCGTCTGCTGGGGGACCATGAGGCAGCCGAGTACGACTGAAAAGGGAGGATCAACGATGAGTGCCGTGCATACCGGCGGCTGCCATTGCGGCCAACTGCGTTACGAATGCGATGCCGAACTGACGGACGTCGCCCATTGCCATTGCTCGATCTGCCGGCGTACCACCGGCGGTATCGTCACGACCTGGGCGACAGTGCCGCTGAAGAGTTTTCGCTGGACTCACGGCGAGCCTGCCGAGTACCGCTCCTCGCCGCCCTGTGTGCGTTACTTCTGCCACCACTGCGGTGCCCAGTTGGCCCTGTTCACGGACCAGGCTCCGGAGACGCTGGATGTCACCACCGCGACGCTGGATGAGGTCGCCACGGTGCTGCCGAACCGGCATATCTGGGTGAACAGCCGGCTGCCGTGGATTCACCTGGACGAGCAGCTGGAAGAGGAGTGGGAAGAGCGGTTCTAGAGTGGCAGGACCCGAGCGGGCTTCGTCGGGGAAGCCAACGTAGGATGGTGTGGAGCGAAGCGATACCCATCACCGGCCGGGCGCTGGCTCTGCGTGGCTATCGCTTCGCTCGACCCATCCTGCAGAAAGCCATTTCAGCTAAGGCAGCTCCAGTCCGCCCGACGCCTTGTGCAGCTCGCGCAGGTGCGCGCCGATCTGCTTGGTGTTGGCTTCCAGCGCGGCCAGCTCGTCACGACGCTCCGGAGTGAGCAGGGCGCGGACTTCGCGGTCGAGGTTATCGCTGAGCTGGCGCAGGCGCTGCTGGCGCTGCTGGGTCTGCTTTTCCAGGGTCGCGGTGTCCGACACCTGGGGCAGGCCGTAGCCGCCGTCGAGCAGCTCGGCCGGGCGGCTGAGGAAGCCGCTGTCGTCGAGGATCTGCTGCAACGTCTTGCCGGCTGCCGCGAGGTCCGGCTTGCTCTTCATGGCGTCCGGGTTGCTCAGGTAGAGGCGCTTGAGTTCGTCCTGGGCCAGCAGCAGCTGGCGGCGCAGCGAGGCCTGTTCGAGCAGCAGCAGGGCGGCGCTCGAGCGCAGGTCGGCCTTGTCGAACCACGGGCGGCGGTCGACGGCGGGGAGGGCGAGCCAGTCTTCGACCTTGTCCTGCGGCACGTTCATGCGTTTTTTCAACACCTCGAACATGGCCTGGTAGCGGTCGCGGAAGGAGTCGAAGCGATAGCCCAGACGCAGCGCTTCCTTGGGGTTGTCCAGCACGCTGGCGTCGGCAATGCCCTTGTTCTCCAGCAGGCCGAGCACGCCGTAGGGCGTGATGCTGTCCATGGTCTGCAGGCTCTGGCGCTGGATGCCGCTGCGCAGCAGCTTGAGCGTCTCCACCGCGCAGTTGTTGGACAGGAAGTAGTAGTTGCCGTCATAGCTCCAATGGCTCTGCGCAGCGCGCTCCACCAGGCTGGCGACTTCGTCGCGGCTGAGCTTGAGCGGGATCGAGGCGAGGCTGCGCAGCTCGACCTTGGTGTACTCCTCGATGACCTGGGACAGCGGCAGCACGAACAGGCGCGACGGGTAGGCGCCGGTCAGGCCGTCCCAGCTGGAAAGCTGCAGGTCGCCGACGAAGGCTCGATAGGACAGCACCAGGTGTTGATCCAGGTCCAGCCGGCAGGCCGGGCCGCGCGGGCGTCCCGGCGCGCAGACCACCAGGCGCAGCATGGTGTGGCCCCAGCGGCTGGCGATCTCGTTGTTCGCCTCGGCGATCAGGTAGTCGACCTCATAGACGCGCTCAGGGTCCAGGTAACCCAGTGGCTGGCGACCGAAGTCGCGGCCGGCGTTGAGGTAGGCGTATTGCGTCGAGCATTCATCGTGCGGGCGCTCGCCGAAGCGTTCCGCGTAGTAGCGGTACAGCGCCGGGCGACGGCAGGCGAAGCTGCGGTCGAGGAGGAAGTACTCCATATTCACCGCGACATACTCGCGCGGGTTGGTCAGTTCGTACTTGTCCGGGCTGCGCAGCAGGAAGCGGTTGTGCTGCTCGCGTTCGCCATGCTTGCCGGCGTATTGCGGCCAGCCAGCGAGGTCGAGCAGGCGTGGATCGTCCGAGAGGCTGAAGCGGCGGCCAGTCTGGCCACGGCAATCGTCCGGCGCGCCGACGCGGCCGAGACTCTTGTCGCGCATCGTGCAGCGGCGGATCACCCGGCCTTCGTCGGTATCCCAGAGGCGGGCGCGGTCGTAGAGGTGGGTCAGCTCATGGAGCAGGGTGGCCAGCAGTTCGCGGCGCAGGGTGCCATGGGTACGGCCGGTCTGCTCGGTGGCGGCGCTGCCGTCGGTGAGCGGGCCGAGATAGCGGGTATTCAGGGCGATGGCGCCGGGGCGTAGGGTGCGCCCCATGCCATTGCTGGGCAGGTCGTCGCGCCATTGCACCTGGACGCTGCGGTCCAGGCGCTGCACGAAGCTGTCCGGCAGGGTGTGCAGGGCTTCGTCCAGCAGTTGCTGGCTAGCCTGGCGCTGGGCGGCGCTCAGGCCGTCGGTGTCCAGCTCCAGGCGCAGCGCGGCGTGGCTGCTGGCGGCGACTATCAGTGCCAGGGCCGCCAGCCAGCGGCCAGCCCGGAGTCTCACAGAGCGAGGATGGCTTCGGCCAGGTCCTGGTCGGAGGCTTCGCGCGCCTGTGGCACCTGCTCGCGCAGTACCTTGAACGCGGCTTCCAGCTGCGCACCACGGATCGCGCCGTCGCTGCCGACATAGCTGGCGGCATCGTCACGGGCTTCGCGGACGACCTTCATGTCGCGCACCGAGGTGGTGGTGTCCGAGGTGAAGTCGATGCTGCGGGCGAAGGCGTTGGTGGTGATGTTGAACACGCGGACCACCGATTGGGCCTGGGCGGTGGACGCGCAGGCAGCGAGCAGCAGGCCGAGGATCAGGGGGCTCTTGGAAAGCGAGCTGAGGCGCATGGATGTCTCCGAAAGGGCAGCGGGGGCTGCTCACGACTTACTTGGCAAGAATGGCTTCGGCCAGTTCCCGATCGTTCGCCGCCAGTTCCGGATGCTGCTGGCGCAACCAGTGCAGCGCAGCCTCCAGGCGGGCACCGCGCAGGGCTCCATCGGTCGCCACGAACTGCGCCGCGTCGTCGCGGGCGCCGCGCAACAGTTTGTTATCGAAGGGCGCGCTGGTGACCTGGCTGGTGGCGTAGCTGGTCCCTACCGGGAACTGGGTGGTCTGGTCGAATGCCTGGGTGGGCAGGGAACAGGTCAGTAGCGGCAACAGGAACAGCAGGGTACGCATGGGCTCGGACGATCAGGAAAGCACGGCCGACAAGGCTAACGGAATGCGCTGTGGAGAGCCAGCGCAGAGCGCCGGGCGGAGCGCCCGGCGCGGGAGGGATTCAGCAGCGAAGCACTCAGATGGTGAGGATTGCCTGGGCCAGCTGCTGGTCGTCGGCGGCCAGGGTCGGCAGCTTGCCGCGGATGTGGGCGAGGGCGGCTTCCAGGTGTGCGCCGCGGATCTGGCCTTGGCTGGCAACGAAGGTGGCTGCGTCGTCACGGGCTTCGAGGACGATCTTGTCGTCCTTGAAGGAGTTGCTGATGTCCGAGGTGCCGTCGGAAGTAGCGCCGGTGGCGCGTACCGACAGGTCGGTGGTGTAGACGAAGCTGGTGGCAAAGGCGCCAGTGGTGCAGCCGATCAGGGCAGCGGCGGCGATCAGGCGAAGGCTGTTCTTCATGGAGTGGCTCCGGATAAGACCAAGCAAAGGTGGCCGGGGCGGCCACTCTAACTGTGCTCAGACTAGCCAAGACTGACCGGCGTCACCAGCATTCAGCGCCAGAATGGTTTCGAGATTTCTCTCACACGCTCGCTGGGGCTGATGCCCAGGTCGGCCAGTTGCAGGCTGGTGAGTTCGGCAAGCTGGCGGCGGGTGCGGGCGTTCTGGTGCCATTGGTGCAGCAGGTGCCAGAGGGTCTGCTGTGTCCCGGCAAACGGGTTGGTTGCCGATCGGGTGAGGGGGCGTTCCATGACGGTGTCCTCCGGCTCCTTTGGGGAGCAAGTGGTATGGGAGGACATGATTCCGCGTCGTCGGGTTGACTCGCCAGTCACAGCTGGATGTGATTGTTTAGCCACAATCCATTTATTTTTACGGCTGTAATGGTCGCCTGGTGCTCAACTGTTCCGTAAGTGTCGTTCTCCTTGCAAAGAGCTGGGTTAAGTGGCTTTCTAGCTGACGTTCTCGACACGGAAGGCTAGGCGCTCGAGAGCCGAATTGGCGGAAAAACAATAATGACCCTGCTTTCTAGGGCTGAATAATGACGATGACGATTATTGTCAGGAATAGAGCCGCAGAGCCGGGCTATGTACTGGTTGAGAATGGGCCGGGTCCTGGCCTGAGCGTGCTGTACCGTAGCTTGCTGCCCCTGCTGCACACTCTGGGTGACTTACTAGAAGTCGACGCCAATACTGACTTGCAGGAACTCTGTCGTTCCTTGCGGGAAAGCGGCAAAGAGCCTTTTTACTGCGTCTTCGGTCTTCCTGATGAAGCTGAGGTCTCCGTTTGCTGCCCGGTCGTCGCTGCTATTGCCTGGCCATTTGATGTCCTCCCGCTCGATTCCCCTGAGTGTTGGCGTGAGCGCCTGCTGGGTTGCGCAGGTGCTATCACCTTCAGCCAGCAGACGGCGCGGGCCATCCATCAGCTGATGGGGGAGCGCTTTGCGGTATTGGTGAGTGCCGCCCAGCCTTGGGAGCGTTTCGGCGCGCTTTGCCCGCGCGAGGGTGCATGGCCTTCGTTGGGGCCACGCGTCATTCACTTTTCGGGGCAACTGCTGGACAGTCCTTCCATCGGTCTGTCGGTTGATGCCTTGGCCAGACCTGAGCCGATCGCTCTGCCCGATCTCGAGCCAGAACCCGAAGCGGTCATCGTCGAAGCGGAGAGCGCGGTAGAGATCGAGGCGCAGCCTCTGTCCCTGCAGCAGCGACTGTATGTTACCGGCGCCTTGCTGCGCGGCTGGTGGAGAGAGGTCACGGATGCGGACCGACACCTGAGACAACAACCCGCGCCGGGAGCTGTGCAGGAAGAACCCGAGCCGGCCACTGATGCTCCGAGTTCCGTCTCCGCTCTGCCGGCGGAGCCGCAGCGCATCACGCTGTACGGCGTGGTGTATGCCTGCGTGATGCGCGCGGAAGACGAGACCCGTTGCTGGACGGAGATGCTGACCGCCTTCTGTCGCACCTTCCGTGATCAGCCCGATGTCACCCTGGTCTTCAAGTTCACCCACGAAAATCTCACGTCCGGCCGTATCGGGATGTTGAGCAACCTTTCACGCCTCGCGCCGTTCAAGTGCCGCGTTGTCATCATGAATGGCCATCTGGATGAGCAGCAGTACCAGAACCTGATCGCGGCCAGTCACTACCTGGTGCATCCCGCTCACAGCGAGTCGTCCGCCATCACTGCGCAAGAGTTCATGAGCGCGGGCAGACCAGTTATCGCCCCACGCCACAGCGCCCTGAGCGACTGGCTGGAGCCGGAGCATCCTTTGATCATTCGCAGCAGCTGTCAGCCGACGCACTGGGCAGGTGATCCCGACAAGCGTATGCGCTACCAGGATCACCGCTTGCAGTGGCAGTCGATGTGCGAAGTGTTTCAGGACAGTTTCGACCTGGCCACCCGTGGAGCGGCGCAGTATCAGGCCCTGTCCGCTCGCGCGAGCGCGCGAGCTCGTGACCTGGCCTCCGAAAGCCGGTTGCAGGAGCGGTGGCGCGAATTTTTCACCCGCCTCAAGGGCGAGCCGCAAGTCCGGCAGGTTTCAGCTCAGGCGCTGAGGGCCGGCACATGAAGATCCTGGTCTACTCCGCCACCAATGCGGCGACCATCCGTACCAGCCTTGGCGCTCCGGAATACAGCTACTACTTCGTCCTGAAGGAGTTTCTGCCGGCTCTGCAGGCGTTGGGTGAGGTCGTGGTAATCGAGGATCCTGCCAACCAGGTCGACGCGATCTATCACGATTGCCGACAACGTGGGGAAGCCTGCGTATTCCTGAGTTTTTCTCCGCCGCACAAGACTCTGGCGACGCTGGAGTGTCCGACTTTGCCAGTGTTTGCCTGGGAATTCGACACCGTTCCCGACGAAATCTGGCTAAACGATGCGGCCCAGGATTGGTCTTTCATGTTGCGCCAGTTCGGCCAGGCCATCACCCATTCGCGCTCCACGATCGATGCCGTACGCAAGGTTGTCCCGTCGGCCTATCCATTGCTTTCGGTTCCCTCTCCGGTCTGGGACGCCTTCGATACCTTGCGCCAGTCCAGGCTGTCGGCAGGCCGTCATCGCATCAATGGAAAGGGTGTGGTGTTCGATACGTCTGCGTTGGATTTGCAGCAGTTTCTGCACGCCGTACCGGAAGTCTGGCATCTGATGTTCAGGGGCGAGGCCGTCCCCGGTGTGGTTGGCGAACCAGAACCCGAACCTGAGCTTGCATCCGCCTCTGAGCAGGAACCCCCGGCGGCACCGGTTCATCCGGCGCCTGAGCACTTCGCGGACTATCTGAGGATCACGCGTCGTTATCTGGGCGCGTGGTACCAGATGGTGCTGGCTGACCTGTTGCCGGAGTCCTTCAGAGGAAGGCTTCGCCGTTTGCGCCGAAGTGCGCCGGTACCTGGCGATCCGATGCCGGAGGTCAGTGTGACGCCCGGTGAGGCGCCGATCCCGGAAGATCCATTCCCGCAGCGCGCGTTGTTCACGCCGGCGGAGTTTTCCGTTGATCTGGAGGGCGTGGTCTTCGCGACGGTTTTCAATCCGTATGATGGCCGCAAGAACTGGCCGGACCTGATCAGCGCATTCTGCTCGACCTTCTCCGACCAGCCCGACGCGGTCCTGGTCTTCAAGCTGACCCATCGCGAGTACTGCTCGGCCATCACCGAAATGTTGCGCTTCATGGCGCGCCTGCCGGCGTTCCGTTGCCGTGTCCTGCTGATGCACGGCTATCTGGAGGACGAGAACTATCAGGCTCTGATGCAGGCTACGGCTTATGTGGTCAACGCCTCGTATGGAGAAGGGCAGTGCCTGCCCCTGATGGAGTTCCTGTCTTGTGGCAAGCCGGCCATCGCTCCGTCCCACTCAGGCATGAGTGATTACATCGACGAGCAGGTGGCGTTCGTTGTGGAGAGCTGGCCGGAAGCGGCTAGCTGGCCGCACGATCCACGCAATGCCTTCAGAACCTGTCGGCAGCAGATCGACTGGGAGTCCTTGCGCCTTGCCTACCTGCAGGCCTGGTCGCTTTACCGGGACCATCCGGAGGCCTACCGGGATATGGGGGAGAGGGCGATCGAACGGATGCGCGGCTATTGCTCGCGGCAGGCAGTGATCGAGCAACTCGATCCTTTCCTGCGGATGGTGCTTGGCCGGGCATCGGTGCCCCAGATGGCGCGGTCGGGAGCATGAGTCGGCGCATCGGTGACATTGAAGTGCTGCGTGCGCTGGCGGTACTCGCCGTCGTTGTGCACCACATCAACGGCAATCTGACGTCCTTCCAGGCGTCGGGCCTGCCGTGGCCGCTCATTCAGCTGGGGGGCTGGTTCGGCGTGGATCTGTTCTTCGCCATCTCCGGCTTCGTCATCGCGCGGGACCTGATTCCCCGCATGAATGCCTGTGGGGGCTGGCGCGAGTCGCTGTCAGTGGCCCAGGCATTCTGGGTCAGGCGTATCTGGCGCTTACTGCCGTCGGCATGGCTCTGGCTGGCCCTGACGCTGTTGGCGGTAGTGGCCTTCAACAAGAGCGGTGTGTTCGGGCTTTTGCAGGACAACCTCCAGGCCACCCTTGCCGGTATCCTGAATTTTGCCAACGTGCGGTTCGCCCATTGCTTCATGCGCTGTGAGTACGGGGCGACCTTCGTGTACTGGAGCCTGTCGCTCGAAGAGCAGTTTTATCTGATCTTCCCGCTGCTGATCTTCCTGTCACGCCGCTATCTGCCGGTCGTGCTATTGCTGCTTATCGCGGTACAGGTACTGCAGGCCCGAACGCCGTTGCTGATGGCCTTCCGTACCGACGCCCTGGCCATGGGGGTTCTACTGGCGATCTGGAGCCGCAGGCCGTCGTTCATGGCGTGGAAGCCGGCATTTGTTTCTCGGATTCCCCTGCTGGCCCCTGCGCTGCTGCTGGCGGGAGTGGCCACTCTGACCTATCTGGCGTCGACCTATGCCCAAGGGTTGGTCTACCGGGTGGGGGCGATCGCGCTGGTATCGGCGCTGCTGGTCTGGCTGGCTTCGTACGATCAGGACTGGTTTTGCCGGAGTGCACCGTTGCGGCGGTTCATGCTCTGGCTCGGCGCTCGCTCGTATGGCGTCTATCTCATTCACGTGCCGATCTATTTCTTCGTTCGCGAGCTGCATTTCCAGATGTTCCCGCAGGCGGCTGCCGATACCGGCACTTACGTCATCGGGGCATTTGCCTTGGCGTTGGTGCTGATCGCTGCGCTGGCGGAGCTCAACTACCGTTTTGTCGAAATGCCCTTGCGCCGCAGGGGAGCCCGAATTGCCGATGACATCACCCGTCGTCCGCAGGCTTTGTCGCAGGCGCCATTGGGTCAGCCGGACTAATCCGTTGCACCAGAGGATCGAATGTTTTCTCGACTGAAAAGAGCGTTGCAGGCACCCACGGTTGCCCCAGCCGATCCGGCTAGAAATGGAGAGCCGGAGCCGGCGGAGGTTCTGCCGGAGCTGGGGCTGATCGATATGTCGCTCAGCGGCTGGTTCCGCAATGAAACCGGCGAGCTGATCGAGGGGTTTCCCATCTCCGCCGAAGATTCCGTTCTCGATATCGGTTGCGGCGACGGAGGATTCACCACCTTTGCCGGACGCCAGGGTGCGGAAATCTTCGTGGCCGACATCAGCCAGGACAATGTCAGCAAGGCTGTGCTTCGGGTGAAGGAGACCATTGCGCGTGCTGTGCATCCGCTGGTCACCGACGCAGATCCGATCCCGCTCCCTGATGGCCGGGTCTCCCGCGTCATTGCGATGGAAGTGCTGGAACACGTTGACGACCCCGCGAAATTCATGGCTGAGCTGACGCGAATTGCCCAGCCGGGTGCACTGTTCCTGCTGACGGTTCCCGACGCTGCCAGCGAGCACGCCCAGAAGGGCTTGGCGCCGCAGAGCTATTACCGCAAGCCCAACCACATCCGCATCTTCGAGCGGGAGGAGTTCGACCAGTTGGTTGCCGATGCCGGGCTGATTATCGAGCGCCGCTTGCATTACGGTTTCTATCGGACCATCTGGTGGATGCTGTACTGGGCCGTGGAGCATGCCGACCTCGCAACCGCGGACTCCCATCCGATGATCGAGAAGTGGCGCGATACCTGGGGGGCGATTCTGTCGATGCCCAAAGGGAAGCAGATCAAGCGGGCACTGGATGAGGTGCTTCCCAAGAGCCAGGTGATCATCGCTCGCAAGCCTTAGAGTCGACGGCAATGCGTCATGCCAAGAGTGGTTGCTCGGCGGCGTGGTCATGCCGTGGGTCGATAGACTGCGACTCATCGGGTTCACCTTCGCTCCTGTTGCTCCGCACGTGAGGTGGAGTTTCACCTGAATCCGCAAGGCACAGGGTTTGGTGAAAGAGAGTATCCGGAGAGGCGCCAGGGTGGGTGGCTGGCGCCCGTCACGGCAGATGCTCGGGAAGGACGTGCGCAGCGAGAAGGAGATACGGCGGCCTTGGTGATTCACTTTCGCTGCAGGCCAGGAGAAGTGGCTGCCCGGAGCAGGCGTTGTCATTCGGTGGCGCCAGAATGTCCATTCGCCAGAGCGCGAACTGCGATGGATTGGGTAGTGTCAGACGGGAAAGCGGCGCGCCTCGAAGGAGATGGCATTCCAGTGAATGCCACACTGGGCCTGCGACGCTGAGATAGATGACTGACCGGTCAGCCCTTGCCGGTTTTTTTCTTCCAGAACAATCAGAGAGACTGGCCATTGGACAAACGACTGCTGGTAACGGGACTTTCCGGTTTTGTGGGCTCGAGGTTGCGCGCAACACCCCGTGATGGGTGGCAACTCATGGATACGCCGCGCGTCGATCTCTGCCAGCCTGGAGCCTTCGATGACTACCTGCGCGAGGCCGTGCCGGACGCGGTGATTCACCTTGCCGGGCAGACCTTCGTGCCGCAGTCGTTTCGCGATCCGGCCGGGACCCTGCAGGTCAACCTGATGGGCACTCTGAACCTGCTGGAGTCGCTCAAGCGTTGCGGATTCTCCGGAGCATTTCTTTACGTCAGCTCCGGCGATGTCTACGGACAAGTAGGCGAGGAGCAGTTGCCGATCACCGAGTTGCAGTTGCCCAGGCCACGCAATCCCTATGGGGTGAGCAAGCTTTCTGCCGAGTTGCTGTGCCAACAGTGGAGCTTCAACGAGCCATGGCGCATGATGGTGGCACGCCCGTTCAACCATGTGGGGGCCGGACAGAAGGCCGACTTCGTCCTGCCCGCGGTGGCGCGCCAGATTGCCCGGATTCGTCACGGTTTGCAGGATGCGTTTATCGAGGTGGGAGACATCGATGTCACCCGTGATTTCCTGGATGTGCGCGATGTGCTCGCAGCCTATTTCGACCTGCTGGAAAAGGGGCAGTCGGGGGAGGTCTACAACGTCTGCTCGGGGCGTGAGTACCGCGTCCGTGATTTGATCGAGCAGATGGCTTCGCTGGTCGCTGCCGAGCTGGAGATCCGTCAGGATCAGCAACGACTGCGGCGTGCGGAACAGCGCCGGGTCTGTGGCAGCCCCGCCAAGTTGCAGGAGCAGACAGGGTGGAGACCGGTCTACGCCATGGAGCAGACGCTCCGGGATGTGCTGGATGATTGGGATGCTCGCGTGCTGCGGGAGTGAGGGGAATGGGTGGAGTAATCCGCCGCAAGGCAAGAAGGGTCTTCGGTCAACTCGGTCAGCCAGCCATGGCGCGAGTGGGAGCCCTGCAACAGCGCTACACCCGGATGTGGATCCGAAATAACTACAACGAGCCTGCCTGGTATTTGCACCGCAGGCCTTCACGGATGCTAGAACAATGACAAAAAGTGCTCTGATCACCGGCGTCACCGGTCAGGACGGCGCCTACCTTGCGAAACTGCTGCTGGAAAAGGGCTACAAGGTCCACGGACTGGTTGCGCGTCGCAGTACCGATACGCGCTGGCGTCTGCGTGAGCTGGGTATCGAGAGCGAGCTGACGTACCTGGAGGGCGATCTGGCTGATGCCTGCTCGACCCAGCGCGCCATCATCAAGTCGCGTCCAAACGAGTTGTACAACCTCGGTGCCCAGAGTTTCGTTGGCAGTTCCTGGGACCAACCGGTGACCACCGGCATCGTCGATGGTCTCGGGGTAACCCACCTGCTGGAAGGCATCCGCCAGTTCAGCCCGGAAACCCGCTTCTACCAGGCATCCACCAGCGAGATGTTCGGCCTGATCCAGGCAGAGCGGCAGGATGAGAACACCCCGTTCTACCCGCGCAGCCCCTACGGCGTGGCCAAGCTCTATGGTCACTGGATCACCGTGAACTACCGCGAGAGCTTCAAGCTCCACGCTTCTAGCGGCATCCTGTTCAACCACGAGTCGCCCCTGCGCGGCATCGAGTTCGTGACCCGCAAGGTCACTGACGCGGTGGCCCGCATCAAGCTGGGCAAGCAGAGCGAACTGCGCCTGGGCAACATCGACGCCAAGCGCGACTGGGGCTTCGCCGGCGACTACGTCGAAGCCATGTGGCTGATGCTGCAGCAGGAAAATCCGGATGATTACGTCGTCGCCACCGGGGTGACCACCACCGTCCGCGAGATGTGCCGCATCGCCTTCGACTACGTAGGTCTGAAGTACCAGGATCATGTGGTGATCGACCCGGCCTTCTTCCGCCCGGCGGAAGTGGACGTGCTGCTGGGAAACCCTGGAAAGGCCGAGCGCGTACTGGGCTGGAGCCCGAAAACCAGTCTGGAGAACCTCATTCACATGATGGTTGACGCCGACCTGCGTCGCGTTGACAAGGAGTGATCCATGCTCGTCCCCGTCATCCTTTCCGGTGGTGCTGGCACCCGCTTGTGGCCGGTTTCCCGTGAAGGCCAGCCCAAACCGTTCATGGCGATGCCCGACGGCCAGTCGCTGCTGAGCAAGACCTACCGCCGCGCAGCCAGTTTGCTGGGCTCGGAAGGACACATCGTCACGGTGACCAACCGTGACTATTACTTCCAGAGCAAGGACCATTTCCAGTCGACCAAGCTGCGTCAGCGGGGACATTTCATCCTCGAACCGGCTGGCCGCAACACTGCTCCGGCCATTGCAGTTGCTGCATTGGCACTGCGCGCCTTGCACGGCGATGACGTCACCATGGTGGTGATGCCAGCGGATCACCTGATCCGTGATGTCGAGACTTTTTCCCGTTGCGTCGAGCACGCGGTGGAGCTGGCGGAGGCAGGACAGCTGGTGACGTTCGGTGTCGTACCCAATGCACCGGAAACCGGCTTCGGCTACATCGAGATGGGCGATGCCCTCGACGCCAAGGGTGGCAGCCGAGTGAAGCGCTTTGTCGAGAAGCCGGACCTGGATACCGCCAAAGGGTTCCTGCAGGCCGGTACCTTCCTGTGGAATTCCGGCATGTTCTGCTTCACCGTCGGCACCTTCATCAGCGAGCTGGAAAAGCACGCGCCGCAGATGCTGGAAATGGCCATCGCCTGCCAGATGGCCAGCCAGCCGGCCGAGTTCGGCAACCTGGTGCAGCAGGAGCTGCCTTCGGATCACTTCTGCGCTCTGGAGGACATCTCCATCGACTATGCGCTGATGGAGCACTCGGACCGCGTTGCGGTGATTCCGGCGGCGTTCGACTGGAGCGACATCGGCTCCTGGACCGCCATGAGCGCCCTGGTGGATGCCGATGTCGACAACAACCGCGCTGCCGGCAACGCCATATTCGTCGATAGCCGTGACAACTACGTACAGAGCGAAGGTCGGCTGATTGCCACCGTGGGCGTCGAAGGGTTGGTCGTGGTCGAGACTGCCGATGCGATTCTGGTGGCGCGGGCTGACCGTGCGCAGGACGTGCGCAAGGTGGTCAAGCAACTCAAGGACAGCGACAACGAAGCCTACCGTCTGCACCGGACGGTGAGCCGCCCGTGGGGCACCTACACCGTTCTGGAAGAAGGCCCGCGCTTCAAGATCAAGCGCATCGTGGTCAAGGCTGGTGCCGCCCTGTCGCTGCAAATGCATCACCACCGCAGCGAGCACTGGGTCGTGGTGCAGGGCATGGCCAAGGTCACCAACGGCGAATCCGTGCGGCTGGTGAACAGCAACGAGTCCACCTATATCCCTGCGGGCCACCGTCATCGCCTGGAGAATCCGGGCGTGATCGATCTGGTGATGATCGAGGTGCAGAGCGGGGAATACCTGGGCGAGGACGATATCGTCCGCTTTGAGGATATTTACGGCAGGATCGTTTGATGTCGCTGAGTATGTTGAGAGGTGTGTGGCACTACCGCGGCTTTATCGCAGGCAGTGTGCGCAGAGAGTTTGAGTCGCGCTACAGGGGGTCGTTGCTGGGCGCGGCCTGGACGGTACTCAATCCCCTGGCGATGATCGTGGTGTACACGGTGATCTTTTCCGAGGTGATGCGTGCCCGACTGCCCGGTGTGGATGACAAGCTGGCCTACAGCGTCTTCCTGTGCTCCGGTCTGCTGACGTGGGGGTTGTTTTCCGAAGTTGTTTCCCGTTGTCTGACGATGTTTCTCGATAACGCCAATCTGCTGAAGAAGCTCAGCTTTCCGCGTATCTGTTTGCCCGTGATCAGCGCCTGCAGTTCGCTGATCAACTTCGCCATCATCTTCGGCCTGTTCTGCGGCTTTCTGCTCATCACCGGCCGCTTGCCGGGCATCGCCTTGCTTGCGTTCCCGCTGCTGGTGGGGCTGCAGCTGCTGTTTGCCATGGGGCTGGGGATGTTGTTGGGGCTGCTCAACGTATTTTTTCGCGACGTCGGGCAGATCTTCGGCATCGCCCTGCAGTTCTGGTTCTGGTTTACGCCCATCGTTTACCCGCTGAGCATTCTCCCCGAGCAGATTCGCCGACTGGTCCAGCTCAATCCGCTGAGTGCGCTCATCGAGGCCTACCAGAATCTGTTCCTCAATGGGCGCTGGCCGGACTGGTCGAGTCTGCTGCCGCTGGTCATCGTCAGTTGCGTTCTATGCGTTCTGGCATTGGCCCTCTTCCGCGCAAGATCCGGTGAGATGGTGGACGAACTCTGATGGGACATATACGCATCGAACAGTTGGGCAAGGCCTATCGGCAGTACCCGACGCGCTGGTCACGTCTGGCGGAGTGGATCATTCCTGGAGGCCCGCTGCGGCATCAGCAGAACTGGGTGCTGCAGGACGTCAGCCTGGATATCAGGCCGGGCGAGGCGGTAGGTATCGTGGGATCCAACGGTGCCGGCAAAAGTACATTGCTCAAGATCATCACTGGCACCACCATGCCCACCAGTGGCACCTGCAGTGTGGGGGGGCTGGTTTCGGCATTGCTGGAGCTGGGTATGGGGTTCCACCACGATTTCACCGGTCGCCAGAACGTCTACATGGCTTCCCAGCTGCTGGGTCTGCAACGTGACGAGATCGAACGGCTGATGCCGGCCATCGAGGAATTCGCGGAAATCGGCGATGCCATCGACCGGCCCGTGCGCACCTATTCCAGCGGCATGCAGATGCGCCTGGCGTTCAGTGTTGCCACAGCCCGCCGCCCCGATGTGCTGATCATCGACGAAGCGCTGTCGGTGGGTGACGCCTACTTCCAGCACAAGAGCTTCGAGCGCATTCGTAGTTTCCGGGAGGCGGGTACCACGCTGTTGATCGTGTCCCACGACCGTTATGCAATCCAGTCCATCTGTGATCGGGCGGTACTGCTGGAGTTCGGCAGGATGATCATGCAGGGCGAGCCGGAAATGGTCATGGACTACTACCACGCCCGCATGGGCAATGGCCTGAACCAGATGGCGCGCCAGGAAATGCTGGAGAACGGCAAGACCCGGACGATCTCCGGCACCGGCGAAGCGGAGACCGAGTTCGTAAGGATCGTCGGGGGCGACGGCGAGCAACTCGATGTCGTGGAGGTTGGCCGTCCGGTCGTCCTCGAAGTGGGTATCCGTGTGAAGCAGGACATCGACCGACTGGTGCTGGGCTTCATGCTCAAGGACCGGCTCGGTCAGGCCATGTACGGCATCAACTCGCACCGCCTGGAACAGGCCCAGGAAAACCTGAGGGCTGGCGAACTGGTGATCTATCGCTACGCGTTTCCGATGCGACTCGGGTCAGGCAACTACTCCGTCTCCCTGAGTCTTTCCCGATTCGACTCCCACCTGGATGGCAATTACGAGTGGCGCGATTGCGCCATGATCTTCCATGTCATCAACAACAGCCGAGAGAACTTCATCGGTTACTCCTGGCTGGGAGCCCAGTTGTCCATTGAACGGCAGGGCCACACTCAGCCCGCAGGCCTGAGCAGGAGTCTGTCATGACGCGTCTGTTGATCGAATGCACTTACGTTTACGAGCACCCGGACCTCAACTCCGGCATCCAGCGAGTCGTGCGCAACGTCATCCGCCACCTTGAAGGGCGCCAAGGCAAGGTGGAGTGCATCCCGGTGGTTATGCAAGATGGCCAGCTCAGACGCGTGCTGGAGCTCATCCCAACGGCCAGGAGTGACGAGCCCAGTGCGATCCGTCGCTGGATCCATCGTCTGGATCACGCCCGTCTTCTGTTCTGGGGACTCTATGCGCGGGTGGTTGCGCTACTGCGCATTCGTGATGAGGGAGTCGGGCGCAAAGCGCTGTTCTGGAGCTGGCGCATCGCAGGCCTCAGCCTGACGGTGCCGATCCGCCTGCTGCTCTGGCTGGAGCGTCGCCTGGGTCTCACCCGGCAACGCAGTGTTGACCTCGAGACCAGGCCAGGCGACGTTTTCCTGATGCTGGACTCCTCCTGGCATGTGGATTTCTACGCCCTGGCCGACAAACTCAAGCAGCAGGGGGTAGTGATTGTCTCGGTGATCTATGACCTTATTCCCCTGACGCACTCGCAGTTCTGTGATGCTGGGCTGACCAAGGTCTTCGACCGCTGGTTCGGCTGGGTGGCCAGCACCGCCGACGGCTTCATGGCCATCTCGCAGACGGTGCGTGATGAAGTGCGAAACGAGGTAGTCCGCCGACTGGGGCCGGCCGAAGCCGAGAAGCGCCTGTTCGACTACTTCTACCTGGGCTCTGAACTGGACCTTAGCCGCCGCGACAGCGTGCTGGATCCTAAGCTGGTGAAGCTCTTCGACGATGCGGCACCGGTCTACCTGATGGTCAGCACCATCGAGCCGCGGAAGAATCACCAGTATCTGCTCGATGCCTTTGCACAACTCTGGGCCAAAGGATCGGACGCACGCCTGTGCATCATCGGCAAGATCGGCTGGAAGAGCGAGGGCCTGATTGGCAGCATCCACCGGCACCCTGAGCTAGGAAAGCGCCTGTTCATGTTCAACCAGCTCAACGATGCCGGCCTGGAATATGCCTACGCGTGTGCGCGAGCATTGGTCTTCCCGTCCCATGCCGAAGGTTTCGGCCTGCCGCTGGTGGAGGCCATGCAGCGTTCGCTGCCGGTCATGGCGAGCGATATTCCGGTGTTCCGTGAGATCGGTCGCGATTACATGGCCTACTTCGATCTGGAAGCCCCGGATTCCCTCGCGAGCCTGATTGACGAATATGAAGCCAGTGGCCGCTTCCCTGCCTCCGCCGACCTGGCCCTGTGGCAGTGGATCGGCTGGCGCGAAGCGAGCCATCAACTGCTTGACCGAATCATGGTGGAAGTGACTCGCCGCCGATCCGGGCTTCCGAAGCTTGAGCGTGCTGATGCGGATTGCGTTTAACGCGGGGGTGCTGAAAGCGCCGAGGACCGGTATCGGGCAATACACGGCCGCTTTGGCGCAGGCACTGGTGGAACGACCGGACCTGTCAGTGGAGTACTTCCTGGGAGATCGTTGGGGGATGGAGTTGCCCAACGTCCTGCCGGGCTACTCCCGGGCGGTGGCGCTGGCCAAGCGCGTGCCGGGCGCCTACCGCATTCGCCGTTGGCTGGAGCAGAGCAGCTTTGACCGTGGGCTGCGGCAACGTTCGATCGATCTGTACCACGAGCCCAGCCTGTGGCCCCTGGAGTTCGACGGCCCGATGGTCATGACCCTGCATGACCTGACCCATGTGCACTTCCCGCAAACCCAGCCCGCCGACCGACTCGCCGAGATCGAGCGGCATGTCGGCCGTGGCGTGGAGCGGGCGCAGTGCGTGCTGACAGACTCCGAGCATGTCGCGGGGGAAATTCGCCGACACTTCGGCCTGCCTGCAGAACGAGTGATAGTTGCGCCCCTGGGCTGCGCGCCGCGCTTTCATCCTCGTGAGGAGCAGGCACTGCATGCAACGCTGGCCGCGCTCGATCTGGTGGCCGGGCAATACCTGATCTGCGTCGGCACCCTGGAACCACGCAAGAACCTGGAACTGGCCCTGCGCGCTCACACGCTGCTGCCCCGCAATCTGCGCTCCCGCCTGCCTTTGGTGATAGCCGGAATGCCAGGCTGGCGGCACGCTGCGCTGGATGAGACCCTGGCCTCGGCTATGCGCGAGGGCTGGGTAAAAGTGCTGGGCTACCAAAGCGACGAGGCGCTGGCGAAATTGCTGGCGGGCGCTCGGGCTCTGCTGTTCCCCTCACTGTACGAAGGCTTTGGCCTGCCCGTGCTCGAAGCCATGGCCAGTGGCGTTCCCGTGGTGCTGACGCGCACCTCCTCTCTACCGGAAGTGGCTGGAGAGGCCGGGGTGTACGTCGATGCCCAGGAGCCCCAGGGCATGTGTGAGGCCATTAGAAAACTGGTGGAAGACCCGGTGTTGCACCAGCGTTGCCGGGAGCTGGGACTCGAGCGCGCCAGGCAATTCAGCTGGCAGCGTTGCGCCCATATCACCCGCGATGCCTACCAAAAAGCTGTGGGAGGCTGAATGCGCGTACTGCACTTCTTCAAGACTTATCTGCCGGACTCGGTGGGCGGCATCGAGCAGGTAATCAACCAGCTCTGCCGGACCGGGCACAAGCACGGCATCGAGAATCAGGTGCTGACCCTCAGCGCCAACCCGGAGCCAGGCGAATTGATCGTTGACGGGCACCAGGTGTTCCGTGCGCGCCTGGATCTTCAATTGGCGTCGACCGGTTTCTCCTACAGCGTCATACCGCAATTTCGAAGGCTGGCCACCGAGGCGGACATCGTCAACTTCCATTTCCCCTGGCCGTTCATGGACCTGGTGGACCTGGTCGCCGGAGTGAACAAGCCGACCGTGGTCACTTATCACTCCGATATCGTTCGTCAGAAGTATCTAGTGAAACTGTATCAGCCACTGATGCACCGCTTCCTAGGTAACGCCGACCGCATCGTCGCCGCCTCGCCCAACTACCTGGGCTCCAGCGAGACCCTGCGTCGTTACCAGCACAAGGCGGAAGTCATTCCCTATGGGCTGGACAAGCAGGCTTACCCCGTTCCGTCCGAGGAGTGCACGGCACGCTGGCGCCGTGAGGTAGGGGAGCAGTTCTTCCTGTTCGTCGGCGTAATGCGCTACTACAAGGGGCTGCACATCCTGCTGGAAGCCGTGCAGGGCACCGGGTACCCGGTGGTGATTGTCGGTGCTGGCCCCCTGGAACAGCAGTTGAAGGCTCAGGCGGCAGCGCTGGGCGTCGAGTCCCACGTGCGTTTCGTCGGGCGTGTCAGCGAGGAGGACAAGGTTGCCCTGCTGCAGTTGTCGCGGGCGATCGTCTTCCCCTCGCACCTGCGCTCGGAAGCCTTCGGCATTTCCCTGCTGGAAGGCGCCATGTACGGCAAGCCCATGATCTCGAGCGAGATTGGCACCGGTACCAGCTTCATCAATGCCAACGGGCTGACCGGCCTGGTGGTGCCACCGAGCGATCCCCCGGCGTTCCGTCAGGCGATGAAATGGTGTTGGGAAAATCCGCAAGCAGCAGCGGAAATGGGGCGGCACGCGGAAGCTCGCTATCAGGAGCTGTTCACGGCTGAGGCGATGGGGCGCGTCTGGGCAGATCTGTATCGCAACCTGCTGGACGAAAGGGCGGAGAAGGAGGGGTTGTTGCCCGAGGGCCGCTCTGGCTGAGCGGCCGGGGCAACGAACTTACCAGTACAGTTACGGCGAGCCTGGAGAGTGTGGCTCAGTTGTACTGTTGAATCAGCGCCAGAACGGCTTGTTCAGTTCGGCGTAACGCTGGGCTTCGCTGATACCGGCGTCGGCCAGCAGGCGGGAGTCCAGGCGGGCCAGCTGACGGCGGCTTTCCATGCGGCGCTGCCACAGGCGAACGGTGCCGACGAGGCCACGGTGGGCGCTGGAGGTGCTACGGGTGGTGCTCAGAGCTGCGGAACCGAGGGTACGTTCCATGGTGGTCATCCTTCTCGCTTGTGGCGAGTAGTCAGTTGCTGAATGGATTGAGCATATGATCTGACTTTTTGGTCAGGGATGACAGGTACAGTTGCACGGTATTGCGGCTGGTCAGGCGATTGTAATTTTGAACTGTAATGGTCTTTTTCGGGGTGAACTGTATCGTTGCGCTCCATTCTGGTGCACAAAGGGCGGGCGTCTGAGGTTTTTCAAGGGTGCCGGCCAAGCTGGCGGCGGGGGAAGCTGAACAGTTGGAGCGGGATAAAAATCTGTTCAGGAGTGTTTTTACGTGGTTTTTTTCCGGCTGTAAACCCTTGCGGGCCATTCATTGCTGAATGGCCCGCAATGCGTGTGGAATCAGCTCGCCGCCAGCATGTGGCCGCGTTCCTCCAGATTGATATGCCACTCCAGGGCTTCGCGCAGGATGTGCGGGGTATGGCCGCCGCGCTCGCAGGCGGCTGCGAAGTAACTGTTCAGGGCGTCGCGGTAGGACGGGTGTACACAGTTGTCGATGATCACCCGGGCGCGCTCGCGCGGCGCCAGGCCGCGCAGGTCGGCCAGGCCCACTTCGGTGACGAGGATGTCCACGTCGTGCTCGGTGTGGTCGACGTGGCTGACCATCGGCACCACGCTGGAGATGTTGCCGCCCTTGGCGATGGACTTGGTGACGAAGATGGCCAGGTGCGCGTTGCGGGCGAAGTCGCCCGAGCCGCCGATGCCGTTCATCATCTTGGTGCCGCCCACATGGGTGGAGTTCACGTTGCCGTAGATGTCGAACTCCAGCGCCGTGTTGATGCCGATGATGCCCAGGCGACGGACCACTTCGGGGTGGTTGGAGATCTCCTGCGGGCGCAGCACCAGCTTGTCCTTGTAGCGCTCCAGGTTGCCGAACACGTCGGCGTTGCGGCGGCTCGACAGGGTGATGGAGCTGCCCGAGGCGAAGCGCAGCTTGCCGGCGTCGATCAGGTCGAAGGTCGAGTCCTGCAGTACTTCGGAGTACATGGTCAGGTTCTCGAAGGGCGACTCGATCAGGCCGCACATCACTGCGTTGGCGATGCTGCCGATACCGGCCTGCAGCGGGCCGAGACTGTTGCTCATGCGGCCGGCGTCCACTTCACGCTTGAAGAAGTCGATCAGGTGGTTGGCGATGCCCTGGGTCTCGTCGTCCGGCGGCAGCACGGTGGACGGGGAGTCCGGCTGGTCGTTGACGACGATGGCGACGATCTTTTCCGGCGGGATCGGGATCGCGGTGCTGCCGATGCGGTCATCGACCCTGGTCAGCGGGATCGGCGTACGAGTAGGACGGTAGGTCGGGATGTAGATGTCGTGCAGGCCTTCCAGGTTGGTGTTGTGCGCGATGTTGATCTCGACGATCACCTGCTTGGCGAAGATCGCGAAGCTGGCCGAGTTGCCCACCGAGGTGGTCGGCACGATGTGGCCTTCCTCGGTAATGGCGACGGCTTCGATGACGGCGATGTCCGGCAGCTTGAGCTGGTGGTTGCGCAGTTGCTCGACGGTTTCGGAGAGGTGCTGGTCGATGAACATCACCTCGCCGGCGTTGATCGCCTTGCGCAGGGTGCTGTCGACCTGGAAGGGCATGCGACGGGCCAGCACGCCGGCTTCGGTGAGCTGCTTGTCGAGGTCGTTGCCCAGGCTGGCGCCGGTCATCAGGCTGATGCGCAGCGGCTCCTGCTTGGCGCGCTCCGCCAGGGCCTTGGGAACGGCCTTGGCTTCGCCGGCGCGGGTGAAACCGCTCATGCCGACGGTCATGCCGTCCTTGATAAGGGCCGCGGCCTGGTCGGCAGTCATCACCTTGTCCAACAGGGAGGACATACGCACGCGATCACGGAACATGGGAAAACCTCGGGCAGTAGGAAGTGCGAGGCCGCCAGTCTAGGGACTCGGCGATTTTTGGCTCTTATACCAAGGTCGAAAAATCGCCCGGCCGGGGCCTTCTTACTACCAATGTCCAGCGATTTTCGTGTTGCCCGAAAGCAAGACACCGGCGCGAGGCCGGTGTCTTGGGACCTGCGGTCGTCTTATTCGACGGCCTTGACCATGTCTTCGATGACTTTCTTGGCGTCGCCGAAGACCATCATGGTCTTGTCCAGGTAGAACAGTTCGTTGTCCAGGCCGGCGTAGCCGCTGGCCATCGAGCGCTTGTTGACGATCACGGTCTTGGCTTTGTAGGCCTCGAGGATCGGCATGCCGGCGATCGGCGACTTCGGATCGTTCTTCGCAGCCGGGTTCACCACGTCGTTGGCGCCCAATACCAGCACCACGTCGGTCTGGCCGAACTCGGAGTTGATGTCTTCCATCTCGAACACCTGCTCGTAGGGCACTTCGGCCTCGGCCAGCAGGACGTTCATGTGGCCCGGCATACGGCCGGCAACCGGGTGGATGGCGAACTTCACGTTGACGCCGCGATGGGTCAGCTTCTCGGCCAGTTCCATCAGCGCGTGCTGGGCACGGGCCACCGCCAGGCCGTAGCCGGGAACGATGATCACGCTGTCGGCGTTGGTGAGCAGGAAGGAGGCGTCGTCGGCCGAACCGGATTTCACCGGGCGGGCTTCCTTCGCACCCGCCGGGCCGCCAGCGTCGGCTTCGGCGCCGAAGCCACCGAGGATGACGTTGAAGAACGAGCGGTTCATCGCCTTGCACATGATGTAGGAGAGGATCGCACCCGAGGAGCCCACCAGGGAGCCGGCGATGATCAGCATCGAGTTGTTCAGCGAGAAGCCGATACCTGCCGCGGCCCAGCCGGAGTAGGAGTTCAGCATCGACACGACCACCGGCATGTCCGCGCCGCCGATCGGGATGATGATCAGCACGCCGAGGACGAAGGCCAGGGCCAGCATCACGACGAAGGCGGTCAGGTTGCCGGTGAACATGAACAGCAGGCCCAGGCCCAGGGTAGTCAGGCCCAGCACCAGGTTCAGCATGTGCTGGCCGGAGAACTGTACCGGAGCGCCCTGGAACAGGCGGAACTTGTACTTGCCCGACAGCTTGCCGAAGGCAATCACCGATCCGGAGAAGGTGATGGCACCGATGGCCGCGCCGAGGAACAGCTCCAGGCGGTTACCGGTCGGGATGGTGTCGCCCAGGTTCTGCACGATGCCCAGCGACTGCGGTTCGACCACGGCAGCGATGGCGATGAACACGGCAGCCAGGCCGATCATGCTGTGCATGAAGGCGACCAGTTCCGGCATCTTGGTCATCTCGACGCGCTTGGCCATGATCGAGCCGGCGGTGCCGCCGACCAGCAGGCCGATGATCACGTAGACGATGCCGGTGGTGGCGATCTCGCTGCTGATCTTGAACACCAGGGCGACGGTGGTCAGCGCGGCGATGGCCATGCCGATCATGCCGAACAGGTTGCCGCGGCGCGAGGTGGTCGGGTGCGACAGGCCTTTCAGCGCCTGGATGAAGCAGACCGAGGCGATGAGGTAGAGGAGGGTGACGAGGTTCATGCTCATGTCAGTGCTTCTCCGCCTTCGGCGCTTTCTTCTTGAACATTTCCAGCATGCGGCGGGTGACCAGGAAGCCACCGAACACATTCACTGCAGCGAGGGCCACGGCCAGGGTGCCCATGGCCTTGCCCAGCGGGGTGACGGTCAGGGCGGCAGCCAGCATGGCGCCGACGATCACGATCGCCGAGATGGCGTTGGTCACCGCCATCAGCGGGGTGTGCAGGGCAGGGGTGACGTTCCAGACCACGTGGTAGCCGACGTAGATCGCCAGCACGAAGATGATCAGGTTGTAGATGCCGTGGGAGATCAGCATGTCTTCCATAGTTTCTCACCGGTCTTCAGGGCCGGACGCGGGGTCCGGCGCGTTCTTATATAAGAAGGGCTCAGCCGTTCTTGCGCACGATCTGGCCGTCACGGCACATCAGGCACGCGGCGACGATGTCGTCTTCCAGGTTCACCGTGAAACCTTCGGCGGTCAGGGTGAGCTTGAGGAAGTCGAGCAGGTTGCGTGCGTAGAGTGCGGAGGCATCCGCCGGCACCAGCGCGGCCAGGTTGCTCAGGCCGACGATGGTGACGCCGTGCTTGACCACCACCTGGTCGGCTTCGGTCAGCGGGCAGTTGCCGCCTTGCGATGCCGCGAGGTCGATGACCACCGAGCCCGGCTTCATTTCGGCGACGGTCGCCTCGTGCAGCAGGGTCGGCGCCTTGCGGCCCGGAATCAGTGCAGTGGTGATGACGATATCCGACTGCTTGGCGCGCTCGTGCACGGCCTTGGCCTGGCGCTCCATCCATGAGGCCGGCATCGGGCGGGCGTAACCGCCAACACCTTCGGCGCACTCGCGCTCTTCATCGGTCTCGTAGGGTACGTCGACGAACTTGGCGCCCAGGGACTCGATCTGCTCCTTCACCGCCGGGCGAACGTCCGACGCCTCGATCACCGCACCCAGGCGCTTGGCCGTGGCGATGGCCTGCAGGCCGGCGACGCCGGCGCCGAGGATCAGTACGCGGGCGGCCTTAACGGTGCCGGCGGCGGTCATCAGCATGGGCATGAAGCGCGGGTAGTGGTTGGCAGCGAGCATCACGGCCTTGTAGCCGGCGATGTTGGCCTGGGAGGAGAGCACGTCCAGGCTCTGCGCGCGGGAAGTACGCGGCGCGGCCTCGAGGGCGAAGGCGGTGACGCCGCGTTCGGCCATGCGCGCGATGTTCTCGTTATTGAAGGGATTGAGCATGCCGATCAGTACGGTACCCGGCTTCATCTGCGCCAGCTCGCTTTCGCTGGGTGCGACAACCTTCAGTACGAGCTCCGAACCGAAGGCATCGGCGGCAGTGCCGATCTTCGCGCCAACGGCCTCATAGGCGGCATCCGGCTGGCTGGCGCTGACGCCCGCACCGCTCTGAATGACCACCTGATGGCCCTGCCCGATCAGTTTCTTGACCGTCTCCGGCGTTGCTGCGACCCGCGTCTCACCGCCTTGGGTCTCGAGGGGTACACCGATCTGCACTTGCAAATCTCCTGCGTGATCCTGGGATTGTCCGGGCTACTACGTCGGCGACCCGGGTTGTCGAACTGGCAACGGTCTAGTTCTTATTCTCTGTCCGGGCTGTGACCCGGTGGCCGCGGCATTGTGCAATCGAACCTGGAGGGCATCAAGAAGTTCTGGAGTGGTACGAAGCGATAACTACAAGTCACATTCGGACCCGCAGTTTTCCGGTCGCCACCGAGGCCGCGTGGACCCTGGCGTTTAGCCTAATTGCCTATTGTGACCGGACGGAAATGTCATCCTCGCCGTGAATGACCACCCATCAGAGGCTCCCCATGCCCACCGAAAGGCCCGGTAATCCTGCAACAGGCTCAGGCATAGGTGTTAATTAATGTTTCTAATATGGAGTATGAGTCATTCCTGATGCCTGGCTTCCTGTAGCAGATTTTTTACATTGACTACGGGGTCAGGAATTTCACAGGAAAGCTTCAAGGCCGCGTGTTACACCGCGCCAGAGCCCTGAGAGGAGGTTTAGCAGAAACTTCGGATTTGTCCGGGTAAAGCGCGAATGACACGGAAAAAACAACGGCCACCGTTATCGGGTGGCCGTTAGGGGTGAGACACGGTGTCGCGGTTCAGTGGTTCGCGCTGACCACGCCGGGCAGCTGGGCGACCAGCTTGTCGTTATGCAGCGGGGCGCGGATGAAGCCGTGCTGGGTATTGTCCGGGCCGATGATGACCAGGTTGCCGCTGTGGTCGACGGTGTAGTTGGGCTTGCTGGTATCCGCCGGGATGTAGGGGATGCTCATGGCGTTGGCCAGCTTCTGTACGTTTTCTTCCGACCCGGTGATGCCCTTGAAGCCGGCATTGAAGAAGCCGAGGTATTCCTTGATGCGCGGTGCGGTATCGCGGTGCGGGTCGACGCTGACGAACACCACCTGCAGGTTCTTCGCCACTTCCGGCGGCAGCTTGGTCTGCAGCTCGCGCAGTTGCGCCAGGGTGGTGGGGCAGACGTCCGGGCAGAAGGTGTAGCCGAAGAACAGCAGGGACCACTTGTCCTTCAGGCTGGCGGTCTGGAACGGCTGGCCGTCCTGGCCGGTGAAGGCGAGGTCGGGGACGCTGCGGGTCTGCGGCAGGATCACGATGCCGGCGTCGAGCAGTACGGTCGGATCGAGCTGGTGGCGCTGGTTGAGTACCTTCTGGACGGTGAGGCCGAGGATCAGGGCGACGATGGCGACGAGGATGAAGACGGTCTTGTTGACTCGGGACATGGGGTTCTCGTGGGTCGGGACGTCTGGGCTTTGAACTGCTGTTCCTACCTTTGGCATGGGAGCGGCGATGTTCGCGAGCAAGCTCGCTCCTACAGGTAACTCCACTGTAGGAGCGAGCTTGCTCGCGAACCCGCCACAGTAGTTCAGGTG